>NZ_JBHSIV010000011.1:0-184052 GCF_042653685.1 Actinomycetospora atypica | reverse complement strand
CTGGATCGGCACGATGTGGAAGGGGCAGCTGACGTTCGAGACGCCGATGCTGTTCGCGATCGGGTTCCTCGTGACGTTCCTGCTGGGCGGGCTCACCGGGGTGCTGCTCGGCAGCCCCGCGCTCGATTTCAACCTCTCCGACACCTATTTCGTGGTGGCGCACTTCCACTACGTGCTCTTCGGGACGATCGTGTTCGCGACCTTCGCCGGCATCTACTTCTGGTTCCCGAAGATGACCGGCCGGATGATGGACGAGCGCCTGGGCAAGTTCCACTTCTGGGCCACGTTCGTCGGCTTCCACCTGACCTTCCTCGTGCAGCACTGGCTCGGCGCCAGCGGGATGCCGCGCCGCTACGCCGACTACCTGCCCTCCGACGGGTTCACCACGCTGAACACGATCTCGTCGATCGGGGCGTTCGTCCTCGGCGCGAGCACGCTGCCGTTCATCTGGAACGTGTTCGCCAGCTACCGCTACGGGCGGCCCGTCACCCAGGACGACCCGTGGGGCCACGGCAACTCGCTCGAGTGGGCCACCTCGTGCCCGCCGCCGCGGCACAACTTCACGGAGCTGCCCCGGATCCGCTCCGAGCGTCCGGCCTTCGAGCTGCACTACCCGCAGGTCGTCGAACGGCTCCGGCGGGAGTCCCACATCGGCTCGCAGCGGGCGACCGTCGGCGAGGTGGCCGCCGGTGCCGCGGGTCAGGAGGGCCTCTCCGGCGACGACGCCCGCGACAAGTGACCGGGCCGGCCGCGGCGGTCAGGCGGAGTCGTCGAAGGCCCCGCGGCGGGTGGCGTCCGCCGCCGCGGCGGCCGACCCCGCGAGCAGCCCGCCCGCGAGCCACAGCGCCCCGGCCGCCCCCGTCGCCCCGGCGACGAGGCCGGCCCCGGTCGGCACCGCGACCTGGCCGAGCCGGTGGGCGAGCAGCCGCAGCGCGAGCGCGGTCGAGCGCGCCGAGACCGGAGCCGCCCGGACGGTGAGCGTCATCGTCAGGGGCTGGCCGATACCCAGGAAGAAGCCGCACAGGGGCAGCGCGACCGCCATCACCGCAACCCCGGCGCCGGGCCACGCGGCGACGACCAGGGCCACGGCCGAGCCGGCGGCGCTCGCCACGACGAGGGTCGACCGTGACCACCACGCGGCGAGCCGACCCAGGAGCAGCCGCGAGGCCAGCGAGGCGCCCGCCCGCGCGCCGAGGAGGAGCCCGACGACCGCCGGGGCGATCCCCCGCTCCTCGGCCAGCAGCGGGAGGTAGGCGGTGAGCAGGTCGACGGTCGCGAGCAGGGCGAGGCTCACCAGCAGCCCCGGGCGCATCCCGGGGCGGGTCAGCAGGGCGGGGATGCGCGCCCGCTCCGGCACCGGGCCGTCGTCGGGACGCACGCCCCGGCGGAACCGCAGCGCCGCGACCAGCGCCACCGGCACGGCGGGCAGCGTGCATGCCGCGGCGACGAGCAGCGCGGTGCGGGTCGCCGGCAGCAGGGCCGCGCCGCCGCTGTCGCCGAGCAGGGCCCCCGCGAGCAGCGGGCCCACCAGCTGACCCGCGGAGGTGACCGCGGTGAACAGGCCGAACGCCCGGTCCAGCCCGTCGGAGGGACTGCGCCCGGCCACCAGGCCCTGGGCGGCGATCATGAAGGCGAGGTGCCCGAAGCCGAGCGCGGTGGAGGCGAGCCCCACCGACCAGAGGGCGTCGGCGCCGGCGAGGAGCAGCGGGGCCGCGCCCAGCAGGACGACGCCGAGCAGGAGCACCTCCGCCGAGCGCCCCAGCCGGTCGGTGGCCCGCCCCAGCGGCACCGCGACCAGGATCGGCAGCAGCGCGTAGACCGCGGTGATCAGCCCGACGGCCGTGGCGTCCGCGCCGAGGGCGATCGCGCGGTAGGACACCAGGGGCCGGGCGAGGTTCAGCGCGGTCTGGGTCGCGAGCACGCAGACGAGGAGCCCGGCGAACCAGGGCGGGAGGCGGCGTCGCACGGTAGGTGAGCCTCCGGCACCCGGGCCGCGGACAGAACGGTCGCGGCCGTGACCACTACGACCACTACGCGCCTCACGTCCGCAACGTCGACCTCACGGCCGGTGGGCCCGCAGTGTGCTCGGTACCACGCCGGAGCGGGCGTCGGACATCACGTAGGAGGCCCCCGTGCTCGTCATCCTCGGCTTTCTCATGATCGGGGTCTTCATGACCCTGATCATGACGAAGAAGCTGACCCCGGTCGTCGCGCTGATCCTGGTGCCGACGATCTTCGGCCTCTTCGCCGGCGCCGGGCTCGGCATGGGCGACATGGTGCTCGACGCGGTGAAGAGCCTCGCCCCCACCGCGGCGCTGCTGATGTTCGCGATCATCTACTTCGGGATGATGATCGACGTCGGCCTGTTCGACCCGATCGTCCGCGGCATCCTGCGCGTGGTCGGGGACGACCCGGCGAAGGTCGTCGTGGGCACCGCGGTGCTCGCCGGGGTGGTCTCCCTCGACGGCGACGGCTCGACGACCTTCATCATCACCGTCGCCGCGATGCTGCCGGTCTACCTCCGCCTCGGCCTCTCGCCGGTGATCCTCACCGCGGTCGCCGGGGTCGCGAACGGCGTGCTCAACATCGTCCCGTGGGGCGGGCCCACCGCGCGGGCCGCGAGCGCCCTGCAGCTCTCCCCCTCCGAGGTCTTCGTCCCGATGATCCCGTCGATGCTGGCGGGCATCGCGACGGTCCTGGTGCTCGCCTACCTGCTGGGCCGCCGCGAGCGCACCCGCCTCGGCGCGGACCCGTTCGCCGAGGTCCGCGAGGCCGTCGGCGCCCGGTCGCAGACCCGCGTCCTCGAGGGCACCACGGCGACGACGACCACCGGCACGACGACGTCCGTCCTCACCCCGCCCGGGGGCACGCCCGCCGTCACCGGCGGCGGCACCGGTCCCGACGGGTCCACCCCCGCGGACCACGGCCTCGAGGGCGCGCTCGACCCGAACCGCACGACCCTGCGCCCGAAGCTCCTGTGGTTCAACGCCGCCCTCACGGTCGGCCTGCTCGGCATGCTGATCCTCGACCTGCTGCCGATCGCGCTGCTGTTCATGATCGGTGCCGCGATCGCCCTCGTCGTGAACTTCCGCTCGGTCGACGAGCAGGCCGAGGAGCTCAAGGCCCACGCCGGCAGCGTCGTCTCCGTCGTCTCGATGGTCCTCGCGGCCGCGGTGCTCATCGGCATCCTCGACGGCACCGGCATGGTCGACGCGATGGCGCAGTGGATGGTCTCGGTCATCCCGGCCTCGTTCGGGCCGTACATGGCCGTGGTCACGGGCGTGCTCTCGATGCCGCTGACGTTCCTCATGTCCAACGACGCGTTCTACTTCGGCGTCCTGCCGGTGCTCGCCGAGACCGCCGCGAACTACGGCATCAGCCCGGCCGAGATGGCCCGCGCCTCGATCGTCGGGCAGCCGGTCCACATGCAGAGCCCGCTGGTCCCGGCGATCCTGCTGCTCGTGGCGCTGGCCAAGGTCGACCTCGGCGACCACCACCGCAAGGCCCTCTGGATGGCCGGGCTCGCCTCGGTCGCGATGCTCGTGGTCGGCGTGGTGGTCGGGGCCATCCCCTTCCTCGGCTAGACGGCTTCCCGGGTCAGACGGCGCGATACCGGCGCTCGGGCCGCCCGGCGGACCCGTACCGCAGGCGGACCTCGGCCCGCCCCGAGTCGGTGAAGAACTCCAGGTAGCGCCGGGCGCTGACCCGGGAGATCCCCACCCGCTCGGCGGTCTCGGCGGCCGACAGGTCGCCGTCGGCGGCCCGCAGCGCCGTGGCGACCAGGTCGGCGGTCTCGCCGGACAGGCCCTTGGGCAACGACGCCCGGGGGCCCGTTCGCGTTCCCGGCGCTGGCGGCGGGGCGGCCGGGGCTCCCGCGAAGAGCCGGTCGACCGCCGACTGGTCGGCGTCCTGCTCCCCCGCGAGCGCCTCCCGCCCGGCCGCGTAGCGCAGCAGCCGGTCGCGCAGGTCCTCGAACCCGAACGGCTTGATCAGGTAGTTGACCACCCCGCCGCGGACCGCCGCCCGCACCGTCTCGGCGTCGCGGGCCGCGGTGACCATGAGGACGTCGGTGCCCGGGACGGCCGCGCGCAGGTCGTCGAGCACCTCCAGACCGCTGCGGTCGGGCAGGTAGAGGTCGAGCAGGACGAGGTCGGGGCGCAGCTCGACGGCCCGCTCCAGGGCCTCGGCGCCGTGGTGGGCGACCCCGACGGTGACGAAGCCCGGGGTGCGCCCGACGAAGCCGCCGTGGACCTTCGCGACCATGAAGTCGTCGTCGACGACGAGCACCCGCACCGGCCCCGATCCCTCAGACCCCGACATCGACGGTCCTCTCCTGCCTCGGCAGCCGCGCCGTGAACACCGCACCCGCCCCGGGCCGCGAGCGCACCGCGACCTCTCCCCCGCGGCGCACGCACACGGCGCGGACCAGCGCCAGCCCGATGCCGCGGCCGTCGCCGGTCTTCGTCGACACCCCGCGCCCGAAGACCTCGTCGGGCGGGTCGGCGCTCACCCCGGGCCCGGTGTCGGAGACCTCGACGCCGACCGGGCTCCCGGCACCGGGGTCGCTGAGCTCCACGGTCACGGTGGCCCCGGGGAGCCCGATGACCGCGTCGAGGCCGTTGTCGACGAGGTTGCCCACCACGGTGACGAGGTCGGCGGAGAGCCCGTCGGACACCCGCGCGAGCGAGCCGGTGACCTCCAGGACCACGCCCCGCTCCCGGGCCAGGCGGGTCTTGGCCACGAGCAGCGCCGCGAGCGACGGGTCGCCCACGCGCCCGGTCACGGCGGCGTCGTCCTCGGCCGAGCCCTGCAGCGTCCCGACGTAGCGCACGACCTCGTCGTACTCGCCGATCTCGATCAGCCCCGAGATCGTGTGCAGGCGGTTGGAGAACTCGTGGGCCTGGGCGCGCAGCGTCTCGGTGGTGCCGCGGGTGGTGCCGAGCTCGCGCTGCAGGGCGGCGAGCTCGGTGCGGTCGCGCAGGGTGGTCACCCACCCGCGGACGGCGCCGTCGACGAGGAACGGGCGCCGGTTCGCGACGACGACCGCGTCGGCCCGCGGGATGACGGCGTCCTCGGCGGCCCGCCCGGGCCCGCCGAGCACGGCGCGCACCGACTCCTCGACGCCGAGGTCGGCGAGCGTGCGCCCGACGGCGTCGTCGGGCAGGTCGAGCAGCGCCCGGGCGGCGGGGTTCGCGAGGACCACGCGCCCGGAGCCGTCGACGCCGAGGACCCCCTCGCGGATCCCGAGCAGCATCGCCTCCCGCTGCTGGACCAGCGCGGTGATCTCCCGCGGCTCGAGCCCGAGGGTCTGGCGCTTGACCCGCCGGGCGAGCAGCAGCGACCCGGCCACGCCGAGCGCGGTGGCGAGGCCGAGGTAGGTCAGCAGGTCGGGCGCCGAGGCCGCGAGCCTCGTCGTGATCCCCGGCAGGTCGCTGGTGACCGCGACCGCCCCGATCCGCCGGCCGTCGGTGGCGAGCACCGGCACCTGGGCGGCGACCGCGAGCGGGCCGCCGGGGGTGAGGCGCGACGAGCCGGTCCAGCTGCGGCCCTCGGCGACCCGGCTGGGTTCTCCGCCGTCGGCGTCGGCGGTGCCGAGGCGGGTCCCGACGAGGCCGGGGTCGGTCGCGGTGACGACGGTCAGGTCGGCGTCGGCGACCACCACCGCCGAGGTGCCCGAGACGTCGCGGGCCCCGTCGACGACGGCGGTGACCGGGTTGCGCGTGGTGACCGCGCGACCGGCGAGGGCCTGGCGGACCACGCCGTCGACCGCGACGTCCTCGGCGACGGCGAGGACCCGGCGGCTCTCGGTGCGGGTGAACGACGCCAGGGACTGCGTGACGCTCACGGCCGCGACGGCGACGAGCACCAGCGCGACCACGCCGAGCTGCAGGGCCAGCGCCTCCCCCGCGAGCGTGCGGCGCCGACCGGCCCGCGACCACCGGCGGGTCGCGGGCGCGTCGTCGAGCGGGCCGGCCACGGGTGCAGTCTGGCGGGTGGGGCGCCCGGAATCACCTCGGTCGGCGGGACGGTGCTCCGTCGGTGGGAGAGTGCCGGGCGTGCGGCACGCCGGTCTCGTCCTCGCCGTGCTGGCGCTGCTGGTCGCCGGCTGCTCCCCCGGCCCCGGCGACCTGCGCCTGCTGGTCCCCACCGAGGTCGGTGGCGGGTACGACCTCACAGCCCGCACCCTCGCCGCCGCGATCGCGGAGACCGAGGGCGCGAGCCCGCCCGTCGTGGTGGTGCCCGGTGACGGCGGACGCGCGGCCGTCGCAAGGCTGGCGGCCGCCCGGGCCGACCCCGACCTCGTCATGGTGATGGGCCTCGGCCTGCTCGGGGCGGTGCCGACGGCCGCCGGGGACGCCACGCCGCTCACGCGCCTGGTCACCGAGCCCGAGCTCGTCGCCGTGCCCGCCGGCTCGCCCTACCGGACCCTCGGCGACCTCGTGGCCGCCTGGCGCGCCGACCCGTCGCGCGTCGTGGTCGGCGGCGTCTCCGCGCGCGGCGGTCCCGACTGGCTGGTCGCCTCCCGGGTCGCGGCCGCGATCGGCCTGCCGCCCGGGGCGCTGCGCTACCGGTCGCTGCCCGGCGACGCGCTGCTGCCCGCCGTGCTGCGCGGCGAGGTGTCGGTGGCCGTCACGGGGCTCGCCGAGACCGCCCCGCAGGTGGAAGCCGGGACGGTGCGGACCCTCGCCGTCACCTCGGCGCAGCGGACGGCGCGGGTGGACGCGCCGACGCTGCGGGAGTCGGGCGTCGACGTGGTGCTGGAGAACTGGCGCGGCCTGCTCGCCCCGCCGGGTCTCGACGAGGCCCAGGTCGCCCGGCTGGTGTCCCTGGTGGAGGGCGTCCGCTCGTCGGCGGCCTGGCGGGCGGCGGTGGCCCGCAACGGGTGGACCGACGCGCCGCTGTCCGGGCCCGCCTTCGCCGCGTTCCTCGCCGAGCAGCGGGACCGGGTGGGCGAGGCCCTCGCCGCGGGTTAGAGCAGGGAGAGCTGCTCGGGCGCGGTGTCCCGGACGAGGCCGGCCGGGACGCGGGGCAGCGCCCCGTCGGGCCACGGCTCGGGGTTGTCGGGCGCCACGCCCCGCCCGCCGTCGAGGCGCCCTCCCATGTGGTGCCCCGACCCGTCGAGCCCGTGGCGGCGCAGCAGCACCGCGACGCGTGCCTTCAGGTCCTCCCGGTAGGCCTGCTGCACGTACGCGCCCCGCCGGTAGAGCGCCGCGTAGCGCTCGAGGAGGTGGGAGTGCTCCCGCGCGAGCCAGGCGTGGAACCACTCGCGGGTGCCCGGGCGCAGATGGAGTGCGAGGACGCTCGCCCCCGCGGCGCCCGCCGCGGCGATCTCGCCGAGCAGCGCGTCGAGCGCGGCGTCGGAGTCGGTGAGCCCGGGCAGCACCGGCGCGACGAACACCCCCACGGGCAGGCCCGCGTCGGCGATGCGGCGCACGAGGTCGAGCCGCGCCCGCGGGGTGGGCGTGCCGGGCTCGACCGAGCGGTGCAGGTCGGGGTCGAGCAGGGCCAGGGACACCCCGATGCCCACCGGCACGTCCCGGCCGGCCGCGACGACCTCGGGCAGGTCGCGGGCCAGCAGGGTGCCCTTGGTGAGGATCGAGAGCGGGGTCCCGGAGGCGCCGAGGGCGCGGATGATCCCGGGCATCAGCCGGTAGCGGCCCTCGGCCCGCTGGTAGGGGTCGGTGTTGGTGCCCATCGCGACGTGCTCGCGGGTCCAGCGCGGTGAGCGGACCTCGCGCGCCAGCACCTCCGGGGCGTTGAGCTTGACCACCACCTGGCGGTCGAAGTCGTCCCCCGCGTCGAGGTCGAGGTAGGTGTGGGTGTTGCGGGCGAAGCAGTTGTGGTGGACCAGGCCCGCCGCCACGTAGTCGCCCGTGGTGGTGGTGACGTCGTAGACCGTCTCCTCCCCCGCCGGCTCGACCGACACCAGCGTCCGGTCGGCCCCGCGGGACTCGTCGAGCACGTCGCGCACCCCCGCGAGGCCGGGGGCCGGGAGCGTCTCCGCGCCGACCAGGACGTCGCCCGGGACGACCCAGGCGCCCCCGTGGTCGGCCGCGCCCTCGGCGGTCGCGTGCCGCCACCCGGCCCGGGTGAGCAGCCGGTGCTCGGTGCCCACGACCATCGTCGTGCCGTCGGCGAGCCGCACCCGGACCACCGGGCGGCGGCGCGACCAGTGCGCCAGCACGTGCGTGCGGTCGAGGAGGCGGAGTCCGTTCCCGTGCACCGTGCCCACCAGTGCATCGCCCGGGCGGACGTCGGCCATCGGCACCGTGCCGCCGTCGGCGCGGAGCACCGGGGTGGAGCCGACGACGCAGTAGGTGCAGGCGTGCGAGCACCCCCGGTACGGGTTGACCGTCCAGCCGAACGGCATCGGCGAGCCGCCGGGCACCCGGTTGAGCACCGAGCGGGCCCGGACCTCGTGGAAGGTGATCCCGGCGAACTCGGGGGTCTGCACGCTGCGGACGAGCCCCTTGAGCGCGGGCATGCCGGGCAGCGCCCCGTCGTCGTCCCCCACCTGCTGTCCGGCCCACCGCATGCGTCGATTCGAACATGTGTTCGCCTGGACGGCAAGTTCGATCACGAGGTTTCGGTACCGCCGGTACGCGGTACTGCACGTCACAACGCCCGGGCTCAGGAGGCACCATGAGCTTCACCCTCGAACTCACCCCCGCGCACCACGAGCTCGTGCGGCGCGCGCACACCTTCGCCGAGGAGGTCATCCGCCCCGCCGCCGCGAAGTACGACCAGCTCCAGGAATGTCCGTGGGACATCGTCGACGCGGCCTCCCGCGAGGGCTTCTACAGCCCGCTCTTCTACGCCGACATGATCGCCGACCCCACGGGCCTGTCCCTGCCGCTGTTCCTCGAGGAGATCTTCTGGGGCTGCGCCGGCATCGGTCTGACGCTCGTCCTGCCCGCCCTCGCGCTCTCCGCGCTCAACCAGGCCGGGACGCCCGAGCAGCTCGCCCGCTGGGCCCCGGAGATGTTCGGCGAGCCCGGTGACATCAAGCTCGCCGCCCTCGCCGTCAGCGAGCCCCAGGGCGGCAGCGACGTCGCGAACCTGCAGACCCGCGCGGTCAAGGACGGCGACGAGTGGGTGCTCGACGGGTCCAAGATCTGGATCGGCAACGGCGGCATCGCCGACGTCACGATCGTCAACGCCGTGGTCGACCCCGAGCTCGGCACCAAGGGCCAGGCGATGTTCCTCGTGCCGAAGGGCACCCCGGGCATGGAGCAGGTCCGGCGCCTCGACAAGCTCGGGCACCGCGCCTCGCACACCGCCGAGCTGTCGTTCGCGAACTGCCGCATCCCCGCCGACCAGCTGCTCGGCACCGAGGACAAGCTGAACCACAAGCTCGACAAGGCCCGCCGGGGCGAGGGTCGCTCGGCCGCCCTCGGCACCTTCGAGCAGACCCGGCCGATGGTCGCCGCCATGGCCCTCGGCGTCGCCCGGGCCTCCTTCGAGTACGCCTGCGACTACGCGTCGCGCCGTGAGGCCTTCGGCGGGCCGGTCATCGAGAACCAGGGCGTCGCGTTCCCGCTCGTCGACATCGCCGCCGACATCGACGCCGCCCGGCTCCTCTGCTGGCGGGCGTCCTGGATGGCCGCCAACGGCGTGCCGTTCCACCTCGGCGAGGGCTCGATGTCCAAGCTCAAGGCCTCGGAGGTGGCCGTGCGCGCCGCCGAGCAGGCCGTCCAGGTCTGCGGCGGCTGGGGCTACGTCTCCGACCTGCCGGTGGAGAAGTGGTACCGCGACGCGAAGCTCTACACCATCTTCGAGGGCACCAGCGAGATCCAGCGGATGGTCATCGGCCGGACCCTCGCGACCGAGGCGGTCAAGGGCCCGCAGCACCACCAGCTTCCCGGCGACCACAGGGGGCTCTCCCGCAAGTTCGGGCACGGGTCGCTCGCCCGCGCCCGCGCCGGCGAGGCGTTCCTCAAGCTCGCGCAGAAGGCGCCCGACAAGCTCCTCGAGCTCGGCGGGAAGCTCGCCTCGCCCGGCAAGTGATCAGCACGCCCGCGGTCGACCTCCTCTAGGGTCCACCGGACCACCCGTCTGCCGTAGTGAGGTCCGCTGATGTCCACGCCGTCGCGCCGTGGCGACGCCCCCGCCCCGGGCGTGCTCGACACTGTCTACGCCCTCGCGGCGGCCTCGGCCCGCACGGCGGTGGAACTCACGCTGCGCGGCCCGCAGATCGTCCGCGGGCTCGCGTCGGCGGCCCAGACCGTCACGGTCGACGTCGCGCCGCTCGTCGGGGACGCGCTGCGGGCCGTGCCGCGGCTCGTCGACCTCCTCGAGACGCTGCTGCCGATGGCGCAGGACCTGCAGCGCTCGCTCGACACGCTCGCCTCCGCGGCGCCGGACCTGCACGCCCTCGCCGGGGCCGCCCCCGCCCTGCGCGAGCTCGGCGGGGCGGCCGACGACATCCGGGCGCTCACCACCGCGGTCCCCGCGCTGCAGCAGCTCGGGGGCGCGGCGGGCGACATCCGGGCCCTCACCGAGGCCGTGCCCGCCCTGCAGCAGCTCGGCGGCGCGGCGGAGGACATCCGGGCCCTGACCGCGGCGGTGCCCGCGCTGCAGCAGCTGGGCGGGGCGGCCGGGGACATCCGGGCGCTCACCGAGGCCGTGCCGGCGCTGCAGCAGCTGGGCGGCGCGGCGGCCGACATCCGCGCGCTCACGGAGGCCGTGCCCGCCCTGCAGCAGCTCGGCGGCGCGGCCGGCGACATCCGGAAGCTCACCGAGGCCGTGCCGGCGCTGCAGCAGCTCGGGGGTGCCGCCGAGGACATCCACGCGCTGCGCGAGGCCGTCCCGGCCCTGCAGCAGCTCGGGGGCGCCGCGGCCGACATCCGCGAGCTCACCGGTGCCGTCGACTCCCTGGCGAAGCTCGCCGGAGCGGTCTCCGACCTCGAGCGCATCGCCGCCGCCACCGGCGACGTCGCCACCATCGCGGGCGCCGTGGGCACGATCGAGCAGATCGCCGCCGCGGTCCCCACCGTCGAGCGGATCGCCGACGCGGTCGGCACGGTCGAGCAGATCGCCGCGGCCGTCCCGACGATCGAGCGGATCGCCGACGCCGTCGGCACCGTCGAGCGGATCGCGGCCGCGGTACCCACGGTGGAGCGGATCGCCGACGCCGTCGGCACCGTCCAGCAGCTGGCCGACGCGGTCCCGACGATCGACGCGCTCGCCGGGGCCGTCCCGGCCATCGAGAGCCTCGCGGAGGCCACTCCGCTCATCCGGGCCCTCGTCGACTCGGTGCCCGAGCTCGAGAAGCTGACCGGCGCGATCTCCCACGTCGAGGTGCTGGCCCGGCACGCCGACACCACGTTCCCCGAGCTGCCCCCGCGCCTGGAGACCCTCGACTCCTCGCTGTCGACCGCGGCGACCGAGCTAGTCCGGGTGGCGCCCGACCTGCGCACCGTGGCCTCCCGGATCGAGGATCTCGACGGGCAGATCAAGGTGCTCGCCGACGCCCTCGCCCCGCTGCAGGGCACCACCGAGCGCCTCGGCCGCATCGTCGACCGCCTCCCCTCGAGCCGGCGGCAGAAGGCCGTCGAGGGCTGACCCGGCCGCGTCCGTCGACGACGGGGGCACGTCGACCGCGGTGTTCCCCGGTCGGCGTTATCTCCCGTCGGACAGCGGGCAACCCTGCTTCCGAACCGGCTCCCGGACCTGAGTCGCGGTGTCACATCACCCTCGGTCCAGGAGTGAAGCGATGAGCGTCGCACCCGATCGCACGTCCGCCCCCACACCACCGCCCGACCCCGGAGGGGCCCGTCCCGCGGGGTCCGGGTCGAACGCGGAACCGTCGATCGGCCAGCTGCTGACCCAGCTCTCCGAGCAGACCTCGCGGCTGGTCCGCGACGAGCTCGCGCTGGCCCAGGTCGAGCTCAAGAACACCGCCAAGCAGGCCGGGATCGGCGCCGGGCTCTTCGGCGTCGCCGGGATCCTCGCCGTCGCCGGGCTCGGCGCCGGGGTGGCCACCGCGATCATCGCCCTGGCCCTGCTGCTCCCGACCTGGGCGTCCGCGCTCATCGTCACCGCCCTGCTGCTCGCCGCCGCCGGCGTCGCCGCGCTGCTCGGCAGGAACAAGGTCCAGCAGGTCTCGCCCACCCCGGACCGCACCGTGGCCAACGTCAAGCTCGACGTCGAAGAGATCCAGGAGGCCCGCCACCATGACGACACCCGACAGGCCTGACACCCACCCCGACACCGTCACCGCCCGACCGGCGAGCACCGCGAGCGCCGACGAGATCGTGGCCGACATCGAGGCCACCCGCGCCGACCTCGGCGCCACCGTCGACGCCCTCGCCCAGAAGCTCGACGTCAAGGCCCAGGCCCAGCACACCCTGGACGACGCCAGGTCGCGCGCGACCGCGCAGGCCCGCGACCTCCAGGCCCGCGGCCAGGACCTGTTCGCCCAGGCCAGGGACGCCGCCACCGACGACGACGGCAACCTCACCGACCAGGCCCGCAGCATCGCGGTGAAGGGCGCCGCCGCCCTCACCGCGGTCCTCGTCCTGCGCACGATCGTCCGCCACCGGAGGCAACGATGACCACCACCGCACCCACCGGGACGACGCCGACCAGTACGCCGGCGAAGATCCTCTACCGGCCGGTCGGGCTGGCGAGCTCGATCCTCGGCGGTCTCCTCGCCAACGCCATCTTCCGCCGGGTGTGGCAGCGCGCCGCGCCGGGCGAGGCGCCCGACCCGCCGCGGGCGCTCGACTCCGGATCGTCCCTGCGGACGATCCTGCTCGCGGCAGGCCTGCAGGGGGCCATCTTCGCCGTGGTCAAGGTCGTCATCGACCGCGGCGGGGCGCGCGCGTTCCAGCGGTGGAGCGGCGAATGGCCCGGTGACTGAGCCGTATCCCGCAACCGGGCGGTCCGACGGACACCGGACGAATGGCGCCGTCGGATCGGTGACCGTCTAGGAGCGCGACCGCGACGCCTCGGCACCGTTCGCGGCCGACGTCTTGGCACTGGCGCGGGTCCCGGCGCTCGGCCGGCCCGAGGCCGCACGCGGCGCTGCCGAGCCGGACGACGACCCCGACGACGACCCCGACGAGGTCCGGGGCGCACTCGGTGCGGCCCCGTTCTCGGCGCCCTCCTTCGACGTCGCGGCGGTCGTGGAGTCACTCCTAAGTGCGACCGCGTCGTCCCCGCGGTCCGCGGTGTCGGCCTCGTCCTCGCCGTCCTCGTCGTCTGCCGCACCCTCGCCGCTGTCGGTGGCAGCCGGCGATCCCGAGGTCCCGCTCTTCCGGGTCGACCACGCCAGCTCCAGCTCGAGCTCCACGTCGTCGCCATCGATGCTCGCCTCGATCTCGACGTGCATCTCGTCGGACAGCGCGAGGGTGAGCGAGGGACCGGCCAGGGGCAGCTGGGCCGAGCCGTCCTCCCGGAGGGCGTCGGCCAGGTCGGCGAGCCAGTCGGCGAGCTCCTCCCGCGACAGCGTGACCTCGTTCTCGACCTTGAAATTCACCGTGTCTCCATCCCTCCACGGGCCGCGGCAATTGCCGTGCCTCAGGGCGGACAGTTTCCCGGATCGGCGGCGTCGGTGATATCGCCTGGATGCATCACCGTTTCGGCGAACGCCACGAGAAGAATGCGCCGGACGAAGAACGGATTCGGGCGGATGCCGACCACGAGGCCCACCTCTGTTCCACGACGGACGATTCCGAGGGGCATCTCCCTCACGACGGCCCGGTGGGCGTGGTCGCCCGGAGGGTCGCCAGGAGGTCGCCGCTGATCGCGACCAGGTCCTCGTCGCCCTCCGCCGCGTCGAGCCACCGTTCGTAGGCGGTCAGGAACACCTGCACCCCGACCCCGGCCGCGAGCCGCGCGTCGCCCTCGTCGACCCCTCTCCTGGTCAGCGCGTCGGCGAACTCGAGCGCCATGACGTGCTGCTTGATCAGCTCGCGTTCGAGGAGCTCCGGGTTGGCCGCGATCACGGCCTGCCGCTCCCGCAGGGACCGGCGCGGGGCGAGGGCCTCCCAGGCGTGCTGCGACAGCACCCCGACCACCACTCCGAGCGGGTCCGCGACGTGGGGCGCCCGGAACAGTTCGTCCACCAGGGCCGCCCGCAGGTCGTCCGCGTCGGCGAACAGGACCTCCCGCTTGTCGGAGAAGTGGCGGAAGAACGTGCGGTTGGTGACCCGGGCCCGCCGCGCGATCTCGACGACGCTGGTGTTCTCGAAGCCGTGCTCCCGGAACAGCTGCAGGGCGGCCGTCCTGAGGCGTTCCCCGCTGCCCTGCTCCCACCTCGGCACGCCGCGACGATACACAGTGATGACACACCGCGACATCTGGTCTACTGTGATGTCACAGCGCGACATCACCCCGGGCGCGACCAGCGGATGGAGAACACCGTGGACTACCTCGTGACGGCGACACCGACCGGAGGCCTGATCGATCTGGCCGCCGACGAGCGGGACGAGCTGATGGCGCGGGAGCGGCAGATCGCGACGGCCCTCATCGACGCGGGCACGATCACCTGGATGTGGCGACTGCCCGACACCGGCACCACCCTGGCCGTCTGGAACGCCGAGAGCGCCGAGAGCCTCGACGCGGCTCTCCGGACCCTGCCGGTCCACCCCTACAACGTCCTCGAGATCACCGCGTTGGCCGCGCACCCGGCCTTCCCGACCCCGCTGCGCGCCGCCCGCGCCGCCGCGTGAGGACGCGGATTCGACAACCCCGGCGTCACTCCCCCGGCGGCAGCGCGCCCCCGGTGTCCTTGAGCCCCACCCCGGTCAGCTCGAGGCGCCGGGCCTCGGTCATCAGGGCCACGAGCACCTCGGTCGCGCGCTCGTAGGACAGGCCGTCGGGCGGGCGGATGTTCGACACGCAGTTGCGCTCGGAGTCGGCCCGCCCGCGCTGCGGGGCCCACGTCAGGTAGGCGCCCAGCGAGTCGGGCGAGGACATTCCCGGCCGTTCCCCGATCAGCACCAGCACCATCGCCGCGCCGAGGCGCTGCGCGACGTCGTCGCCGAGGGCCACCCGCGCCTGGGTCGCGACCACCACCGGGGCCACCCGCCACCCCTCGAGCTGCGCCAGGAGGGTCGAGACCAGGCCGACCGCGTGGGCGTGCACCGCGAACGCCGACAGCCCGTCCGCGACCACCACGGCGAGGTCCCACTCCCCCGCCTCGAGCCCGTCCCCGTCGGCGAGCCGGCGCCCGAGGTCGGGGCGCTGCAGGTACTGCGCGCGGCCGTCGGCGGCACTGGCCACGGTCGTCGTCGGGAAGCCCGCGTCGTGCAGGGCACCGACGATCTCGTCCACCCGCAGCGGCTCGTGCACCGCGTCGCGCGCCATCGCATGCGCGGCGGACAGCCGCAGCACCTCGGTGGTCGGGAGCCCGTCACCCGCACGCCCCAGCCCGACGCGGGCCCGGGTCGCCTCGCGCAGCACGGTCCAGGCGTCGGTCACGAGAGCCCGCCCGTGAGGGCCGGCAGGGCGGCGGGCGACAGCTGCGGCACCCGGCCGACGTCGTCGAGGAGCCCGACCGAGGCGAGCCACGTCTCGAACTCCGGGGCCGGGCGCAGCCCGAGCACCTGCCGGGCCGTGAGCACGTCCTGGAACGAGAGCGACTGGTAGTTGAGCATGATGTCGTCGCCGCCGGGCACGCAGATGACGAACGAGCACCCGGCCGCCGCCAGCATGACGAGCAGCGTGTCGGTGTCGTCCGCGTCGGCCTCGGCATGGTTGGTGTAGCAGACGTCGACGCCCATGGGGACGCCGAGCAGCTTCCCGCAGAGGTGGTCCTCCAGCCCGGCGCGCAGGATCTGCTTGCCGTCGTAGAGGTACTCCGGGCCGATGAACCCGACGACCGTGTTCACCAGCAGCGGGTCGTAGGCCCGGCACACCGCGTACGCCCGCGCCTCGAGGGTCTGCTGGTCGACGCCGTGGTGGGCGTCCGCGGAGAGCGCCGAGCCCTGGCCGGTCTCGAAGTACATGACCTGGTTCCCGACGACGCCCCGCCCCAGTCCCAGCGCCGCCTCCTGCGCCTGCGCGAGGTGGTCGAGCGTGACGCCGAAGCCGCGGTTCGCCGCCTGGGTGCCGGCGACCGACTGGAACACGAGATCGACCGGGGCGCCCTGCTCGAGGAGCTCGAGGGTGGTGGTGACGTGGGTGAGCACGCAGGACTGGACGGGGGCGTCGATCCGCCGCCGCGCGTCGTCGATCAGCTCGAGCAGCGCCCGGACCGTGGAGGGGCGGTCGGTGGCGGGGTTGATGCCCACCACCGCGTCGCCCGAGCCGTGCAGGAGGCCGTCGACGATGCTCGCGGTGATGCCCACCGGGTCGTCGGTGGGGTGGTTGGGCTGCAGGCGGGTGGCGAGCCGGCCGGGCAGCCCGATCGTCGTCCGGAAGCCGGTGACCACCCGGGTCTTGGCGGCGATCGCGACGAGGTCGGCGACTCTGCAGAGCTTCGAGACCGCGGCCACCATCTCCGGGGTCAGGCCGGGAGCGAGCGCGGTGAGGGCGTCGGTGTCGGTCTCCCACGACAGCAGCCGGTCGCGCAGGCCGCCGACCGTCTCCGAGCGGACCGGCGCGAAGGCCTCCGCGTCGTGGGAGTCGACGATCAGGCGCGTGACGTCGTCGTCCTCGTAGGGCACCACGGTCTCGTCGAGGAAGTGCGCGAGCGGGAGGTCGGCCAGGGCCTGCTGCGCCGCCACCCGCTCGGCCGCCGACTCCGCGGCCACCCCGGCCAGGACGTCTCCCGACCGCGGCGGGGTGGCCTTGGCGAGGAGGTCGCGCAGGTCGTCGAAGCGGTAGGAGTGCCCGCCCACCGTGCCGGTCCAGCCCATCGCGCGGCCCTCCTGGTCGGTGATGCCCGGACGGACATCCTGGACCGCCCGCGCCCCGGACGGGTGACGGTCAGGTATCGCTGGGAGGTATCAGTACCCCGGGGCCCACCGGGTCGTGCGGATCGCCGCGCGGAGCTCGTCGTCGGAGGCCTGCGGGGCGACCCCGTCGACGACGGCCCGGCGGGCGACGGCGAGCGCGATGTCGTCGGCGACGTCGCGCACCTGGGCCCACGCCGGCAGCAGCGGCGCCCGGGAGTCCGACAGCGCCGGGGACGCGTCGCCGAGGGCGCGCGCGGCGGCCCGCATCATGGCGTCGGTGACCCGCGTGGCGCGCGCGGCGGTCACCGCGAGCCCGACGGCCGGGAAGATGTAGACGTTGTTGCACTGCGCCACGGGAACGTCCTCGCCGTGGTCGCGCTGCAGCGGCGGGAACGGCGACCCGGTGGCGATCAGCGCGCGGCCGTCGGTCCACTCGTCGACGTCGGCGGGGCGGGCCTCGGCGTTCGACGTCGGGTTCGACAGCGGGAAGACGATCGGCCGGTCGACCTTCGCGGCCATCGTCCGGACGATGTCCTCGGTGAACGCGCCCTGCGCGGTCGACAGGCCCAGCAGCACGCCGACCGTGAGGTGTTCGACGACGTCGGCGAGCGAGGGCAGCCCCGTCACGCCCCAGTCCGCGACGTCGGCCGGGTCGTGGGCGAAGGCCCGCTGGTCGTCGGACAGGTCGTCGCGGTCGGAGGTCAGGAGACCCCGGACGTCGACCACCCAGCAGCGCGCCCGGGCCTCGTCGGGCGCGAGGCCCTCGTCGACCATCTCCTGGCGCACCATCTCCATCACGCCGATGCCCGCGGAGCCGGCGCCCAGCATGACGACCTGCTGGTCGGCCAGGCGTGTCCCGGCCACGTCGGTGGCGCCCTGCAGCGCGCCGAGGGCCACGGCGGCGGTGCCCTGGATGTCGTCGTTGAAGGTCAGCAGCCGGTCGCGGTACCGGGCGAGGATCGGGGCCGCGTGCGGGGTGGCGAAGTCCTCCCACTGCAGCAGCACGTCGGGCATCTCGTCCTCGACCGCGGAGACGAAGTCCTCGACGAAGGCGTGGTAATCCTCGTCGTCGATCCGGCGGTGGCGCCACCCCAGGTAGTACGGGTCGTCGAGCAGGTCGGCGTTGTCGGTGCCGACGTCGAGCAGGATCGGCAGCGTCCGGGCCGGGTCGATGCCGCCGATGAGGGTGTAGAGCGAGAGCTTGCCGACCGGGATCCCCATCCCGCCGACGCCCTGGTCGCCGATGCCGAGGATGCGCTGGCCGTCGGTCACGACGATGACGTCGACCTCGTCGTGCTGGCGGTTGCGCAGCATCTCGGGCAGGTGGGCGCGGTCGGGCCAGGCGAGGTAGAGCCCGCGCGGGCGGCGCCACAGGGCGGAGAAGCGGCGGCAGCCCTCCGCGACGGTGGGGGTGTAGACCAGCGGCAGCGCCGTCGGGACGTCGGCGGCGAGCACGGAGTAGAAGAGGTGCTCGTTGCGGTCCTGCAGGGAGCGCAGGTAGACGTAGCGCTGCAGGTCGGTGGCCTGCCGGTGGACCTCGCCCCAGCAGCGCCCCACCTGCTCCTCGAGCGTGGTCACCGTGTGCGGCAGCAGCCCGAGCAGGCCGTACTCGCGGCGCTCCTCCGCGGTGAACGCGGTCCCCTTCGTCCGCATCGGATCGGTGAGGATGTCCTCCCTGCGCCCCGTCCCGGCTGACTCCATCGCCCCGCCCTCCACCCGCGCCCGCCCTCGGTCGTCCTGCATCGTGCCCGTCCGACCGGCCCCGCGGCGCCCTCCCGGCGGGGTTCTGAGGAAGTCCTGAGCATGCCCCTCGTATCACCCGTCCGGGCGTCCTTCATTACTCTGCCGTTCACCTGTTCGTTGTGACCACGACAGCGCCGGTTCAAGGCCGAGGGGCGCTGCCGTGGCGGGACGGTGGCAGACGGAGGCAGGCAGATGACGCACCCCGCAGGGCCGGTGCCGCAGGACCGGTCGGACCTCGCCGAGGCCGTGCGCATGCTCGTCCGCACCGTGCTGCCCGTCGGCGTGGTGCTCGTGCTCGCGCTGGCCGTCTACGGCGGCACGGGCCACGACCTCACCATTGTCCTGCAGGACCGGTTCCCCGAGGACTCCGAGTACTCCGGCCTGTTCACGATCATCTTCTCGAGCGCGCTCATGGTGTGCGCGGGGGTCGCGCTCGGCTCGCTGGTGGTGGCGCGGGCCTGGTCGGCGGCCACCGGCGACGCCCGGGCCAGCTCCCCCGCCGTCACCGCCGGCCTCGCCGTCGCCGTGCTGTGCGTCTTCCTCGGCTTCGACGACGTGATGATGGTGCACGACGCCGTCCTGCCCGGGGCCGGGATCCCGGAGAACGCCGCGCTCGGGGTGTACGGCGTGATCGGCCTCGCCCTGGTCGCCTGGGCGTTCCGCCCGATGCGCGCCGAGCGGCTCGGCCTGACCTTCCTCGTCGCCCTCGCCCTGCTCGCCGGGTCCCTGGGCGGCGACGTCCTGGAGTCGCTGTTCGAGGAGAGCAACCCGGGGCTCGCCTCGCTGCTCGGGCACGCCGAGGACGTCGTCAAGTTCCTCGCCTACACCGCGCTCTGCCACCTCTGCGTGCTCATCGCCCGGAGGGTCATGGCACGCACTCTCTCGGCGGCCACCGAGCGCGCGGCCCGCGAGGCCGTCGAGCGCTCCGGTGTCCCGTCGGGCCGGGTGCCGCTGCGGGTGAGCTCGGGCCGGCACGCGCTGCCGACCGGGCGCGTCCCGGCCGCGCAGGTCGACCAGGGCACCCCGTCCGACCTCACCGCGCCGATCCCGCGCCCATAGGCGTCGTCGGGAACGGACGAACGGCCCGGTCGTCACGTTCTCCGGTGACCGACGGGCCGGTCGTCCGGTCCGCGGGCTCAGCCCTCGAGCGCCCGGTCGACCGCCGCGGCCGCGTCGGCGAGCGCCACCTCGGTCTGCGTCCCGTCGCCGAGGTCCTTGATCTGGATGGTCCCGGCCTCGAGGTCGCGGTCGCCCAGCACCAGGGCGTAACGCGCCCCGGAGCGGTCGGCCGCCTTCATCGACCCCTTGAGCCCGCGCCCGCCGTAGGCGAGGTCGGCCCGGATCCCGGCGCGGCGCAGCTGCCCGACGAGCCCGACGAGGTGGTCCTTCGCGGCCTCCCCCAGCGGCACCCCGAACACCTCCACCCGGCGGGCCGGCGCCACCTCGAGCCCCTCGGCGCGGCAGGCCAGCAGGGTGCGGTCGACCCCGATGCCGAAGCCGACCCCGGAGAGCTCCTGCCCGCCGAGCTCGGCCATCAGCCCGTCGTAGCGCCCGCCGCCGCCGATGCCCGACTGCGAGCCGAGCCCGTCGTGCACGAACTCGAAGGTGGTCTTCGTGTAGTAGTCGAGCCCCCGGACCATGCGGGGGTTCTCGACGAAGGCGACGCCCAGCTCGTCGAGGTACTGCTTGACCTTGGCGTGGTGGGCGGCCGCCGCGTCCGAGAGGTGGTCGACCATGAGCGGCGCGTCGGCGAGCTGCTCGCGGACCTCGGGGCGCTTGTCGTCGAGCACGCGCAGCGGGTTGATGCGGGCGCGCTCGCGGGTCGCCTCGTCGAGGTCGCACGTCTCGAGGAACCGTTGCAGCTCCGCCCGGTAGGCGGGGCGGGTCTCGGCGTCGCCCAGGCTCGTCAGCTCCAGGCGGTACCCGGTGAGCCCGAGCGCCCGGAACCCGGCGTCGGCCACGGCGAGGACCTCGGCGTCGAGCGCCGGGTCGTCGACCCCGATCGCCTCGATGCCGACCTGCTGGAGCTGGCGGTAGCGCCCGGCCTGGGGGCGCTCGTAGCGGAAGAACGGCCCGGCGTAGCGCAGCTTGACCGGCAGCCCGCCGCGGTCCATGCCGTGCTCGATGACGCTGCGGACGACGCCCGCGGTGCCCTCGGGGCGCAGGGTGACGCTGCGGCCGCCGCGGTCGGCGAACGAATACATCTCCTTGGAGACGACGTCGGTCGACTCGCCGACGCCGCGGGCGTAGAGCGCGGTGTCCTCGAAGACCGGCAGCTCGAGGTGGCCGTACCCGGCGCGGTCGGCCTCCCGGACCAGGGCGTCGCGCACCGCGACGAAGTCGGGCCCGACGTACTCGGGAACGCCCTTGGGCGCGCTGAAGCCGCCCTGCGGGATTTCTACCACTGGAAGACCGCTCCCTAGAGGTTCCGGCCGGGCGCGTTCGGCGAGCCCTGCAGGTACGGGTTGGTGTGCCGTTCGTCGCCGATCGTGGTCGGCTGCCCGTGCCCGGGCAGCACCGCGGTCTCGTCGGGCAGCGTGAGGAGCTTGGTGCGCAGGCTCGTCATCATCTCCGCCATCGAGCCGCCGGGGAGGTCGGTGCGCCCGATGCTCCCCTGGAACAGCGTGTCGCCGGCGAGCACGAACGGCGAGCCGTCCTCGGTCGCGCTGCGGAAGACCACCGAGCCCCGGGTGTGCCCCGGGGTGTGGTCGACGGTGAGGGTGATCCCGGCCAGGTCGAGGGTGGCGCCGTCGGCCAGCGTCTCGACCCTGCGCGGCTCGCGGAACTCCAGCCCCGGGTACATCGCCGCGAGCTGCGCGCCCATCGGGCCGACCCCGGAGAGCGGGTCGGCGAGCATGGAGCGGTCCTCGGGGTGGATGTAGGCGGGGATGTCGTCGCCGTCGCACACCGGCGTCACCGACCACATGTGGTCGAGGTGGCCGTGGGTCAGCACCACCGCGACCGGGGTGAGCCGGCGCTCGGCCAGGACCTTGCGCAGGGGCTCCTCGGCGTCCTGCCCCGGGTCGACCACCACGCAGGGCCCGCCCTCGTCGGGCGCCACCACGAAGCAGTTGGTCTGGAAACTCCCGGCCGGGAACCCGGCGACCAGCACGTCCTCAGTCCTCCTCGGTACGACTGCGCACCACCCTAGTCGGCCGGGCGCCGCGTCCCCTGACCTGCCCGAACTCACACCGGGCCCACTTCCTAGGATGCCGCCGTGCCGACCAACGAGCAGCGCCGCAGGGCCGCCAAGCGCAAGCTGGAGCGACAGATCGAGCGCCGGGCCGAACGGGCGCGCCGTCGGCGGCAGCGGCTGACGATCATCGCGATCGGCGCCGTGGTGGCCGTCCTCGCCGCCGGGGTGGCGATCTACCTGGTGACCCGGCCGTCCGACAGCGCCACCGCGGCCCCGGCGGCCGCCGCTGCGGGAGCGTGCACCTACACGCCCGACGGCCAGGCCTCACGCCCCGTGCAGGCGCCGAACCCCGACCCGGAGCGCACGGGCGTCGTCGGGCTGACCCTGCAGACGTCGCAGGGCGCGATCCCGCTGACCCTCGACCGGGCGCAGGCGCCGTGCGCGGTCAACGCGGTCACGTCGCTGGCCCAGCAGGGGTTCTACGACGACACCCCGTGCCCGCGGCTCGTCACCGGCCAGGGCCTGCAGGTCCTCCAGTGCGGCGACCCGACCGGCACCGGCTCGGGCGGGCCCGGCTACCGCTTCGCCGAGGAGCCCCCGACGAACCTCGCCCCGTCGCCGCTGGGCCAGGGCGCCTCGAACTACAGCCGCGGTCTCGTCGCGATGGCCAAGGCATCGCAGCCCGCCAGCACCGGCAGCCAGTTCTTCCTGGTCTACGGCGACTCGGCGCTGCCGCCGGAGTACACCGTGATCGGCCGGATCGCCCCCGAGGGGCTCGCGGTGCTCGACCGCGTGGCCGCGGGAGGGGACGACAACTCGAACTCCGCCGGCGGCGGGAAGCCGACCATCCCGGTGCAGATCCAGCAGGCCCGGGTGAGCTGACGCTCCTGTGAGCACTGATCCGTGCCTGGACACGGATCAGTGCTCACAGGCGCAGCACCTACGCGCTCAACGGCAATGCTCCCGGGTGCACCGGCGAGGGCAGGTCGGTCCGGCCGTCGCCGGCGAGGAACCCGTCCACCGCCGCCGCGGCCGAGCGCCCCTCGGCGATCGCCCAGACAATGAGCGACGCGCCGCGGTGGGCGTCGCCGCAGACGAACACCCCGGGGGCGTCGGTCTGCCAGTCCGAGCCGCAGCCGATGGTGCCCTTGGGCGTCCGCTCGATCTCCAGCCCGGGGATGAGAGCCATCTGGTCGGGCCCGGTGAAGCCGATCGAGAACAGCACCAGGTCGGCCGGCACGGTGTGGACCTCCTCGGAGGTCGGGATCACCTCGCGCTGCCCCTCGTCGTTGCGGCGCACCTCGACCGTCGAGAGCTCGACCGCGCGGACGTGCCCGCGCTCGTCGCCGACGAAGCGCTTCACGGCCGTGGCGAACAGCCGCTGCCCGCCCTCCTCGAGGGCCGGCGGGGTGCGGAACTGGTAGGGCCAGGTCGGCCACGGCGACGACGTGGTGTCGCGCGACATCGGCGGCGGCGGGTACTGGTCGAGCTGGTGGACGCCGATCGCACCCTGGCGGGTCGCGGTGCCGTAGCAGTCGGCGCCGGTGTCGCCGCCGCCGATGATGACGACGTTCTTGCCGCGCGCGTTGATCGGCGACGGGCCGTCGCCCTCGCACTCGCGGTTGGCCGGGACGAGGTACTCCATGGCGAGGTGGATGCCCTCGAGGTCGCGGCCCTCAAGGGTCCGGTCGTCGCGGCTCTCCAGTGCGCCGACCGCGAGCACCACGGCGTCGTGCTCGGCCCGCAGCCGCTCCACGGGCAGCCCGTCCGGGCCCCCGACCTCGCAGTTCACGACGAAGCGCGTGCCCTCGGCCCGCATCTGCTCGAGGCGGCGGTCGAGCTCCCACTTCTCGAACTTGAACTCGGGGATGCCGTAGCGCATGAGGCCGCCGGGGCGGTCGTCGCGCTCGTACACCGTGACGTCGTGCCCGGCCCGGGTGAGCTGCTGCGCGGCCGCGAGCCCGGCGGGGCCCGAGCCCACGACGGCCACCCGCTTGCCCGACGGCTCGGTGGCCGGCTGCGGCGCGACGTGCCCGTCGCGCCAGGCCACCTCGGCGATCGACCACTCGACGCGCTTGATCGTCACCGAGCCGGGCTGCGACGTGATCGACAGGACGCACGCCTCCTGGCACGGCGCCGGGCAGAGCGCGCCGGTGAACTCGGGGAAGTTGTTCGTGGCGTGCAGACGGTCGCTCGCCCGACCCCACTCGTCGCGGCGGACGAGGTCGTTCCACTCGGGGATGAGGTTGCCCAGGGGACAGCCCGCGGTGCCCGAGTGGCAGAACGGGATGCCGCAGTCCATGCAGCGCGCCGCCTGGTTGCGGGTCTCGGCCTCGACCACCGGGTCGGTGACGTCGGCGTAGAGCTCGTGCCAGTCGGTCCGCCGCTCCTCGACCGGACGCTTGGGGTTGTCCTCCCGGGAGTACTTGAGGAACCCGCGCGGGTCAGCCACCCGCCACCTCCATGATGACCTCGTTCGGGTCGCGACCCTCGGTCGCGGCACGCTGCTCGGCGTCGAGCACGCGCTGGTAGTCGCTCGGCATGACCTTGGTGAAGTGCCCGACCTGGTTCTCCCAGTCGTCGAGCAGGCGGGCCGCCTTGGGCGACCCCGTGTACTCGAGGTGGCGCTCGACGACGTGCCGCAGCCACTCGTCGTCGTCGCCGGTGACCTCGAGCAGGTCGACCATCTCCTGGTTGACCCGGATCTCCGGCAGGTCGTGGACGAAGGCGATGCCGCCCGACATGCCGGCCCCGAGGTTGCGCCCGGTGGACCCGAGGATCACCACCCGGCCCTGCGTCATGTACTCGCAGGCGTGGTCGCCGACGCCCTCGACGACGGCGAGCGCCCCGGAGTTGCGCACGCAGAACCGCTCGCCCACCTGCCCCCGCAGGAACACCTCGCCCGAGGTCGCGCCGTAGGCGATGACGTTCCCGGCGATGGTGTGCAGCTCGTCGGGGTCGTCCGGCGAGCCGGGGGTACCGGTGAACTGCGCGCCCTCGGGCGGCCGGACGATCACTCGTCCCCCGGAGAGGCCCTTGGCGACGTAGTCGTTGGCGTCGCCGACCAGGTCGAGCGTGACGCCCTGGGGCAGGAACGCGCCGAACGACTGCCCGGCCGAGCCCGCGAACTCGACGTGGATCGTGTCGTCGGGCAGACCGTGCTTGCCGTAGCGGCGGGTGACCTCGGCGCCGAGCAGCGTGCCGACCGTGCGGTTGACGTTGCGCACCGGCATCTCGAGGCGCACCGGGAGGGCGTCGGCCAGCGCTCCCTCGGCGAGCTGGATGAGCGTGCGGTCGAGCGCCTTGTCGAGCCCGTGGTCCTGCCCCTTGGTCCGGCGCCGGTCGGTGGACGCGCCCTCGGGCACGTCGGGCACCGTGAACAGCGGGGTCAGGTCGATGCCCGCCGCCTTCCAGTTGTCGACGGCCTCGGCGGCGTCGATCAGCTCGGAGTGGCCGACGGCCTCGTCGATCGTCCGGAACCCGAGCCGGGCGAGGTACTCGCGGACCTCCTCGGCGATGAACCAGAAGAAGTTCTCGACGAACTCCGGCTTGCCCGTGTACCGCTTGCGCAGCTCCGGGTTCTGGGTCGCGACGCCCACGGGGCAGGTGTCGAGGTGGCAGACGCGCATCATGATGCAGCCGTTGACCACCAGCGGGGCGGTGGAGAAGCCGTACTCCTCGGCGCCCAGCAGCATCCCGACCATGACGTCGTAGCCGGTCTTCATGGCCCCGTCGACCTGCACCGAGATGCGGTCGCGCAGCCCGTTGAGCATGAGGGTCTGCTGGGTGTCGGCCAGCCCGACCTCCCACGGCGCCCCGGCGTGCTTGAGGCTCGTCAGCGGCGCCGCGCCGGTGCCGCCGTCCCAGCCGGAGATCAGCACGACGTCGGCGTGGGCCTTCGACACGCCCGCGGCGACCGTCCCGACGCCCACCGAGCTGACCAGCTTCACGTGGATCCGGGCGGCGTCGTTGGCGTTCTTCAGGTCGTGGATGAGCTGCTTGAGGTCCTCGATCGAGTAGATGTCGTGGTGCGGGGGCGGCGAGATCAGGCCCACGCCCGGCGTCGAGTACCGGACCTCGGCGATCCACGGGTAGACCTTCTTGCCCGCGAGCTGGCCGCCCTCGCCGGGCTTCGCGCCCTGGGCCATCTTGATCTGGAGGTCCTCGGCGTTCACGAGGTACTCGCTGGTCACACCGAACCGCCCGGAGGCGACCTGCTTGATCGCCGAGCGCTTCGACGGGTCGTAGAGACGGACCGGGTCCTCCCCGCCCTCGCCGGTGTTCGACTTGCCGCCGATGTTGTTCATGGCGATCGCGAGGTCGGTGTGGGCCTCGCCGGAGATCGAGCCGTAACTCATCGCGCCGGTGGCGAAGCGCTTGACGATCTCGGTGGCCGGCTCCACCTCGTCGATGTCGATCGGGGTGCGGTCCTCGTAGCGCAGCCGGAACAGGCCGCGCAGCTGGCCGCCGGACCGCGTGATGCGGTCGACCTCGGCGGTGTACTTCCGGAAGACGTCCGCCTGCTTGGTGCGCGTGGAGTGCTGCAGCAGGAACACCGTCTCCGGGGTGAACAGGTGCTGCTCGCCCTCGCGCCGGTAGGCGTACTCGCCGCCGACGTCGAGGGTGCGGTGCGCCCGCTCGGTGGGGTTCGACGGGTAGGCCGACCGGTGCCGCGCGGCCACCTCGGCGGCCACGACGTCGAGCCCGCCGCCGCCGAGCTTCGAGGAGGTGCCCGAGAAGTACTCGGCCAGGAACTCCTGGGAGAGCCCCACCGCCTCGAACACCTGGGCGGCGGTGTAGCCCGAGACCGTCGAGATGCCCATCTTGGACATCACCTTCAGGACGCCCTTGACGCACGCCTTGACGTAGTTCCGGATCGCCTGGTCGACCTCGAGGTCGGGCAGCTCGCCGGAGGTGATCCGGTCCTCGATCGACTCGAACGCGAGGTAGGGGTTGATCGCGGCCGCCCCGAAGGAGAGCAGCAGCGCCATGTGGTGCACCTCGCGGGCGTCGCCCGACTCGACGACCAGCGCGACCTGGGTGCGCTCGCGGGTCCCGACGAGGTGGTGGTGCACCGCCGAGACCAGCAGCAGCGCCGGGATCGGGGCGTACCGGGCGTCGGAGTCGCGGTCGGAGAGCACCAGGATCCGCTTGCCGTCGGCGATCGCGTTGCTCGCCTCGTGGCGGATGCGCTCGAGGGCGTCGCGCAGCGCGGCCTCGCCGCCGTCGACCTCGTAGAGCCCCGAGAGCACCGTGGCGGCGAAGCCCGGCATGTCGCCGTCGTCGTTGATGTGGATGAGCTTCGCGAGCTCGTCGTTGTCGATGACGGGGTTGGGCAGGACGACCTGGCGGCAGCTCGCCGGGCCCGGGTGGAACAGGTTCTGCTCCGGGCCGATCGCCCGCGCCATGCAGGTGACGAGCTCCTCGCGGATGGCGTCGAGCGGCGGGTTGGTCACCTGGGCGAACAGCTGGACGAAGTAGTCGTAGAGCAGCCGCGCCCGCTGGGACAGCGCCGCGGTGGGGGTGTCGGTGCCCATCGAGCCGAGCGGCTCGGCGCCCGTGGTGGCCATCGGCGCCAGGAGGATGCGCATCTCCTCCTCGGTGTAGCCGAACGTCTGCTGACGGCGCAGCACCGACTCGTGGGTGTGCACGACGTGGTCGCGGGCCGGGAGGTCGTCGAGCCGGACCAGCCCGGCGTGCAGCCACTCGCCGTAGGGCTCCTCGGCCGCTAGTTCGGACTTGTAGGCGTCGTCGTCGACGATCCCCGCGCCCCGGGTGTCCACGAGGAACATCCGGCCGGGGCGCAGCCGGCCCTTCGCGACCACCTGGGCGGGGTCGACGTCGAGCACGCCGGACTCGCTCGCGAGGACCACGCGGTCGTCGGCGAGCTGCCACCAGCGGGCGGGGCGCAGGCCGTTGCGGTCGAGGGTCGCGCCCATCAGCGTGCCGTCGGTGAACACGACCGCGGCCGGCCCGTCCCACGGCTCCATGAGGCTCGCGTGGAACTGGTAGAAGGCCCGCTGGTCGGCGGGCATCTCGGCGTGGTTCTCCCACGCCTCGGGCATCATCATCATCACGGCGTGCGGCAGGCTGCGGCCGCCGAGGCAGAGCAGCTCGAGGACCTCGTCGAAGCTCGCCGAGTCGGACGTCGCGGGCGGGCACACCGGCATCGCGCGCTGGATGTCGCCGGGGAACAGGTCGGTGCCCAGCAGCGCCTCGCGGGCCCGCATGCGGTTGCGGTTGCCCTTGATCGTGTTGATCTCGCCGTTGTGGGCCATCGCCCGGTACGGGTGCGCGAGCGGCCAGCTGGGGAACGTGTTCGTCGAGAACCGGCTGTGCACGACGGCGATCGCGCTGGTGAGGCGCTCGTCGCGCAGGTCGGGGAAGAACTGCGGCAGCTGGTCGGTGGTCAGCATGCCCTTGTAGGTCACCGTGCGGCTCGAGAGCGAGGCGACGTAGAGCCCGCAGTCCTGCTCGGCCGACTCCCGCTCGGCGCGCTTGCGCACGAGGTAGGCGATGCGGTCGAGCGCGATCCCGGCCAGCTCCCGCTGCGGGTGGGCGACGAGGACCTGGGCGAAGCGCGGCATGACGCTGCGCGCGACCGACCCGACGTCGGCGCCGTCGGGGTCGATCGGCAGCTCGCGCCAGCCGAGGACCTCGAGGCCCTCCTCGGCGGTGATCCGCTCGAGCAGCGAGACCGCCTTGTCCCCCGCGTCGGGGTCGGCGGGCAGGAAGATCATCCCGCACGCGTAGGCGTACTCGTCCTGGCCGCCGTCGGCGCTGCTCCGGGGCTCCGGGAGCTCGAAGCCGACGGTGGCCCGCAGCAGCTCGTCGGGCACCTGCAGCAGGATGCCCGCGCCGTCACCGCTGGTCGGCTCGCTGCCCGCGGCGCCCCGGTGGTCGAGGTTGTGGAGCACCTGCAGGGCGTCGGCCACGATGCCGTGGCTGCGTCGCCCTCGGGTGTCGGCGACGGCACCGACGCCACAGGCGTCGTGCTCGTTCGCGGGGTCGTAGAGGCCCTGGGGCCCCGGGTTGGTCGAGAACAGCACTGAACGGGCCTCCTCGTGGGAAGGGAGGAGCCCGGTCGCGTCCTGGACGGGACGCCGCGGGGCCCTCGGTCGTCGCGAACCGGAAGGTGGTGGTCTCCGGGACGACGATGGCCCGGCGTGAGTCTAGCCCGGCGAGGGGCCGGCGGCGGTGTGGAAGAGCGTGGCGGCCGGGGCCGTGGGGCTCAGTGCGCGGAGGAGGGCGGCGCGGCGGACGTGTCCTCCTCGGACTGCGTGCCCTCGGGCTCGGAGTCGACCCCGGAGG
This sequence comes from Actinomycetospora atypica, assembly GCF_042653685.1. Classification (NCBI taxonomy): domain Bacteria; kingdom Bacillati; phylum Actinomycetota; class Actinomycetes; order Pseudonocardiales; family Pseudonocardiaceae; genus Actinomycetospora; species Actinomycetospora atypica. Next base: position 155,015 of record NZ_JBHSIV010000011.1, on the reverse strand, counting down.
GCTCCGCCGAACCGTGCGTGGGGTCGCGGTCGGTGGCCGAAGCCGCCTCGCGCTTGTCGCGCGCCGCGTCGGCGTCGTCCTGGCGTTCGTCCTTCTCGTCCGCGGTCATGGGACCGGGCGTACCCCGGGTGCCGGACGGCGAACCGGCATCCGGCCCCACCATCGAGGCGGACAGGTCCTCCCGCGGGCCGCGCACGAGGAGCAGGTAGGCGACCGCGCCGAGGAACACCACGGCGGCGACGACCACGTTGATCCGCACGTCGCCGAACACCCGGGTGGCGGGGTCGGTGCGCAGGAGCTCGATGACGAACCGGCCCGCGGTGTAGCCCGCGACGTAGAGGGCGAACGCGCGGCCGTGGGCGAGCCGGAACCGGCGGTCGGCCCAGATCACCAGCAGCGCGACGAGGACGTTCCAGACGAGCTCGTAGAGGAAGGTCGGCTGCACGATCTCGACGGGCGTCCGGTCGACCGCGACCCCGGCGAGGTTGTCGACCGCCCCCGTCGCCGGGTCGATCCGCCGGTAGATCTCCAGCCCCCACGGCGCCGTGGTGGCCGAGCCGTAGAGCTCCTGGTTGAAGTAGTTGCCCAGCCGGCCGATCGCCTGGGCGAGCACGATGCCCGGGGCGGCCGCGTCGGCGAAGGCGCCGAGCGGGACGCCGCGGCGGCGGCAGGCGATCCACGCCCCGACGCCGCCGAGCGCGATGGCCCCCCAGATGCCGAGCCCGCCGTTCCAGACGTACAGGGCCGCCATCGGGTCGCCGCCCGGGCCGAAGTAGGTGCGCCAGTCGGTCGCGAGGTGGTAGAGCCGCCCGCCGACCAGGCCGAACGGCACGGCCCAGACCGCCACGTCGATGACGAACCCGGGGGCGCCGCCGCGGGCGACGAAGCGCCGCTCGGTCAGCCACACGGCGACGACGATGCCGGCGATGATGCACAGCGCGTACGCGCGCAGCGGGACGGGACCGAGGTACCAGACGCCCTGGGGCGGACTGGGGATGGTCATCGGCAGCGACGCGAGCACGCCGCTCACGCTATCGGTCCCCCCCGACACGGTCGGTGAGGTGGGGCCGCGGTCAGCGGCCGGTGTGGTTCCCGCGCACGCCCGCGGCGAGCTCGCTGGTCAGCCGCGCGACGGCGGCCCGCCCGTGCTCGGCGGCCGACACCAGCGCCGACCCGACGATCACCCCGTCGGCGTACTGCGCGACCTCCCCCGCCTGCGCGCCCGACCGCACGCCCAGGCCGACCCCGAGGGGCAGGTCGGTGTGCCGGCGGGTGCGCTCGATCAGGGCCGGGGCGCTGGTGGCGACGGCGTCGCGGGCGCCGGTGACGCCCATGGTCGAGGCCACGTAGAGGAACCCGCGGGTGGCGGCCGCGGTGGAGGCGATCCGCTGCTCGGTCGACGAGGGCGCCACCAGGAAGATCGGCGCGATCGCGTGCCGCTCGGCGGCGTCGAGCCAGTCCGCGGCCTCGTCGGGGACGAGGTCGGGGGTGATGACGCCGAGCCCGCCGGCAGCGGCGAGGTCGCGCGCGAAGGCGTCGACCCCATAGCGGAGCACGGGGTTCCAGTAGGTCATGACGACGGCCCGGCCCCCGCGCGACGCGAGCGACTCGACGAGGTCGAGGGTGTCGCGCACGCGGACCCCGCCGCGCAGGGCGACGTCGACCGCGTGCTGGATCACGGGGCCGTCGAGCACGGGGTCGGAGTAGGGCAGGCCGACCTCGACGAGGTCGGCGCCGGCGTCGAGGGCCTGGGTGAGCAGACCCCTCGAGCCGGGCACCGTGGGGTAGCCGGTGGGCAGGTAGGCGATCAGCGCGGCGCGCGACTCGGCGCGGGCGGTGGTGAAGACCTCGTCGAGCCGGGTGATGCCGGTGCCCTGCGCGGTCCCGACGGGGGCCTCGGTCACAGCTCCCGCTCCCCCGCGCCGCCGGGCACCGGCTCCTCGGTGGGCAGCGACGCCGGGTCGACCACCTCGAACCAGCGGGCGGCGGTGTCGACGTCCTTGTCGCCGCGGCCGGAGAGGTTGACCAGCAGCGTGGCGCCGGGCCCCAGTTCGCGGCCGAGGCGCAGCGCACCGGCGATCGCGTGGGCCGTCTCGATCGCCGGGATGATCCCCTCGGTGCGGCACAGCAGCCGGAAGGCGTCCATGGCCTCGGTGTCGGTGACCGGCACGTACTCGGCGCGCCCGATCTCCGACAGGTACGAGTGCTCCGGCCCGACCCCGGGGTAGTCGAGCCCCGCCGAGATCGAGTGCGACTCGACGGTCTGCCCGTCGTCGTCCTGCAGCACGTAGGTCATGGCGCCGTGGAGGGCGCCGATGCTGCCGCCGCTGATCGAGGCGGCGTGGCGTCCGGTGCCCACGCCGTCGCCCGCGGCCTCGCAGCCGACGAGCCGCACGCCCTCGTCGTCGAGGAACGGGTGGAAGATGCCGATCGCGTTGGAGCCGCCGCCCACGCACGCGAGGACCGCGTCGGGCAGCTGCCCGTAGGCCTCCAGCACCTGGGCGCGGGCCTCGAGCCCGATGACGCGGTGGAAGTCGCGCACCATCATCGGGAACGGGTGCGGGCCGGCGGCGGTCCCGAGGACGTAGTGGGTGTTCTCCACCGAGGCCACCCAGTCGCGGTAGGCCTCGTTCAGCGCGTCCTTGAGGGTGCGCGAGCCGGTGGTCACGGGCACCACCTCGGCACCGAGCAGCCGCATGCGCGCGACGTTGAGGGCCTGCCGCTCGGTGTCGACCTCGCCCATGTAGACCATGCACTCGAGGCCCATCAGGGCCGCCGCCGTCGCGGTGGCGACGCCGTGCTGGCCCGCCCCGGTCTCGGCGATCACGCGGGTCTTGCCCATGCGCTTGGTGAGCAGCGCCTGGCCGAGCACGTTGTTGATCTTGTGCGAGCCGGTGTGGTTGAGGTCCTCGCGCTTGAGCAGGATCCGCGCCCCGCCCGCGTGCTCGGAGAGCCGGCGCGCGTCGGTGACGGGCGACGGGCGGCCCGCGTAGTCGCGCTGCAGGCGGTCGAGCTCGGCGAGGAACTCCGGGTCGTGCCGGGCCTTGTCGTAGGCGGCCGCGACCTCGTCGACCGCGGCGATGAGCGCCTCGGGCATGTAGCGCCCGCCGAAGCGGCCGAAGTGGCCGCCGGCGTCGGGCTCGTGGCCGTGGTCGGCCAGGCCGTCCCCGGCCGTGGGCAGCTGCTGGTGCTGGTGCTGCGCGGTCATCAGCGCGCCGGCTTCGGGCACGCGGGGTGCGACCCGGCGGTGACGAGCTGGCGGACCGCCGCGCGGGGGTCCTCGGCCGTGGCCATCGACTCGCCGACGAGCACCGCGTCGGCGCCGTAGCCGGCGTAGGTCATGAGGTCGCCGGGACCGCGCACGCCCGACTCGGCCACCCGCAGCACCTCACCGGGCAGACCCGGGGCGAGGCGGCTGAAGACGTTGCGGTCGACGTCGAGCGTGGTGAGGTCGCGGGCGTTGATCCCGACGAGCTTCGCGCCGGCCCGCAGGGCCATGTCGGCCTCCTCCTCGTCGTGGATCTCGACGAGGGCGGTCATGCCCAGGGAGTGCACGCGGTCGACGAGCGCGTCGAGGGCGTTCTGCTCGAGCACCGAGCACATCAGCAGCACCAGGTCGGCGCCGTGGGCCCGGGCCTCGTGGACCTGGTAGGTGCCGACGACGAAGTCCTTGCGCAGGACGGGGATGTCGACCGCCGCGCGGACCTCGTCGAGGTCGGTGAGCGACCCCTCGAAGTAGCGCTGCTCGGTCAGCACGCTGATCACCCGGGCGCCGCCCTCGACGTACTGCCGGGCGAGCTTGCCGGGGTCGGGGATGTCGACCATGTGCCCCCGCGAGGGCGAGGCCCGCTTGACCTCGGCGATCACGCCGATCCCCTGACCCTGCAGGGCGGCGAGCGCGTCGCGGGGCGGTGCCGCGGCGGCGGCGGCGGCCTTGACCTCGTCGAAGGGTACGGCCGCCTCGCGGGCGGCGAGGTCGGCCCGGACCCCCTCGAGGATCTGCTCCAGGACGCTCACGCGGGTGCTGCCCCCATCCTCTGGGCTGTCCTTCGGCCCGCCGTTCCGCGAGCCGCGGAGCGCCGGACCCGGTCCCTCCGAGTACACCGGAAGTTTAACCCTCGGCATCCCGACGACCGTCCGGCGCCCCGGGCTGCACGGACGGCGCGCCGTCGCGGGTGGGGTCCTCCCCCGCGTCGAGCGCCTCCCACAGGGAGCGGTCCTCGTCGGGCGGCCGGGTCCGGGCCCCGGGCGCGTCGTAGCGCGCCCCGAGACGGGGCATCGCCGAGCCGCGCAGGGCCACCAGCACGCCGGCGCCGAGGAGCAGCAGGCCGCCGAGGGTGCCCACCAGCGGCCACGCGACGGTGACCTCCACGCCCACCACCCGGCCGGCCTGGCGGGCCGCGGCGGGCAGCGCGTCGGCCACGGGGGCGACCACGCCGGTCACCGTGCGCAGGACCGCCCACAGCCCCGCGAGCGCCACCACGGCGCCCACGGCCCGGCGGCCCCATCCGGAGGTGGCGAGCAGCCCGCCGATCGCGGCGAGGGCGAGCAGGGCCCAGGGCACGAGGATCGGCTCGGTGTCGGCCCCGGTCGCGGTGGCGGTGACGCGGCCCCGCAGCGGCACGTCCCACGTGGCGGTCAGCCAGGTGCCGCGCGAGGACGCCCAGAGCACGACCGCGGCGAGCACCAGGCCCACCACGGCGAGGCCCAGGAGGCGGGGGCCCCTCACGGCCGGCCCGGGCCGTCGTCGGGACCGGAGGCGGGCGCCGGGCGGCCGAGCGTGCCGGCCGTGGCGACGGCCGCGAGCACCGCGCGGGCCTTGTTGGTGGCCTCGGTGTCCTCGGCGACCGGGTCGGAGTCGGCGACGATGCCGCCGCCGGCCTGCACGTGGGCGGTGCCGTCGCGGAGCAGGCCCGTGCGGATCGCGATGGCGGTGTCGGCGTCGCCCGCGAAGTCGAGGTAGCCCACGATCCCGCCGTAAAGGCCCCGCCGCGTCGGCTCGAGCTCCTCGATGATCTCCATCGCCTTCGGCTTCGGGGCGCCGGAGAGGGTGCCCGCGGGGAAGCAGGCGGCCACCGCGTCGAAGGCGCTGCGCCCCTCGGCGAGGCGCCCGCTGACGGTGGACACCAGGTGCATCACGTGGCTGTAGCGCTCGATGTCGAAGAAGCGGTGCACCTTGACCGTCCCGGGCACGCAGACGCGCCCGAGGTCGTTGCGCCCGAGGTCGACGAGCATGAGGTGCTCGGCGCGCTCCTTCTCGTCGGCGAGCAGGTCCTTCTCCAGGAGGATGTCCTCCTCGGCGTCGGCCCCGCGCCAGCGGGTGCCGGCGATGGGGTGGGTGGTGGCCACCCCGTCCCGCACCGTGACGAGCGCCTCGGGGCTCGACCCGACGATCTCGAACGGCCGGTCGTCGGCGTCGGTGAGCCGCAGCAGGTACATGTACGGGCTCGGGTTGGTGGCCCGCAGCACGCGGTAGACGTCGAGCGCGTCGGCGTCGGTGTCGGACTCGAAGCGCTGGCTGACCACCACCTGGAAGGCGTCGCCCGCCCGGATCCGCTCCTTGGCCGACTCGACGGCGGCGAGGTAGCGGTCGCGGTCGAACCGGCGCCGCACCGTGGGGTGGCGCCCGGCCAGCGGGTCGTACGACGCGACCGTCGACGCGGCCGGCGCGCCCAGCTCGGCGGTCATCCGGTCGAGGCGGGCCAGCGCGTCGTCGTACGCGGCGTCGACGCGCTCGGAGCTGTCGTCCCAGTTCACCGCGTTCGCGATGAGGGTGACGGTGCCCTCGTGGTGGTCGAGCGCCGCGAGGTCGGTGGCGAGCAGCATCACCAGCTCGGGGATGTGGAGGTCGTCCTCGGCGAGGTCGGGCAGGCGCTCGAGGCGACGCACCGCGTCGTACCCCACGTAGCCGACCAGGCCCCCGGTGAGCGGCGGCAGGCCCGGCAGCGGGTCGGTGCGCAGGCGCTCGAGCGTGCCGCGCAGGGCCTGCAGCGGGTCGGCCTCGTCGGCCGGCAGGCCCACGGGCGGCGTGCCCGTCCAGTGCGCGCGGCCGTCGCGCTCGGTCAGCGCGGCCGCGCTGCGGGCCCCGACGAACGACCAGCGCGACCACGACTCGCCGTTCGCCGCCGACTCGAGCAGGAACGTGCCGCTGTGGCGGCCCGCGAGCTTGCGGTAGAGCCCGACGGGCGTCTCGTCGTCGGCGAGCAGGCGCCGCACCACCGGGACGACGCGGTGGTGGGCGGCGAGCTCGTGGAAGCGCTCGCGGCTCGGCTCCACGGCGCCGAGGGAGGCCTGCTGGTCGGTCACGGACACGGACCCCATTGTGGACGCCCCCACCGACACTCTCAGGTGGCGGCCTCCACCGGGGCGGGCTCGGCGCGGGTGCGGGCCGCGAACGCCACCGCGACGATCACGACGCCGCAGCCGACCAGCTGCCAGGCCGTGGGGAACTGGCCGAGCACGAGCATCGCGAGCAGCACCGCCCCGACAGGCTGCAGCAGCAGGATCGACGCCCCGGTCGACGACGGCAGCGCGGCCATGCCGCCCGCGATGAGGATCCAGCCGATGCACTGCCCGACGACCGCGAGCAGGGCCAGCCAGGCGATCGCCGTCCAGCCCGGGGTGAGGTCGACGCCCTCCCACGCCGACCCGAGGGCGAACGAGCTGACCGCGGCGGCCGCGGTCGCGAGCGTGACCGGCGCCGCCTTCTCCCCCGGCGCCGCGCCGAGGCGCAGCAGCAGCAGGTAGCCCGCGTAGGCGAACGCGGCGAGCAGGGCGAGGACGGTGCCGAGCACGGGGGCGACGGCGCTCGCCGGGTCGGAGTCGACGAGCCCGCCGGCCAGCGCGACCCCGACCAGCATCACGGGCACCGCGAGCAGGAACGACAGCCGCACCCGCTCCCCGAGGGCGAGGAAGGCGAGCAGCGGGAGGATCACCACCTGCGAGTTGACCAGCACCGTCGAGACCCCGGCGCCGACCGCGTGGATGGCCCCGGTCCACAGCGTCATGTCGAGCCCGAGCAGCAGGCCGCCGGCGACGACGAGCCACGGCCGCCCCCGGCCGGTGCCCGCCGGGGCGGTCGCGCGGGTCCGGCGGCGCTCGAGCATCGCCAGCGGGACCAGCACCGGCAGGGCGAGCAGGCAGCGGAACACCGTCGCCGTGCCGGGCGAGGTCGCCGACAGCGAGATCAGGATCGGGGACAGCGCGATGCAGAGGCTGCCGACCACCGCCATCAGCCGGGGGTCCATCGGGGCGCGCCGGGTGCGGGCGGGGCGGCTGACGGTGGGCGACGCGGTCACGATCTCCAGGGTGGTCCCCGCGACCGTTCAGGACCAGCGACTTCTCCTCGCCGCGACCCGTAAGGTCTCGTGAACTGTCGTCGAGGAGGAGCCCGCGGATGTTCGCCATCGCCCGCCTGCAGGCGCTGCACGCGGTGGCGACCCACCGCACCGTCGGGAAGGCCGCCGCCGCGCTGCACCTGACGCCCTCGGCGGTCTCGCAGCAGCTCACGACCCTCGAGCGGGAGGCCGGGGTGGCGCTGACCGAGCCCGCCGGCCGCGGGATCCGGCTGACCCCGGCCGGGCTGGTGCTCGCCGGGCACGCCGCGGCCGTGCTCGACCGGCTCGCCCTCGCCCGCCGCGACCTCGACCGGCTCGACGAGGAGGTGGTCGGCCCGCTGCGGATCGGGGCGATCCCCACCTCGGCGCACGCGCTCGCCCCCGCGGCCCTGGCCCGGCTCCGGGCGGCCCACCCCGACCTCGTCGTCCTGCTCGAGGACGGCGAGGCCGAGAACACCCTGCCCGCGCTGGTGGACGGGGAGTTCGACCTCGCGATCGTCGAGAACTGGGACGGGCTGCCGGCTCCCACGCCCGCCCGCACGAGCCGCACCGGCCTCTGCGAGGACGTGCTGGACCTCGCCCTCCCCCGCGAGCACCCGCTCGCCTCCCGGGGGGTCGTCCGGCTCACCGACCTGGCCGACGGCGGGCTGGACTGGGTCGCCGACAGCCGGGGCTCCCGCGCGCACGACTGGCTGATCACCACGCTGCGCCGGCACGGGGTGGAGCCGTCGGTGACCTGCCGGGTCTGGGGGTTCTCGAGCCACCTCGAGCTCGTGGCGGGCGCCGGGCTGGCGGCGATGGTGCCGCGTCTCGCCCGTCCCCCGGTGCCGACGGGCGTGCGGATCCTCGCGACCGAGCCGGTGGTCGTCCGCACGCTCGACGCCGTGTGGCGCACCGACCGGGAAACCCCCGCGGTCCGCGCCGGCGTCCGGGCCTTCCGCGCCACCGCCGACGCCCGGACCCCCACGACGCCCGGCCCGTAGGGCCCCCCGTCAGTCGGCGGCGGCGAGCAGCACGTCGGCGTCGAAGCAGGTGCGGTCGCCGGTGTGGCAGGCCGCGCCCTGCTGGTCGACCAGGACGAGCACCGTGTCGCCGTCGCAGTCGAGCCGCACCTCGTGCACGGCCTGGGTGTGCCCGCTCGTCGCGCCCTTGATCCACAGCTCCTGACGGGAGCGGGACCAGTAGGTGGCCTCGCGGGTCTCCAGCGTGCGCGCGAGGGCCTCGTCGGACATCCACGCGACCATGAGGACCTCGCGGGTGTCGTACTGCTGCACCACCGCGCAGACCAGGCCGTCGGCGTTCCAGCGCACGCGCGCCGCCACATCGGCGGACGGGATGCTCACCGGACCTCGTTCCCCTCGGCGCGCAGCGCGTCCTTGACCTCGCCGATCCGCATCATCCCGAAGTGGAAGACGCTGGCGGCGAGCACCGCGTCGGCCCCGGCCGCGACGGCGGGCGCGAAGTGCTCCACCGCCCCCGCTCCCCCGGACGCGATCACCGGGACGTCGACCAGGGCCCGGACCTTCGCCAGCATCTCGAGGTCGAAGCCGTTCTTCGTGCCGTCGGCGTCCATCGAGTTGAGCAGGATCTCCCCGACGCCGAGCGCCGCGCCCCGCTCCGCCCACTCCAGGGCGTCGATCCCGGTGCCGCGCCGCCCGCCGTGGGTGGTGACCTCGAACCCCGACGGCGTGGGCTGCCCGCCCTCGGGGACCCGGCGCGCGTCGACCGAGAGCACGATGCACTGCGACCCGTAGCGGCGGCTCGCCTCGCCCAGGAACTCGGGGCGGGCGATCGCGGCGGTGTTGATCCCGACCTTGTCGGCCCCGGCCCGGAGCAGCTTGTCGATGTCGTCGTTGGTCCGCACGCCCCCGCCGACGGTCAGCGGGATGAAGACCTGCTCGGCGGTGCGCCGGACGACGTCGTAGGTGGTCTCCCGCTCGCCGGAGGAGGCGCTGACGTCGAGGAAGGTCAGCTCGTCGGCGCCCTCGGCGTCGTAGAGCCGGGCCATCTCCACCGGGTCGCCCGCGTCGCGCAGGTCGACGAAGTTGACGCCCTTGACCACCCGGCCGGCGTCGACGTCCAGGCACGGGATCACACGGACGGCCACACCCATGACGATCAGCCTACGACGCCGCCGCCAGGGCCTCCGGCAGGGTGAAGGCCCCGGCGTAGAGGGCCTTGCCGATGATCGCGCCCTCGACGCCGACCGACGCCAGCCCGGCCAGCGCGCGGACGTCGTCCAGGGTCGCGACCCCGCCGGAGGCCACGACGGGCGCCGACGTCCGCTCGCACACGGCCCGCAGCAGGTCGGTGTTCGGGCCGGTCAGGGTGCCGTCGCGGCCGACGTCGGTGACGACGTAGCGCGAGCACCCCTCGGCGTCGAGGCGGGCGAGGACGTCCCAGAGGTCGCCGCCGTCGGAGACCCAGCCGCGCGCCGCGAGCCGGTGCTCCCCGTCGCGGATCTTCACGTCGAGCCCCACGGCCACGCGGTCGCCGTGCTCGGCGATGGCCCTGGCGCACCACTCGGGGTCCTCGAGGGCGGCGGTGCCGATGTTCACCCGCGCGCAGCCGGTGGCCAGGGCGCGGCGCAGCGACTCGTCGTCGCGGATGCCGCCCGAGAGCTCGACGTTGACCGGCGTCGCGGCGACGAGCGAGGCGAGCAGGTCGGCGTTCGAGCCGCGGCGGAAGGCGGCGTCGAGGTCGACGAGGTGGATCCACCGGGCGCCGTCCTCGACCCACCCCCGGGCCGCGTCGAGGGGGTCGCCGTAGCCGGTCTCGGTGCCCGCCTCGCCCTGGACGAGGCGGACGGCCTGCCCGTCGACGACGTCCACGGCGGGCAGCAGGTCGAAGGTCACGACCGTCGATCGTAGGGGCGCGTCACCCCGTGCCGAGCGCCGACTCCCGCAGGTCCTCGAGCCGCCGGTGCAGCAGCCGGCGCTCGGCCTCGTTGGAGGCCATCGCGGCGGCGCGCTCGAGCTCGGCGGCGGCTTCCCCCGTGCGCCCGAGCTGCGTGAGGAGGTCGGCCCGGACGGCGGGCAGCAGGTGGTAGCGCGCCAGGGCCGGGTCGTCGCGCAGTCCGTCGACGATGGCCAGGCCGGCCTCGGGCCCGTGCGCCTTCCCGACGACGACCGCCCGGTTCAGCTCGATCACGGGTGAGGGGGTGCGGGCGGCCAGCCGGGCGTAGAGCTCGGCGAGCAGCGCCCAGTCGGTCGCGTCGACGCTGCCCGCGCGGGCGTGGACGGCCGCGAGCTCGGCCTGCAGCGTGTACGGGTCGGTCGCGCCCAGCTCCTGCGCTCGGACCAGCCCGTCGAGCCCACGGCGGACGAGCAGGTGGTCCCACCGGCCGCGGTCCTGGTCGGCGAGCAGCACCGGCTCGCCGTCGGGTCCGGTGCGGGCGCGCAGCCGGGAGGCCTGCAGCTCCATCAGGGCGAGCAGGCCGTGGACCTCGGGGCGGGCGGGCAGCAGCGCGACGAGGCGCCGGCCGAGACGCAGGGCCTCGTCGCACAGGTCGTGGCGCACCCACGACGCCCCGGCCGTGGCGGTGTAGCCCTCGTTGAACACCAGGTAGACGACCTCGAGCACCGCCCCGAGCCGGGCGGTGAGCTCGTCGCCCACCGGGATCTCCAGCTCCACCCCCTGCGCGGACAGCCGCTTCTTCGCCCGCGACACGCGCTGCCCCACGGTCGTCGACGCGACGAGCAGGCCCCGCGCGATCTCCTCGGTGGTCAGCCCGCCGAACAGGCGCAGGGTCAGCGCCACCCGGGAGTCGCGGGCGAGCACGGGGTGGCAGCTCGCGAAGAGCAGGGCCAGGACGTCGTCGCCCACCGCGCGGGTGGGGTCGACGACGACGTCGGCGGCGTCGGGCGCGCTCCGGCGGGCTTCGTCGCGGGAGATCTGCTCGGCCTTGCGGGCGAACGTCTGCTCGCGGCGGATCGTGTCGATCGCCCGACGGCGGGCGGTCGCCGCGAGCCAGGCCCCGGGGTTGTCGGGGACCCCCTCCGCCGGCCACTGCTCCAGCGCCGCGACGAGCGCGTCGTGGGCCAGCTCCTCGGCGAGGCCGACGTCGCGCACCACCCGCGCGACGCCGGCCACGATCCGCGCCGACTCGGCCCGCCAGACGGCGTCGAGGACGACGAACGGGTCAGCCACCGTGCTGCTGCTCGGTCTGCGCCCGCATCCTCTCCTCGGCCTCCATCACCTCCGGCGGTGCCACGCCCGCGAAGTCCTCGGGGTCGAAGATGCGGCGGACCTGGATGTGCTCCCCCTCGTAGAAGGGGGCCCGGCGGGCCCACCCGACGGCGTCGTCGAGCCCGTCGACCTGCAGGATCCAGAAGCCGCCGATCAGCTCCTTCACCTCGGTGAAGGGCCCGTCGGTGACGGTCGGCTCCTCACCGGTGCCGTACTCGAGGATCGCGCCCTGCGAGCTCGGGGCGAGCCCCTCGCCGGCCAGCAGCACCCCCGCGTCGACCATCGCCTGGTTGAAGCGGCCCATCTCCTCGAACACCGCCGGGTCGGGCGTGCGGTCCGCCGCGGCGGCCTCGTCGTAGGTCAGTACCAGCATGAAGCGCATCTCGGTCGTCCTTCCCTAGTCCTGCTGCCCGTACCGGGCGGCCCGCTCGGCGACGCGGGCCCGCAGGCTCGCCTCGGCGTCGAGCACCCCGGCCGGCGCGATGTCCTCGAACTCCCGCATGTCGGGCACCCGCCGCACCTCGAGCCGCACCCCGGGGCCGATCGGGCACTGCCGCGCCCACTGCTCGGCCTCGGCGCGCGAGGCGACGTCGATGATCCAGAACCCCGCGACGAGCTCCTTGGCCTCGGTGAACGGCCCGTCGGTGACGATCGGGACCTCGGCGGCTTCCGAGTTCCTGGTGATCTCGAACCCCTCCGCACTCGGGGCGAGGCCCTCCGCGGCGAGCAGCACGCCCGCCTCCACCAGCGCGGTGTTGAACCGGCCCATCATCTCGAAGGCCTCGGTCGCGTCGACGGGCGCGTCCGCCTGCCCCAGCGCCATCGACTCCGGGGCCTGCATGATCATCATGTAGCGCATCGGTCTCTCCCTCGTCTCGCGGCGACCGGCCGGTGCCGGCGCTCACGAGGGCGTCGAACGAGCGGACGGGACTTCGACAGGCCTCGTCGGGAAAGTCCTAGAGGGTGCCGAGCCAGTTCTCCAGCAGGCGGCGCCCGGCGTCGCCGGACTTCTCCGGGTGGAACTGCGTGGCCCACAGCGGGCCGTTCTCCACCGCGGCCACGAAGTCCTCGCCGTGGTGGGCCCACGTGACCTTCGGCGGGGAGAAGGGGTGGACGGGCTCCATCTCCCACCGGCGCGCGGCGAAGGAGTGCACGAAGTAGAAGCGCTCCCCGGGGTCCATGCCGGCGAACAGCTGCGAGTCGGCGGGCGCCTGCACGGTGTTCCAGCCCATGTGCGGCAGGACGTGGGCGTGCAGCTTCTCCACCGTCCCGGGCCACTGCCCGGCGCCGTCGGCCTCCTCGCCGAACTCGACCCCGCGCTCGAAGAGCACCTGCATGCCGACGCAGATGCCCAGCACCGGGCGGCCCCCGGCGAGGCGCTGCTCGAGGATGTGCTCGCCGCCGACCGCCCGCAGCCCGGCCGCGCAGGCCGCGAAGGCGCCGACGCCGGGGACGACGAGGCCGTCGCTCTCGATCGCGGTGCGGGCGTCGTCGGTCACCTCGACCTTCGCGCCGGCCCGCTCGAGCGCGCGCTCGGCGGAGCGCAGGTTGCCCGAGCCGTAGTCGAGGACGACGACCGCCGGGGTGCTGGTGCGCGTCATGTCCCCAGCCTATCGGGGCCCGATCACCAGCCGAGGCCGGTCGAGGGCGCCGAGGAGGCGACGACCTCCAGCACGACGACGTGGTGGAACGTCCCCTCCGACGGGTGCAGCGGCTGCTCGGCGGCCTCGACGAGTCGCGCGACCCCGCGGGTGGTCAGCCGCCGCAGGTGGCTCTCGACCTCCGGCCAGCTCCCGCTGCTCACGGTGATCACGATGTGGCCGCCGCGGTGCACCACGCGGGCGAACTCGACGAGCGCCGAGCGCGGCAGGTGGCCCGGCTCGAGGGCGTTGACGCACGTCACGACGCCGAACTTGTCGGGCGCCCCGGGCAGGCGCTGGGACAGGTCGGCGGGCCCGAGGTCGTGGTACCCGCCGCGGGCGCGGGCCCGGGCGACCATGCGGGGCGCGATGTCGAGACCGTCGACCGAGGTGAACCCGCGCCGCGCGAGGGCCGCGCCCACCAGCCCGGTGCCGCAGGCCGCGTCGAGCACGTCCGACCCCGGCCCGTCGAGCCGGGCGACGACGTCGGCGACGATCTCCGGCAGGGGGTAGTCGGCGCCGTCGGGCCCGGCCATGTCGGCGTCGTAGGTGGGCGCCCACTCGTCGTAGAGCGCCCTCGCCCCGGCCGGGCTCTCGACCAGTCGGGCGCGCGCCGCGAACTCCCGTGTCTCCACCGTGTGCACCCCCGCGTCCGGACCGGAACCGAGGTTCCCCGCCGGGCGGGGTTCAACCATCACAGGAGGCGGAGCACCGCGCCGCCGAGCGCCAGGGCCGCGAGGACCGCCACGATCACCGTCGGGATCCACTTGCGGTCGCGCCCGAAGGTCACCACCCCGCCGACGAGGAAACCGGCCACGAGGAGCAGGACCAGGGCCTGCACCTGGGCTCCGGTCACGCTGGCCGCACCCTCTCCCGTCGCTCCGCTCGCCTAACCCAGGACGCCCTTCGTGGACGCCGTACCCCCGTCGAGACGGGCGTCGGGCTCGGTCGCCGCGCGCAGGGCCCGGGCGATCGCCTTGTACTCGGCCTCGGTGATGTGGTGCGGGTCGCGCCCACCGGTGACCCGGACGTGCAGGGCGATCCCGGCGTGGAAGGCGATCGACTCGAAGACGTGCCGGTTGAGCACCGTCGGGTAGTTGTTGCCCACGACGAAGCCGGTCATCGTCTCCGGCTCGCCCGTGTGCACGCAGTACGGGCGGCCGGAGACGTCGACGACGGCCTGCGCCAGCGCCTCGTCCATCGGGATCCAGGCGTCGCCGAAGCGGCGGATGCCGGACTTGTCGCCGAGGGCCTGGCGCAGGGCCTGCCCCAGCACGATCGCGACGTCCTCCACCGTGTGGTGGGCGTCGATCTCGACGTCGCCGGTGGCCCGGACCACGAGGTCGAAGCTGGAGTGCTTGCCCAGCGCGGTGAGCATGTGGTCGAAGAACGGCACCCCGGTGGCGACCTCGGTGCGGCCGGTCCCGTCGAGGTCGATCTCGACGAGGACGCTCGACTCCTTGGTCACGCGCTCCACGCGCCCGGTGCGGCTCATGCCCTCATTGTGCGCTACGCGCCGGTGCGCACCTCGGGGTGCCACAGCCCCCGAACTGCTCACGAGCGCCGGCGCACCTGCACGACCTCGTCGGTGATGCTCGCCTCCTGCCCGTCGGGGCCGGTGACGACGCGCTCCGCGGACTCGCAGCGGCGGACCTCCCACGTGTCGTCGAGGGCGAGGGCCTCGAGCACCTCGGCGGCGGTCGACATCCGCAGCGACGGGTCCCACGACCACGGCGCCAGCCGGCCGTGCCCGACGACGAGCAGGGTCCCGCCCGGGGCCACCGCCTCCGCCGCGCGCCGCAGGATCGTCGTGCGGGGGAAGTCGGCGTTCGGCGAGTGCAGGTAGGAGGCGCTGACGAGGTCGAAGCTGCCCTCGGGGAACGTCGCGGTGAGGTCGTGGCGCTCGGTCGCGATCGGCAGGTCGCCCGCCAGCTCGGCGATCCGGTCGCAGGCCGACTGCGCGACGTCGACGGCGGTGACCTTCCAGCCCCGCTCCGCGAGCCAGAGCGCGTCGCCGCCCTCCCCCGCGCCGAGGTCGAGCGCCGTGCCCGGCTCGAGGGTGTCGGCGACGTCGCCGACGGTCGCGTTCACCCGCCCGCTCCAGACCTGCTCGCGGCCGGCGTAGAAGCGCTCCCAGAACTCGGGGCTGCCGTCGCGGCTCGCGTTCAGGGCCAGGCGGACGTCCTCGGCGACGAGGTCGGCGTTCACCGCGGCCGCCACCGCCGTGCCGGAGGCCGCAGCCGTGATCACGACGGCCCGCAGGTCGGCGGCGTTGCCCACCACCCACAGCCCGTCGACCGACGTGGCCCCACCCGGCTGCGTCTCGACGACGTCGCCGACGAGCACCTCGCCCATCCGCTGCTCGACCACCGGGACCCCGAGCATCGTCGGGACCTCCGCCCGGGCCCGCGAGACCGGGGCCACGGCGAGCGCGTCGAGCCGGATCGTGGTCCCGTCGGCGAGCGTCACGCCCTCCAGCGCCTCGCCCACCTCCAGGCCGACCACCCGGCCCCCGACGATCTCGATCCCCCGGGCCGTCAGCTCGGCCTCGGAGTGGTGATTCAGCTCGAGGGCGTCGTTGAGCAGCAGGACGACGTCGTCGCTCCACTGGCGGAGCAGCTGCACCTGGTGCAGCGCGAGGGGGCTCGTCGCGAGCACCCCGATCCGCCGGTCGCGGACCTCCCAGCCGTGGCAGTAGGGGCAGTGCAGGACGTCGCGGCCCCACCGCTCCCGCACGCCGGGGACGTCGGGCAGCTCGTCGGCAACGCCGGTGGCCACGACCAGCCGGCGTGCGTGCACGTCGTCCCCGGTCTCCAGCCCGAGCTCGAAGCCGCCCCCGTCGGAGACGACCGCGGACACCACCCGGCCCTCGCGGACGACGCCGCCGTAGCCCTCGACCTCGGCGCGCCCGATCGCCGTCAGCTCGGCGGGCGGGGTGCCCTCCCGCCCGAGGTAGTTGTGCACGCCCGCCGCCGGGGCGTTGCGGGGGTCGCCCGCGTCGAGGACCAGCACCCGCCGCCGGGCCCGGGCCAGGGTCAGGGCCGCCGACAGGCCCCCCGCTCCACCACCGACGACCACCACGTCCCACGTCTCTGCGCTCATGGCACGAGCCTGCGCCTCCGGGCTCGCCACTGGCAAACTTCCTTGCTACAACAGCAACATGGAGGACTTCACCCCGGTGCTCGACGGCGTCGGCCCCCGGCTGCGGGCCCTGCGCACGGCCCGCGGCATCACGCTGACCGACCTGGCCGAGTCGACCGGTATCTCGCTCTCGACCCTGTCGCGGCTCGAGTCGGGCAGGCGGAAGCCGACCCTGGAGCTCCTGCTGCCGCTGGCCCGGGCGTTCGGGGTGGCGCTCGACGAGCTCGTCGACGCCCCGCCCACCGGCGACCCGCGCGTGCGCCTGCAGGCCGTGCAGCGCCACGGCATGACGCTCCTGCCGCTCAGCCGGCGCCCCGGCGGCCTGCAGGCCTACAAGCTGATCATGCCCGTCGGGTACCCGGGGCGGGCGCTCGAACAGCAGTCGCACGAGGGCTACGAGTGGGCCTACGTGCTGTCCGGGCAGGTGCGGCTGCTCCTCGGCGACGACGACGTGGTGCTCCGGCCGGGCGAGGTGGTCGAGTTCGACACCCACACCCCGCACGCCTTCTCGAACCCCGGCGCCGAGCCCGCCGAGCTCCTCGCCCTGTTCGGCCCGCAGGGCGAGCGGGCCCACGTACGGACGCGTCCGGCCTGACCGCTCAGGACCGGCGCAGCGCTCCTGCCACCTGCAGGAACCGGTCGTTCTCCGCCGGCGTGCCGACGGTGACCCGCAGGTGCCCGGGGATCCCGACGTCGCGGATCAGCACGCCCTCGTCGAGGAACCCCTGCCAGGTGGCGTGGGCGTCGGGGTGCGGCAGCCCGCCGAAGAGCAGGAAGTTCGCCGTCGAGGGCACCACGGCGTAGCCGAGATCCGTGAGCGCGGCGGCGATGCGGTCGCGCTCGCGGGCCAGGGTGTCGACCAGCGCGAGGGTCTCGTCGGCGTGGCGCAGGGCGGCGAGCGCGGCGGCCTGGGTGAGCGCCGAGAGGTGGTAGGGCAGCCGGACCAGCATCAGCGCGTCGACCACGGCGGGGGCGGCCGCGAGGTAGCCGAGCCGCCCGCCCGCGAACGCGAAGGCCTTCGACATCGTGCGGCTGACCACGAGCTTGTGCCCGTGGGTGGCCAGCAGCTCGCAGGCGCTCGGCCCGGAGGAGAACTCGACGTAGGCCTCGTCCACCACCACGATGCCCGGCGCGGCGTCGGCGATCGCGGCCAGCTCGTCGAGCTCGATCGACTGGCCCGTCGGGTTGTTCGGCGTGGTGACGAACAGGATGTCGGGCCGGGCCTCGCGGACCACGTCGACGGCGGCCGCGGCGTCGAGCGAGAAGTCGTCGCGTCGGGGGGCGGGCCGCCAGTCGGTGCGCGTACCGGCGGCGAGGATCGGGTGCATCGAGTAGCTCGGCTCGAAGCCCAGCGCGAGCCGGCCGGGCCCGCCGAAGGCCTGGAGCAGCTGCTGGAGCACCTCGTTGGAGCCGTTGGCCGCCCAGAGGTTGTCGACCGCGAGACCGACCCCGGTGGCCTTCGTCAGATACTCCGCGAGGGCGGTGCGCAGGGCGACGTGGTCGCGGTCGGGGTAGCGGTGCAGCGTCGCGGCCGCCTCGCGGGTGGCCACGGCGACGTCGTCGACCAGCGCGGGCGGCGGCGGGAACGGGTTCTCGTTGGTGTTCAGCGCGACCGGGACCTGCAGCTGCGGCGCGCCGTACGGCGAGCGCCCGCGCAGGTCGTCGCGCAGGGGCAGGTCCTCGAGGGCGACCCCGGAGCCGAGGACGTCGCTCACCGGGACCATTCCTTCCGCGTGCCGAAGCGGGCGGCGACGGCCTGGCCGTGGGCGGGCAGGTCCTCCGCCTCGGCCAGCGCCACGACCTGGTCGGCCACGTCGCGCAGCGCGTCGGCGGAGTAGTCGACGACGTGGATGCCGCGCAGGAACGTCTGCACCGACAGTCCGCTCGAGTGCCGGGCGCAGCCCGCCGTGGGCAGCACGTGGTTCGACCCGGCGCAGTAGTCGCCCAGCGAGACGGGGCTGTGCGGCCCGACGAAGATCGCGCCCGCGTTGCGGACCCGGGCCGCCACCCCTGCCGCGTCCTGCGTCTGGATCTCCAGGTGCTCCGCGGCGTAGGCGTCGACCACGCGGATCCCGGCGTCGAGGTCGGCCACGAGGATCGTCCCCGACTGCTGCCCGGCGAGCGCGGTGCGGATCCGCTCGTCGTGCTTCGTGGACGCGACCTGCGTGGCGAGCTCGGCGTCGACCGCGTCGGCGAGCTCCACCGACGTGGTGACCAGGACCGACGCCGCCGACGGGTCGTGCTCCGCCTGGCTGATGAGGTCGGCCGCGACGTGCACCGGGTCGGCCGTGTGGTCGGCGAGCACCGCGATCTCGGTGGTGCCGGCCTCGGAGTCGATCCCGATCCGCCCGCGCAGCACGCGCTTCGCCGCCGTGACGTAGACGTTGCCCGGCCCGGTGACCATGTCGACCGGCTCGAGCTCGGCGCCGTCGGTGTCGACGCCGCCGTGGGCGAGCAGCGCGACGGCCTGCGCCCCGCCGACGCCCCACACCTCGTCGACCCCCAGCAGCGCGGCGGCCGCGAGGATCAGCGGGTGCGGCCGGCCGCCGAACTCCCGCTGCGGCGGCGAGCACACGACGAGGCCGTCGACGCCGGCGGCCTGCGCGGGGACGACGTTCATGACGACGCTGGAGGGGTAGACCGCGAGCCCGCCCGGCGCGTAGAGCCCGACCCGGGCGACCGGCACCCACCGCTCGGTGACGGTGCCGCCGGGGACCACCTGCGTGGTGGTGTCGGTGCGCCGCTGGTCGGCGTGGACGGCGCGGGCGCGCTCGATGGAGGTCTCGAGGGCGGCCCGGACCTGCGGGTCGGTGGCGTCGAGGGCCTCGCGCAGGGCCGCGAACGGCACGCGGACCGACTCGGAGCGCACGCCGTCGAAGCGCTCGCCGTACTCCAGGACGGCCTCGACGCCGCGATCGCGCACGTCGTCGACGATCGGGCGGACCCGTTCGACCACGGCGTCGACGTTCATCTCGGCGCGGGGCAGCATCGCCCGCAGCTCGGCGGCCGCCGGGACGCCGCCGCGGAGGTCTGATCGGCGCAGGAGCGGTGTCACGGCCGCCAGACTAGCCGCGCCCCCCGACGGCGTTCCCGACGAGCGGGGCGCAGGATGGTTGTGCCATCAATCGTCAGACGGAGGAACGCAATGAGCGAGGACACCCGGCGGCCGCTGCTGCAGATCGTCGTGGCGAGCAGCCGTCCCGGCCGGATCGGCGAGCCCATCGCGCGCTGGTTCGCCGGGTACGCCCGGGAGTACGAGGGCTTCGAGGTGGAGATCGTCGACCTCGCCGAGGTGGACCTGCCGATGTTCGCCGAGCCGGAGCACCCCCGGTCGGGGAACTACACCCTCGACTCGACGAAGGCCTTCAGCGCGATCATCGACCGCGCGGACGCCTTCGTCTTCGTCACCCCCGAGTACAACCACAGCTTCAACGCGGTCCTGAAGAACGCCCTCGACCACCTCAACCGCGAGTGGGCCGGCAAGCCCGCCACGATCATCAGCTACGGCGGGGTCGCGGCGGGCACGCGGGCCGCCGAGGCGCTGTGGCCGGTGCTGATCGCGCTGAACATGGTGCCGGTGTCCGCCGCCGTGCCGATCCCGTTCGCCATGAAGAACGTCACGGGCGAGGGCGACGAGCGGGTGTTCACCGCCGCCCCCGAGACCGAGGCCGGCGCGAAGGCGGCGCTCGACGGGCTGGGCGCGATGCTGGCGCGGCTGGGCTGACACTCGGGCCGACATGGCTGTGCGTGCGGTCCCGTGCCGGAGCACGGGAACGCACGCACAGGACCGCAGGTCGAAGGACTACTGGCCGTTCCGCAGCACCGAGAAGTTGCTGACCCGGAGCCCCTGGCCCCCGGTCCACGGCTCGAACCCGGCCTGGACGCTGGTCATGAACCAGGTGGACTTGACCACACCGCGGGCCGTGGCGTCCTTGACGAACGCGTCGAGCGGCAGGTTGGTCACCGACGTCGTCGGGACCTTCTTGACGTAGGAGATGACCGGCAGGTCGATCTTGCCGTACCAGACGGTGTAGATCTGGCCGCCGATGTTCACGTCGTAGTAGGGCTTGCCGATCGGCTGCACCCACGAGGTGCGGTTGAGCCAGATCATCATCTCGGCGCCCGTGTTGCGGCCCTTGTTGGTGGCCGTCGGGTCGAACCAGATGTCGTAGGCGGTGTTGTACTGGTTCGTGCCGGCCGTGGTCGGGCCGCTCGTCGTGAAGTTCGAGCGCAGCGTGCCGAGCGTGCGGACCGGCGCCGGAAAGACGTTCGTCGAGCCCGGGGTGCAGTAGCCGTAGACGCAGCCGCGGTAGAGCGAGGGGTACGACGCCGGGCCGGCGTTGTTGGTGCCCTTGGCGACGTCGAGCGAGAAGCCGGTGTCGAACGGCGTGATGCACTGCTGGGCGTCGGTGCCCCACTTGTTGTTCTGCGCGACGTACTTGCCGCCCACGCCGCGGGAGCCGAACTTGTCGCACACCTGCGGGTAGGTCGCGGCCGAGGACACCGCGTTGCCGACCAGCACGGTCCCGAGCGTCACCGTGACCGCCAGGAGGAACGCCACCAGGTACCGGGTCCGCCGGACCGTCCGGGCGCCGGCACGGCGTGCCGCAGCCCGGCCGCCGGTGACGCCGGGAGTCCCTCCACGTGCCGTGTCGTCCGCCATCGTCGTCGTTCTCCCCCGTGGGCCGCCGCCGCGACGTTGATCGTCGTGGCGTACGGACCGTTCCTCGTGCCGAACGACCCGATCATTAGCGGGTCACGGGAATGTCACCCCATCGGGAGTGTCGAGGGGCCCCGGTGGGGCAGTCTGGGGGCGTGAGTCAGACAGCGGAGATCGGCGTCAGCGGCCTCGCCACCATGGGCCGGAACCTCGCACGCAACCTCGCGCGCCACGGGCACACCGTCGCGCTGCACAACCGGACCGCGAAGCGCACCCGGGACCTCGCGGAGAACTTCGCCGACGAGGGGACCTTCGTGCCCGCGGAGTCGGCCGAGGAGTTCGTGCGGTCCCTCGAGCGGCCCCGCCGGATCATCCTCATGGTCCCGGCCGGCAAGGCCACCGACGCCGTGATCGACGAGTTCACGCCCCTGCTCGAGCAGGGCGACGTCATCATCGACGCCGGGAACGCCCACTTCGCCGACACCCGGCGCCGGGAGAAGGCCCTCTCGGACATGGGCCTGAACTTCGTCGGGATGGGCGTCTCGGGCGGCGAGGAGGGCGCCCTCAACGGGCCCTCGATCATGCCCGGCGGGCCGGCGGAGGCCTACGAGAGCCTCGGCCCGCTGCTCGAGGACATCTCGGCCAAGGTCGACGGGCAGCCGTGCTGCACCCACATCGGGGCCGACGGCGCGGGCCACTTCGTCAAGATGGTGCACAACGGCATCGAGTACGCCGACATGCAGCTCATCGCCGAGGCCTACGACCTCCTGCGCCAGGGCCTGGGCATGGACCCGGCCGCGATCGCGGAGACGTTCACCGGCTGGAACCAGGGCCGGCTCGACTCCTACCTCATCGAGATCACCTCCGAGGTCCTCGCGCACGCCGACGCCGAGACCGGGAAGCCCTTCGTCGACGTCGTCGCCGACGAGGCCGAGCAGAAGGGCACCGGGCGCTGGACCGTCCAGGCCGCGCTCGACCTCGGCGTGCCCGTCACCGGCATCGCCGAGGCGACCTTCGCCCGCTCCCTGTCGGGCAACCGCACGCTGCGCGACGCCGCCCGGAGCCTGCCGGGCGTCAGCGGCGCCCGCCTCGAGGGAGCGGCCGCCGAGGGGTTCGCCGACGACATCGAGCAGGCGCTCTACGCCTCCAAGATCGTCGCCTACGCGCAGGGCTTCAACGAGATCCAGGCCGGCGCCGAGGAGTACGGCTGGACGATCGACCTCGGGCGGGTCGCGAGCATCTGGCGCGGCGGCTGCATCATCCGGGCCAAGTTCCTCGAGGAGATCACGGCCGCCTACGAGCGCGAGCCGAAGCTGACCACGCTGCTCACCGACTCGTCGTTCGTCGAGGCCATCGGCGGGGCGCAGGACTCGTGGCGGCGCGTCGTCGCCTCCGCGGCGCAGCTGGGCATCCCCACGCCCGGCTTCTCCTCGGCGCTCGCCTACTACGACGGCATCCGGGCCGAGCGTCTCCCGGCCGCCCTCGTGCAGGGCCAGCGCGACTTCTTCGGCGCCCACACCTACCGGCGCACCGACCGCGACGGCACCTTCCACACGGCGTGGGCGACCGACGACCGCGCGGAGTCCGAGGCCTAGATCCCGGTCACGTCGGGAGAAATACGGACGACCCGGACGTTGGGCGGTTCATGCTCCTCGCGCAGGCACCCCCGGGCGACGGAGGCCTCGCCGGTTGGGCGACCGGGCTCATGGCGAGCTTCGGCGCCCCCGGCGCGGGCCTCATCGTCGCCCTCGAGAACGTCTTCCCCCCGATCCCGTCGGAGATCGTCCTGCCGTTGGCGGGGTTCGCGGCGGGTCGGGGGGAGTTCTCGGTCTGGTCCGCGATCATCTGGACCACGGCCGGTTCGGTGGTCGGGGCGCTCGCGCTCTACCTCGTCGGGATGCTGTGCAGCGAGGACTGGGTGCGCCGCACGCTGGCCCGGATGCCGCTCGTGGGTGAGAAGGACGTCGCGAAGGCCCAGGAATGGTTCGACCGCCACGGCCGCGCCTCGGTGTTCTGGGGCCGGATGATCCCGGGCGTGCGGTCGTTCGTGTCGATCCCCGCGGGACAGCGCCGCATGCCCTGGTACGAGTTCACGCTGTTCACCGGCCTCGGCAGCCTGATCTGGAACTCGGTGTTCGTCGGCGGCGGCTACGCGCTCGGCTCGCAGTGGCAGCTCGTCGAGCGCTACGCGGGCGTCTTCCAGACGATCGTGCTGGTCCTGCTCGTCGGGCTGGTGGCCTTCATGCTCGTCAAGCGCTACCGCCGCCACCGGGAGGCGAAGAAGGCGGAGGCGCCGACGCAGGCGCTCCCCCTTCCGGACGAGGGTCGCTGAGCTCCTGCTTGCGCGTCACGCCGCCGACGAGGTCGACCACCCGGTCCCACCGGGTGCGTCCGCCCTCGGGGAACCGGGACTGCGCGCGGGCGAGCTTGCGTGAGGCGGCCCCGTAGCGGCGCCGGGCCCACGGCGAGCCCGGCTTGGCCAGGCGCATCGAGCCCACCAGCGCGACCGGCGGCAGGAAGATGCCGATGACCGCGGTGCCCACCTTGCCCTTGAACGCGGCCGTCACCGCCGCTCCGGTGGTCACGACCGCGGAGACCGCGACGCCGAGCGCCCCGTCCTCCCCGCTGGTGCCGAACGGGTTGGCCCCGAGGACGAGCAGCGTCCCGACCACGCCGACCACCAGCACCGCGTCGACCGAGAGCCGCCCCTCGGGCGACCAGTACACGTCGGCGAGGCGCAGCCAGAGGGCGAACTCGTCGAGCGCGAGCGCCGCGCCCGCCCCGAACGCCACGGCCAGCACCGTCTGCCAGGCCCCGGCGGGCCGGTAGATGAACTCCCCCGCCCCGGCCAGCAGCATCAGCGCGATGCCGTAGACGAGGTGGTGGACGTGCACCCCGCCGACCGAGGTGTCGCGGAACGGGCCGCGCCCGGCCCGGATGAGCCGGGTGACCGACCGGGTCAGGGCGAACACCAGGAGGAACGACCCGAGCATCCAGGCCGCGGTGACACGACCGTCGTCGAACGAGAGGTCGAAGCTCACCATGGGGCCTCCTCCGCGATCGCCACGTCGACAGCGTGACGGATCGGGGGCGCCCCGACGAGGCCGTGACCGGTCAGGGGAGATCCTGACCGGTCACGACGGCCCTACTGCTTGCCGGCCAGACCCTGCTTGGCCCGGCTGCGCGCGCGGTTGCGCAGGTGCGAGTCGAGCTCGACCTTGCGGATGCGGACGGCGCCGGGGGTGACCTCGACGCACTCGTCCTCGGAGCAGAACTCCAGGGCCTGCTCGAGCGAGAGGATCCGCGGCGGGGTGAGCCGCTCGAGGACGTCCGAGCTCGACTGGCGCATGTTGGTCAGCTTCTTCTCGCGGACGATGTTGACCTCCATGTCCTCGGAGCGGGAGTTCTCCCCGATGACCATGCCCGTGTACACGGTGGTGGTCGGTCCGACGAAGAGGTCGCCGCGGTCGGCGAGCAGGCCGACGGCGTGGCCGGTCACGGCGCCGCCGCGGTCGGCGATCAGCGAGCCCGACAGGCGCGCCCGCAGCTCCCCCACCCACGGCCCGTAGCCGTCGAAGAGCTGGTTCGCGATGCCGGTGCCGCGGGTCTCCGTGAGGAACTCGGTGCGGAAGCCGATGAGCCCGCGCGAGGGGACCCGGTACTCCATGCGCACGTGCGTCGAGGAGGCCGAGTGGCTCATCTCGAGCATCTCGCCCTTGCGGGACGCCAGGAGCTGCGTGACCGCCCCCAGGTGCTCCTCGGGGACGTCGACCGAGAGGCGCTCGAACGGCTCGTGCAGCTTGCCGTCGACCACCTTCGTGACGACCTCGGGCTTGCCGACGGTGAGCTCGAAGCCCTCCCGACGCATCTGCTCGACGAGGATGGCCAGGGCCAGCTCGCCGCGGCCCTGCACCTCCCACGTGTCGGGGCGCTCGGTCGCGAGGACCCGCATCGACACGTTGCCGACCAGCTCGGAGTCGAGCCGGTTCTTGAGCAGGCGGGCGGTGAGCTTGGTGCCCGGCTTCGGGTCGCGGCCCGCGAGGGGCGAGGTGTTGATGCCGATCGTCATCGAGATGGCGGGCTCGTCGACGGTGATGCGCGGCAGCGGCCGCGGGTCCTCGGGGTCGGCCAGGGTGTCGCCGATGGTGACCTCGGCGATGCCGGCGACGGCGACGATGTCGCCCGCGTCGGCGTGGTCGGCCGACACGCGCTCGAGGCCCTCGGTGCGCAGCAGCTCGGTGACCTTGACGCGGGTGACGCTGCCGTCCTCGCGGCACCAGCCGACCTGCTGGCCGCGGCGGATCCGGCCCGAGCGCACGCGGCAGAGCGCGATGCGGCCGAGGTAGGCCGAGGCGTCGAGGTTCGTGACGTGGGCCTGCAGCGGGCCGTCGGGGTCGTCGGTCGGCGCCGGGACCTCGGAGAGCAGCAGCTCGAAGAGCGGGTCGAGGTTCTCGGTGTCGGGCACCGTGCCGTCGGCCGGGCGCTCGAGCGAGGCCTTGCCGGCGCGGGCCGAGGCGTAGACCACCGGGAGCTCGAGGAGCTGGGAGACGACGTCGTCGTCCATCTCGAGGTCGGTGGCGAGCTCGAGCAGCAGGTCGAGCGACTCCTCGACGACCTCGGCGCAGCGGGCGTCGGCGCGGTCGGTCTTGTTGACCGCGAGGATCACCGGCAGCCGGGCGGCGAGCGCCTTGCGCAGCACGAAGCGCGTCTGCGGCAGCGGGCCCTCCGAGGCGTCGACGAGAAGCACGACGCCGTCGACCATCGACAGACCGCGCTCCACCTCGCCGCCGAAGTCGGCGTGGCCGGGGGTGTCGATGATGTTGAAGGTGACGTCCCCGCGGCGCACGGCCGTGTTCTTCGCGAGGATCGTGATGCCCTTCTCGCGCTCGAGGTCGCCGGAGTCCATGACCCGGTCGACGAGCTCGGCGCGTGCGGAGAAGGCTCCCGACTGGCGGAGCATGGCGTCGACGAGAGTGGTCTTGCCGTGGTCGACGTGGGCGACGATCGCGATGTTGCGCAGATCGTTGCGCAAGCCGCCGTGATCGGCGGACCCGGTCCGCTCAGGTGCGGTCGTGGTCACGAGGGAGAACTTCCTGCAGAGGGACGGTTGTCAAGACCAGGCTACCGACCGTGATCCGACACGTCCGTAGGTGTCCCGATGGGATGCACCACGCCGTCGGTGTGTACCGCCTCGGCCAGGCGTTCCCCGAGCAGCGGGGCGAACTTCGCGAGGTTCCCGCCCCAGAGCACGTAGACCTTCCCGACGCGGGCCGTGGCCACCCCGTCGTCGTCCACCACGGCCGGGGCGCAGGCCAGCTCCCCGACCGGCTCGGGATCGAGCTCGGGCAGCCGCTCGGCCACGTGGGCGGAGACCGCCGCCCGCGACCGGGCCCGGACCTCGTCGAGGGTGTGGTCGGCCGTCGTCGTGCTGCCCGCGTCCTCGTCGACCAGGTGCCCGCCGACCGCCCAGGTCCCCTCCGGGGTGCGGTGCTGGTAGGTCGAGGTGAGCTGCGGGCCGGCGACGCCGTCGATGTGCGCCGGGGGGACGTCGGCGGGCGCGGCGCGCGGCCGGAAGGAGAACCGCACGTGGTGGCGCAGGGCCGCCGGGACGTCGACGCCGAGCGGGGCCACCAGGTCCGGCGTGCCCGCCCCGGCCGTCACGACGACCGCGTCGGCGTCCAGCTCGTCGAGGTCCACCACCCGGCCGGGACGCAGGTGCGGGCGCAGGGCCTCGAGCAGCAGCCGGCCGGCGCCGGCGAGGTCGACCGCACCGCCGGCCGGGTCGACGAGGACGGGGCCCTCGGCGGTCCCGAGCAGCGCAGCCGGTGGGTCCCCGAGGGTGTGCTCGGCCCCCGCGGCGGCCATCGCGTCGGCCCACGCCGGCGCCTTCGGCCCGGACACGACCGCGCCCTCGGTCCCGACGAGCTCCCGCCCGGCCCGCCGCGACCACTCGGCCCACGCCCCGCGGGCCTCGTCGGCCGCCGCGACCAGCGCCGGGTCGCCGTGGGCGAGCCGGAAGATGCGGGAGGCGCCGGCGCTGCGGGCCCCCATCGGACGGACGGCGTCGAGCACCATCACGTCGTGGCCGCGGCGCACGAGCGCGTCCGCGGTCGCCAGCCCGACGATCCCGGCGCCCACCACGGTGACCCGCATGAAACTCAGGGTCGCACCCCGATCCCGGGGCGCGCACCCGCGCGGAGCATCGGTGTCATGAAGATCGTGGTGTGGGTCCTGGTCGGTATCGGCGCTCTCGTCCTGCTCGGCGGGGTGGTGCTCCCCCTCGTGCAGTGGCTGCTCGGGACGCTCGGGTGGCTCATCGCGGGTGCGCTCGTGATCGGCGGCGGCATCTGGCTCGCGAAGCGGGTCGGCGGGACGCGGGAGGTGGACGCGCCGCGGGACGCGCAGCGGCTCTCGTGACGCCGACCGGACGCTGAAGGCTGCGCCGACGACCGTGGACGTCCACTCGGGTCCGAGCCGGCGCCCGAGTGGACGCTGAGGGTCGACCCGGCAGCCGTCGGCGCCCACTCGGTACGGGTCGTCGCTCCGAGGCGGTCCGGGTGAACCGGGTCGTCGTGACTCGGTTCCGCCGCACCCCTTGAGGCGGCCGGGTGGGGCCAGCGACCGTGGACGTCCACTCGGGTGCCGAGCGGCACCCGAGTGGACGCCGAGGGCTGCGCCGACTGCCCTGGAGGTCCAGCCGACCCTCAGGCCTTCGGCGACCGGTCGGCCGCGGGTGAGAAGACCCCGGCCGGGAAGGCGCCGTTGCCCAGGGCGATCTTCGTCAGCCCGGCGCCCAGCTCGGAGAGTTCCGCGACGTCGTCGCCCACGCGCTCGAAGGGTGCGGCGGAGAGCCGGGTGGTCTCGGCCTCGATCCCGTCGCGGAAGGCCGCGCCGTCGGCGGTCAGGGCGCCCTCCCCGTCGATCAGCCCGCGCTCGCGCAGGCCCGACGACGCCTCGCCCCACTGCTCGGGCGACCACCCGCGGGTCGCCTGGGCGACCTCGGGGAGGAACCCGCGACCGGTGGCGGTGTGCAGGATCAGGGCCTCGAGCCCGGAGACCCCGGCGGCGAGCAGGGCGTGCAGGTGGGCGTCGCCGCGGTACTCGCGCAGCAGCGTGACCGCGTGGAAGAGCACGAGGTGCGGCTGGTCCTCGGGCCACGGCAGGTCGGCGTGGGCGGCGTAGAGCGGGCGGTCCTCGGGGGTGCACGCCTCGGTGGCGCGGCGGGCGAGGTAGCCGGCGCGGTCGCACTCCCGCGAGGTCGCGGCGTCGCCGAGCAGCCGGCGCAGGGCCCGGTCGGCGGCCCGGAGCCGCCCGTTGAGCACCGCGGCGGGGGCGGCGCTCGCCCAGACGCCCGGCACGAAGCGGGCGACGAGCGCGGGGTTGAAGTTGTAGTAGGTCGCGGCCACGACACCGGGGCCGACCGCGCCCATCGCAGCGGAGCGCTGCGCGAAGTACTGCGCCCGGGGGTGGGTGATGCCGAGCTCGGAGAGCTCCTCGGACACCTCGGGCGCGAAGTAGATCATCGAGTGCAGCGACTCGAGGCGGCGGTACGTGCGAGCGACGTCGGCGGGCTCCAGGGAAGGCACGGCTGCGCACGCTAACGCCGACCCACCTCCCGCGAGGCACACTGGCCGGTGTGACCCGCTGGCCCGACCGCCTCCCGCTCGGCGGGCTCGCCCCCCGCCGCCGCCTGTTCGTACTGGTGATGGCCGCGATCGTGCTCGCGGTGTCGGCGGTGGTGGCGGTGTCGGTGGCCCGGGAGTACGCGGTGCCGCCGCAGGCCGCGCCCGACGACATGGGCCCCGTGGTCCTCGTCCCCGGCTACGGCGGGAACACCGCCGCGCTGCAGGCCCTCGCGCTGCGCCTGCGGGTGGTGGGGCGCCCCGCCGTCGTCGTCGACCTCCCCGACGGCGGCACCGGCGACTTCGCCGCGCAGGCCGCGGAGATCGACGACACCGTGCGCGACCTCATCCGCCACGACGGCGCCACCGCCGTCGACCTCGTCGGCTACTCGGCGGGCGGCGTGGCCTCGTGGCTCTACCTGCAGACCGGCACGACGGCCCCGGCGGTGCGGCGCGTGGTGACGCTGGGCTCGCCGCTGCAGGGCGCCGACCTGGCGGCGGCCGGCGGCGCGCTCGTCCCGGGGGCCTGCCCCCGGGCCTGCCAGCAGCTCGCCCCCGGCAGCGCCCTGCTGACCCGGCTCGCGTCCGCGCCGCGCCCGGACGTCCCATGGCTGTCGCTGTGGACCGACCAGGACGAGACCGTGACCCCGCCGGAGTCCTCGGCCCTGCCCGGTACCCGCTCGATCCGGCTCCAGCAGGTCTGCGACGGCATCCTCATCGGCCACGGCCAGCTGCCCACCGCGGGCCTCGCGATCGGGCTCACCCTGCGGGCCCTCGGGACGCGGCCGCTGCCGGTCCCGGTGCCGGGGGACTGCAACCGGCTGCAGGCCGAGGGGGTCGGACGCCCGGTCCTCGTCGGCACCAGCTGAGTGATCAGTCGCATACTTAGCTGACGCAATCATCGGGCTGGGCCAGGGTCGGCTGCGTGACCGGAGCCGACGCACCCGTGACCCGCCGTCCCGGTCCGCTGTCCGACTTCACGCTCACCCCCCGGGTGCTGGTGATCGTCGCGTGGGCCCTGCCCGTCGGCGCCCTCGGCGCGGGGGCGGCGTGGCTGCTGCTGCGGCTCATCGGCGTGATCACCCAGGCGGTGTTCGCCGGGCGCGCGTCGAGCGAGGTCGCGAACCCCGGCACGCTCGGCGCCCCCTGGTGGGTGCTGCTGGGTGCGCCGGTGCTGGGCGGCCTCGTCGTCGGGCTCATGGCCCGCTACGGCTCCGAGGCGATCCGCGGCCACGGGATGCCCGAGGCGATCGAGGCGATCCTGTTCCGGAGGAGCATCGTCGCGCCGCGGGTGGCCGTGCTGAAGCCGACCTCGGCGGCGGTGAGCATCGGCACCGGTGGGCCGTTCGGCGCCGAGGGGCCGATCATCATGACCGGCGGGGCGATCGGCTCGGTCCTCGCCCAGCGCCTCACCGTCACCGACGACGAGCGCAAGGCCCTCATGGTCGCGGGCGCGGCGGCGGGCATGGCGGCCACGTTCAACGCGCCGCTCGCCTCGGTCCTGCTGGCCGTCGAGCTGCTGCTCTTCGAGTGGCGGCCGCGCAGCTTCCTGCCGGTGGCCGCGGCGGTGGTCGTCGCGACGCTGCTCCGGGGACCCATGCTCGGCTACGAACCGATCTTCGAGGTCGACACCGCCGGCTGGCACGTCGGGCTGCCGGCCGAGCTGCTGTGCGTCGTCACGGGCGCCCTCGGCGGGCTGCTGGCCGTGGTGGTCACGCGGCTCGTCTACGCCTCCGAGGACGGCTTCGCGGCGCTCGGGCGGCGGACCGGGCTGCACTGGATGTGGTGGCCCGCGATCGGCGGGCTGATCATCGGGATCGGCGGCCTGATCGTGCCGCGCGCCCTCGGCGTCGGCTACGACGTGATCGGCGACCTCCTCAGCGGCCGGGCGGCGCTCTCTCTCGTCGTGGGCATCCTCGTCGTGAAGTCGCTGATCTGGGGCCTGTCGCTGGGCTCGGGCACCTCGGGCGGGGTGCTGGCCCCGACGTTCATGATCGGCGCGGCGCTCGGCGCGCTCGCCGGGTTCGTCCTGCCCGCGGTGGGCCCCGGCTTCTGGGCCGTCGTGGGCCTCGCCGCGACGGTGGGCGGGGTGCTGCGCTCGCCGCTGACCGGGGTGGTGTTCACCCTCGAGCTCACCCACGCCTGGCCCGCGCTGCTCCCCCTGCTCATCGCCTCGGCGTCGGCCTACGGGCTGTCGGTGCTGCTGCTCGGGCGCTCGGTGCTCACCGAGAAGATCGCGCGCCGCGGCCGGCACCTGTCCCGCGAGTACGGGGTGGACCCGCTCGAGACCCGGTTCGTCGACGAGGCGATGGCCGACGCACCAATGGTGCTCGCTCCCGGGGAGGAGGTTCCCGACGACGCCCCGGGTCGCCAGCGCCTGTTCCCGCTGGTGGACGACGGCCGGCTCGTCGGGGTGGTGCTGCGGACCTCCCGCGCGGTCGTCGACGACCCGGTGGTGGTCGGACCCGACGACACCCTCGTGGTCGCCCGCGACCGCCTGCTCGCGGCCGGGGTGACCGCCGCGCCGGTCGTCGGGCCGGACCGGGAGCTGCTCGGGCTGGTGACGCTCGAGGGGCTGTTCGGTCAGCCGGGGACCGGTCAGCCCGCCAGCCCAGCCAACGCGTCAGCCGCCGGGATCACGTAGTAGGCGCCGGTCAGCGGCGTCGTCCAGTGGGTGAGGGCGTCGCGCGGCCCGTCCTGCCCGACCATCGCCTCGAGCATCACCGCGAGCGGGCGCTGCTCGGCGCAGAACCCGACGAACATCGTCCCGTGGCGCTCGGAGGTGCCCCAGGCGGTGTTGCGGCGGAAGATCTGGCCGTAGGTCTCCTGGTCGGTGCGGGCGGCGTGCGCGTCCGCGGGCTTCGGGTCCTGCTCGATGCTGTCGGCCTTGCTGCGCCCGATCACGGCCTCCTGCGCCGGCGTGTCGAGCGAGAGCCAGGCCGGTTCGTGCACCCACTTCTGCAGCAGCAGCACCGACCCGCCCGCGCCCGCGGCACCCTCGGGGATCGTGACGACACCCGGGGCCTCGGCGGCCGGCGGGTTCTCGGTGCCGTCCTCGAAGCCGGTGAGGTCGCGGTCGGCGTGGTGCGACCACGCCGGGAGCTCCTCGACGAGATGGCCCACCGGGCCCAGCGCCGCGACGACGGCCGCGGCCTCGTCGAACACCGTCGAGCGGTCGCCGCCGGCCACCCAGACCACCGCGTCGTGCTGCGTCGCGGGCATGGCGAACCCGTCGGGCCCCACCACCGGCTCGTCGAACCCGTGGGCGTCCGGGGCCCGGTCGGGTGCCACGCGGGCCCAGAGCTCCGGCCGGATCCCGACCACGACGCTCGTCGCACCGGTGGTCTTCACCGACGCCGCCAGCGACGCCGCGGCCGAGACCAGCGCCGCCGGGTCCTCCCCCGCGTCGAACTCGAGGTAGGCGTGGGACGCGGTCCCCAGGGCCAGGATGCCGTTCTGCGCGACCGCCACGGCGGCGGAGGTTACTGGGCCACGTCCTTCGTCGTGAAGTTCGCCCACGCCGCGAGCATGAGGACGACGACGTAGGCCAGCTGGACCAGCAGCCCGGCCCGGATGTCGCGCAGGAAGATCGGGTCGCGGAAGAAGTCGATCCAGGCCAGCCAGTAGCGGGTGGGCAGGTACGGGGTCACCGAGGCTGCCGCGTCGAGCGTGACCAGCACCTGCGAGGTGATCAGCGCGGCGAGGGCGCCCAGGGTCGCCCCGAGCGAGGACGTGGTGACCGTGGACAGGAAGAGCGCGATGGCGCCGACCCCCAGCATGGAGATCGTGATGTAGAGCATCGCGCCGAGCAGGCGCAGCGCGAGGTCGGCCGGGGAGAGCGCGTCGCCCGAGAGCGACGCGACCGAGTCGGCGGCCCGTTCCCGCGCCTCGGTGGGGTCGGACTGCACGGTGTTCCCGCCGGTGGCCGCGCCCGGGGCGGCCCCGGGGGCGTTGACCGCGGGGGTGGGAGCGTCGGCGGGGTCGTTCGCGGTGGCCGACCCGCCGCCCGAGGAGCCGCCGCCCGACGACGACCCGCCGCCCCCGCCCGGCGCGGAGATCTGCGGGATCGCGTTGACCACGGCCACCGGGTCGCCGGCCCCGAAGAGCGAGACCCCGACGACGTAGCTGGTGCCGGCGACGGCGGCGACCGTCGCCACCACGAAGACGACGACCGAGAAGAGCTTGGCCGCGAGCAGCTTCGTGCGGCCCACGGGCCGGACGAGCAGGTAGCGCAGGGTCCCGGCGCCGGACTCCCCCGCCACGGTGTCGCCCGCGACCACCGCGACGGCGACCGGCAGGAAGATCGGCAGGACGAGGGCCAGGGCGGCCGCCGGGTAGAGCGAGCCCGACTCCAGCACCGCGGACAGGAACGCCGCGCCCTGCCCGGGGGCGGGCGCGATGCGGGTGGTCGCGAGGAAGACGGCGACGATGGCGGGCAGCAGGCAGAGCAGCCCGATCGTCACCCAGGTGCGGGTCCGCAGGAACAGCTTGCGGAGCTCGACGAGGATCACGGGCGCCGCACCCCGCCGCTGCGCTCGCCGGCGCGGTCGCTGCCGGGACCGGTGAGCTTCACGACGACGTCCTCCAGGCTGACCTTCTCGGGGGCCAGGGCGTCGAGGCGTACCCCGGCGCCCACGAGGTGCGCGGCGAGGCCCTGCGCCCCCGAGTCGTCCGCGGGGACGACCACCAGCCCGCCCGCCTCGGTGCGCGCGACCACCGCGGCCCCGAGGACGGCCAGGGCGCGGTCGACGTCGGGGGTGTCGACGACCACGCGGCCGGTCTCGCGGCGGACGGCGTCGAGGGGCTCCTCGAGCACCAGCCGGCCGCGGTCGACCACCCCGACGTCGGTGCAGAGCGCCTCGATCTCGGTCAGCAGGTGGCTGGAGAGGAAGACGGTGGTGCCCGCCTCGTTGAGCTCGACGAGCAGTTCGCGGATCTCGCGGATGCCGTGCGGGTCGAGGCCGTTGGTGGGCTCGTCGAGGATGAGCAGGTCGGGCTGCGTGAGCAGGGCGCCCGCGAGCCCGAGGCGCTGGCGCATGCCGAGCGAGTAGGTCCGGACGGCCCGGCGGTCGACGCCGGCGAGCCCCACCCGCTCCAGGGCGTCGTCGACGCGGCGCCGTCGCCCGGAGCGCCGGCCCGGCCCGGAGGCGTCGAGCAGGTCGAGGTTGGAGCGCCCGGAGAGGTGGCCGTACGCGGCGGGGCCCTCCACCATCGCCCCGATCCGCGGCAGGATCTCGTGGACCTGCCTCGGCACCTCGTGACCGAGCACCCGGATCTCCCCGCGGGTGGGGAACACGAGGCCGAGCAGCATCCGGACGAGCGTCGTCTTGCCCGAGCCGTTGGGGCCGAGGAAGCCGTAGCGCTGCCCGGCGCGCACGTGGAGGTCGACGTCGTCGACGGCGGCCTGGGCCCCGTAGCGCTTGGTGAGGCCCCGGGTCTCGATCACGAGCCGGGCCTCGGGCGGCGGCCCGGGCAGGGGGTGCCGCGGCGCGGGGACGGATCCGGTGACCAGACGGCCGGTGCTCACGAGACGCTCCGCGCGATGTCGGTGACGGCGCGGTCGAGCACGTCGTCGGGGACGAGGCCGCCGACCGCCCACGCCCGGTCGCCGACCTCGACGACGGCGAGCTGCAGCAGCGGCGAGGACAGGGCACCGGCGGTGGCGTTCGCGCTCCGGCCGTTCGTGCGCTCCGGGGCGGTGACGGTGATGGTGCGGCCGTTGCGGCCGGCGCGCTCGATGTTGTCGAGCAGCGGACCCGAGAGGTCGGGCGGGAGCGGCACGACGACCAGCTGGGACAGCGTCGTCCCGTACTTGCCGATCGCGCCGAACCCCCGCTGGGGGCGCTCGCGACCGACGCCGTCGACGGTCGCGGGGACGGCGGCGGGGTTGCCGCGCCCGAGGACCCCGAACAGGTCCGAGGTGGGGCTGCGGGTGGTGCCCGCCCCGGGCGGGGCCTGGGCGTCGAGCACGGCGGGGTCGGGCGCGGCCTGCTCGAGCTCGAAGAACCGGCTCACGACGACGGGCGCCGGCGCCAGGACGCCGGCGGCGGTCTTCGTCCGGATCTCCACGGCCACGGGGAGACCGCTCGTGGGGTCGGCCCACACGTCGAGCGCGCCGACCGTCGTCCGCGGGTCGGCCACGGCCACCCGGAACCCGGGCGCATCGACGCCGGCGATCCGGCGCGGGGCCAGGCCGGACACCGGATCGTCGGGAAGGGTCCCGGAGAGCAGCCGCCGCGCGAGCTGCGGGGGCAGGAGGTCGTCGGAGCGGGGCAGGCGCACCAGCGGGTCGCGCCGGACGAGGGTGAGCAGCTGGGCGCCGTAGTCCCACACCGCCTGCCCGGTCGGCGTGACGTAGCGGCCCCGCTCGCCGCCCGCGTAGAGCTGGTCGACCCGGCTGCGGTCGGGCGCGGCATACCAGGCGCGCAGGCGGCTCGTGCCCGAGAGCAGGGAGGTGACGTCGGAGAACTGCGCGACGGTGGGCAGGTTCAGTCCGCCGCTCGCCTCCGCGTAGCCGCTCCATCCCACCCCGTCCGACGCGGCCACGCGGTCGCGGAGCTGGGCGGGCGGCATCTCGACGCTCGGGCTCACGGGCCAGGCGGCGACGACGGCCGGGACGGCGACCAGCAGCGCCGCGACGAGGGCCACCACGGCCCAGCGTCGGCGGCGCAGGGCCCGGACCGGGGGTGCGGACCCGCCGTCGTCGGCGGGGCGGAGGCGGTCGAGCAGCGTGGTGCCGGTCTGCTGCGTCTCCCGCACCCACACTCCGTCCGCCGCCCGCCCCGCCCCACGCGGCACTCCCGCATCGAGACTGCCAGGCGCGGTGCGGGAGTGCCGTGAATCCTGAGGACCGGCGGGCGCGAGCTCAGGTGGAGCGGGTCACACCTGCTCGAGGTCGCGGTCCCTCGCGTGCCGGGTGCGCAGCAGGCTCGCGACGGTGGTGACCGCGAGGACGCCGACGATCACGCCGAGGGAGAGCTCGATCCCGATCAGCGGCACCGGCACCGGCTGCCCGTCGTTGACGAACGGCACCGTGTTCGTGTGCAGGGCCTCGAGCACGAGCTTGACGCCGATGAACGCGAGGATCACGCCGAGCCCGTACTGCAGATAGACCAGCCGGGAGAGCAGGCCGCCCAGCAGGAAGTAGAGCTGGCGCAGGCCGAGCAGGGCGAACGCGTTGGCGGTGAAGACGATGTAGGGGTCCTTGGTGAGCCCGAAGATCGCCGGGATCGAGTCGAGCGCGAAGAGCAGGTCGGTGAGTCCAATGGCGATCATCACCATGAGCATCGGCGTGATCCAGCGCCGGCCGTTCTCGCGCACGGTCAGCTTCGCGCCCCGGTAGGTCTCGGTGACGGGGACGACCCGGCGGACGAGGCGCAGGAGCGCGTTCTCCGAGAACTCCTCGTCGTCGCCGCTCTTCTCCAGGCACACCTTGACCGCGGTGATGACCAGGAAGGCGCCGAAGAGGTAGAAGACCCAGGAGAAGCGGGTGATCACGGCCGAGCCCGCGAGGATGAAGCCGCCGCGCATCACGAGCGCGATGACGATCCCGACGAGCAGCACCCGGTGCTGGAACGCCTTGGGCACGGCGAAGGCCGTCATGATCAGCAGGAAGACGAAGAGGTTGTCGACCGAGAGCGAGTACTCGGTGACGTACCCGGCGACGAACGCCGTCGCCTTCTGCTGCCCGCCGAAGAGCATCAGTCCGGCGGCGAACAGGACGGCGAGCCCGACGTAGATCGCGACCCCGCGGCCGGCGTCCCGCATGGAGACCTCGCGGGGGTGGCGGGCGATCCACAGGTCGACGGCGAAGATCACGGCGAGGCCCGCGATGGTGGCCCCCCAGACCCACAGCGGTTCCCCGTCGACGGGGGCGACCGGGACCGACGGTCCGACGGCGGCGAGCGAGTACAACACCAGGTTCCTCCGGTGGGTATGACAGCACGATGACCACACCGGAGGTCTCTCCCGCCACCGCGCCCGGGACGGGCCACGGCACCGAGCGCCCCGGACATCTCTCCGCTGTCGTGCTGACGAGGCGCCCGCAGGCGTTCCGGGGATACTCCCCTCCACCTCGAACTGTCCCACCGGGATCTCACAGCGCGTGCCCGGGGTGTCACACGTCATCCGTCTGCGCGCACAACCTCTCCTCCCCCACGCCCACATCACCGCCGGCCCCTAGGGTTCGGTGGTGATCCGTTCGCGCCCCGCGCTCGTGCGTGCCTTTCCGTGCCGAGGCACGGAAACGCACGCACACTTCTCCCGCGCTCTCGTGGTCGGCCTCGTCGTCCTGCTCGGCGCGCTCCTCGGAGTGCCGGCCGCCTCCGCGGCCCCGGCCCAGTCCCCCGGCACGCGGGTGCAGGACCTGCGGATCGACGTGCGCGACGGGCCCGGCCGCACCCAGCCCCAGTCGCTCGACGCGACGCTCTACCTCCCGGCCCGCACCCCCGCCCCGGCCGTGCTGCTCGCGCACGGGTTCGGCGCGGACAAGCGCTCGGTCGCCGGGGAGGCCCGCACCCTGGCCGCACGCGGTTACGTCGTGCTCGCGTGGTCGGCGCGCGGCTTCGGGCAGAGCACCGGCCAGATCGCGCTGAACAACCCTGACTACGAGGTGGCCGACGCCTCCCAGCTCGTCGACTGGCTCGCCCAGCGCCCGGAGGTGACGCTGGACGGGCCGGACGACCCGCGGGTGGGCGTCATGGGCGGCTCCTACGGCGGGGCGCTCGCGCTGATGCTCGCCGCGTACGACCGCCGGGTCGACGCGACCGTCCCGCTGATCACCTGGAACGACCTCGGCCAGGCCCTCTTCCCCAACGACGCGGCCGGCCCCGGCGAGCTGCCGGTCACCGCCGCGGCCGGCGCGGACGCCCGCGACGGGGTGTTCAAGCGGTCGTGGGCGTCGTTGTTCTTCGGGATCGGCTCCCGCCAGCCGGGTGGCGCCGCCCCCGACGTGTGCGGCCGCTTCCTCCCCGAGATCTGCGCGGGCTACGTCGAGGCCGTGCGCACCGGGCGCGAGCCGGCCGCCCTGGGCGCCTACCTCGACCGGTCGTCCCCGGCCTCGGTCGCCGGTCGGATCACCGCGCCGACCCTGCTCGTGCAGGGCGAGAACGACACGCTCTTCGGGCTCGACCAGTCCGACGCGACCGCCCGGGCCATCGCCGCGGGCGGCGGCACCGTGGCCGTGGCCTGGTTCAACGGCGGCCACGACGGCGGCTCCCCCGACGGCGAGACCGACGAGCGCATCTCCGGCTGGCTCGACCACTACCTGCTCGGCGTGGGCTCCGCGCCGGCGACCACGTTCACCTACGCGCTGCCCTCGGGGGTCCGCAGCCGCTCCGCGCCCACCCAGCGCATCGTCACCGCGCCCTCCTACCCCGGCCTGGTCGCCCCCGGCGAGACCCCCGACCCCGCGCCGCGCGTGGAGCTCCCGCTCTCCGGGCAGAGCCAGGCCGTCGTGGCGCCGGCCGGCGGGGTGCCGGGCTCGGTGTCGAGCATCCCGGGGCTCTCCGCCCTCGCGGGCGGCGGCGGGTCGTCCGACGACGACGAGGAGGACTCCGGCTCCCAGGGCGGTGGCGGCGGCGGGGCCGGCGGCGGTGCGAGTGCGCTGCTCGGGCGCCTGGCCACCGACCTCCCGGGGCAGGCCGCGACGTTCCGCACCGCGCCGCTGGCCGAGCGCACGATCGTCTCCGGCTCGCCCCGGGTGCAGGTGAGCATCGCGACGGCGGGGTCGGTGGCCCCGGGGACGAACCCCACCGACGGCGGGCCCGTGCTCTTCGGCAAGGTCTACGACGTCGTCCCCGGCCAGAACGGCGCGCCGGAGACCCGCACGCTGCTCGGCAACGCCGTGGCCCCGATCCGGCTCCCCGCGCTGCCGCCGGACGGCAGCGCCCGCACCGTCACGGTGACGCTGCCCGCGGTCGTCGCGACCGTGCAGTCGGGGCACCGCCTCGAGGTGTCGCTGGCCACCACCGACCAGGGCTTCGCCTCCCCCGCCGACCCGGCCGTCTACCGCATCGACCTCGCCTCGCGGACGCTGTCGGTGCCGAACGTCCCCGGGGTCGAGACCGGCGGGTCGAGCGTCCCGGCCGGGCCGCTCGTCGCGATCGGGATCCTGCTGCTCGCGGTGGCCGTCGCGGTCGTCGTCGGGAGGATCTTCGCGGCCCGACGACGCCGCCGGGACCTGGAGCCGGGCGGCGACCTCGCGGTCGACCCCGAGCTCGTCGAGGTCCCGCTGGTGGTCCGCGGCGTGGCCAAGACCTACCGCAACGGGTTCGTCGCGGTGAAGGACGTGTCGTTCCGGGTGGAGCGCGGCCAGGTGCTCGGGCTCCTCGGGCCCAACGGCGCGGGCAAGACGACCACGCTGCGGATGCTGCTCGGCCTCCTGCGGCCCACCGGCGGCGAGCTTCGGGTGTTCGGCGTGCGGGTGGTGCCCGGGGCGCCGGTACTGGGCCGGCTCGGCTCGTTCGTCGAGGGCCCGGGCTTCCTGCCGCACCTGTCGGGCCGCTCGAACCTGGAACTCTACTGGGCCGCCACCGGACGTCCGCTGTCCGAGGCCCGGCTCGACGAGGCCCTGGAGATCGCCGGGCTCGGGACGGCCGTCGACCGCGTGGTGCGCACCTACTCCCAGGGCATGCGCCAGCGCCTCGCGATCGCCCAGGCGATGCTCGGGCTGCCCGACCTGCTGGTGCTCGACGAGCCCACCAACGGGCTCGACCCGCCCCAGATCCACGCGATGCGCGAGGTGCTGCGGCGCTACGCGGGCGAGGGTCACCGCACCGTGCTGGTCTCGAGCCACCTGCTGGCCGAGGTGGAGCAGACCTGCGACCACGTGGTCGTCATGCACCGCGGCGAGGTGGTCGCGAGCGGCGAGGTCGCCGAGCTGGTGGCCGGCGGACAGCTCGCGGTGGCCGTCGCCGAGGGCGAGCGCGACCGGGCGGTCCGGGTGCTGAGCGACGGCGGCTGGGCGGCCGAGGCCGACCCGGAGCGCGAGGACGTGGTGGTGGTCGACAGCGGCGCCGGCGAGGACGGCCGGGCCGCCGCGGTGCGGGTGCTGGTGGAGGCCGGGATCCCGGTGGTCGGGGTCGGGCCGCGCCGCCGCCTCGAGGACGCGTTCCTCGCCTTGATCGGAGAGTCGTCGTGACCAACAGCGATGTCCGGCTGGGGCCGCGCCGGGACTCGTCGGGAAGGACCCTGCCGGTGCGGATCGAGCTGCTGCGCCAGCTCCGGCGCCGCCGCACCCAGATCACCCTCGGGCTCTTCGCGCTGCTGCCGGTGATCCTGTGGATCGCGTTCTCGGTGGGCAACTCCTCGACGCCGGGCCAGGCGGGGGTGTCGCTGACCGACCTCGCGCAGACCTCGGGCCCGAACTTCGTGACGTTCGCGTTGTTCTCCTCGGCGAGCTTCCTGTTCGTCGTGGTGGTGGCGCTGTTCTTCGGCGACACGGTGGCGAGCGAGGCGTCGTGGTCGTCGCTGCGCTACCTGCTCGCGATCCCGGTGCCCCGGGTGCGGTTGCTGCGCCAGAAGGTGATCGTCGCGACGCTCCTCTCGGCCGCCGTGATCGGCGTGCTGCCGCTGGTGGCGCTCGCGCTGGGAACGCTGGTCTACGGCGACGGGCCCTTCACCTCGCCCACCGGCGAGACCCTCACCTACGGGGTCGGCGTGCTGCGGCTCGCGCTCGCGGTGATCTTCGTGGCGCTGCAGCTCTCGTGGGTGGCGGGCGTGGCGACGCTGCTCTCGGTGGTCACCGACGCCCCCCTCGGGGCGGTCGGCGGCGCGGTGCTCGTCTCGATCCTGTCGCAGATCCTCGACACCATCGACGCGCTGGGCTCGGTGCGCAACGCGCTGCCCACGCACTACTCGTTCGCGTGGACCGACCTGCTCACCGCCGACGTCGACGGCACCGAGATGGCCCGCGGCGTGCTGTCGTCGTTCATCTGGGCCGCCGCGTTCGGGGTGACCGCGGTGTGGTGGTTCCGGCGCAAGGACATCGTGAGCTGACGCTCTCGTGAGCACTTCGAGGGGTCATAGCCCCTCGAAGTGCTCACGAGGGCGTGCCCACGTAGGCACCCTGCACCCGGAACCGCAGACCCGGCTCGGCGTACTGCTCGAGCGCGTGGGCGATCCAGCCGACGGTGCGGGCCACCGCGAAGATCGCCTCGCCGGCGTCGGGGCGCATCCCGTGGGCGTGCGCGACGGCCGCGAGGGCGAGGTCCACGTTCGGGAACATCCCCGGCCGCCCCGCGACCTGCTCGGCGAGCGTCCCCACCAGCGCCGCCTCGGGTGAGCCGGCGATCGTGCCCAGCAGCACGGCGGCGCGCGGGTCGTGGTCGGTGTAGATCGTGTGGCCGAACCCGGGCAGGCCCTCCCCCGCGCGCAGCCGCTCGGTGACCGCCCGCGCGGGGTCGTCGAGCGCCTCGGCCAGGAACCGGTACGCCGCCGTCGACGCCGTCCCGTGCACCGGCCCGTCGAGCGCCCCGAGCCCGGCCGAGACCACGGCGTAGGGGTGGGCGCGGGTGCTCGCGGCGACCCGGGCGGCGAGGGTGGACGCGGCGAGCCCGTGGTCGGCGAGCAGGACGAGCGCGGTCCGCAGCACCTCGGGCTCCTCGGGCCGGTCGGACAGGGCGGGCCAGAGGCCGCCGAGCGCGCCGACCATGCCCCGCCAGCAGCGCAGGCCCGTCGCGACGGCGGCCCCGAGGTCGAAGCGCCACGGGTCGGTGGGGGCGAGCGCCGCGACGGCCAGGCGCAGCCGGTCGACCGGGCGCGGGTCGCCCGGCATCGCCACGACCAGGGCCCGCACCGGGGCGACCACCTCCTCGTCGGGAACGGCGTCGGGCAGCTCCGCGTCGAGATCCCCCAGCCACAGCAGCGCGGCCATCCGCTCGGGGGTCTCGGTGCGCGCGAGGTCGACGAGCCGGTGGCCGCGGACCACCACGTCGTCGCCCTCGACGAGCGTGAGCCGCGTGGTGATCGTCTCGGCCACGCCGGTGGGCCGCCGGCCCCGGCCGGCGACGAGGGCGTCGACCTCGTCGGCGTCGAACGTGCTGCTCCGCCCGCCGGTGCCCCGGACGGAGGTGAGCAGGCCGCGGCTGACGTAGGCGTAGAGCGTCTCCGGCTTCACCCCGAGCCGCGCCGCCGCCTCGGCCGTCGTCAGGGTGCGCACGAGGTTGACCGTATCAAGATTGACTGGATTGACGACGAGGCGGAGCGTCCCCGCCATGACGACCACGACCGTCCCCGCCGGCCTCCGCGGGGTCTCCGTCGCCGACACCGCCATCGGCGACGTCCGCGGCGACGAGGGCTACTTCCACTACCGCGGGCGCTCGGCGGTCGAGCTGGCGCGCACCGTCGGGTTCGAGGACGCCGCCGCGCTCGTCCTCGACGGATCCCTTCCCGACGATGCGGGTCGCGCCTTCCGCGCCGAGCTCGCCGCCCGTCGCGACCTCCCGGCGTCGGTGGCCGCGCTGCTGCCGACCGCGGCCGCGGCGGACCGGGAGTTCGACGCCCTCGCCGGGCTGCGCGCCGCCCTGTGCGTCCTGGCCGCCGACGAGGGACTGCAGCCGGTCTGGGGAGCCACCCCGGGC
Organism: Actinomycetospora atypica; assembly: GCF_042653685.1. Lineage (NCBI taxonomy): Bacteria > Bacillati > Actinomycetota > Actinomycetes > Pseudonocardiales > Pseudonocardiaceae > Actinomycetospora > Actinomycetospora atypica. Next base: position 112,847 of record NZ_JBHSIV010000011.1, on the reverse strand, counting down.
GGTCGTCGGGACGACGCCCTGCGGGTGTGCGCGGTGACCCCGACGGTCCTCGCCGCCCTCTGGCGACGCCGGCAGGGCCTCGAGCCCGTGGCGCCGCGGGACGACCTGCACGGCGGCGCGGCGTGGCTGTGGTCGCTGCACGGGGTCGAGCCCTCGACGCGGGCCGCCGCGGCGGTCGACCGCTACCTCGTGGCGACGATCGACCACGGCTTCAACGCCTCGACCTTCACGGCCCGCGTCGCGGCGTCGGCCGGGACCGACGTGGCGTCCGCGGTGGTCTCGGCGATCGGGACCTTCGTCGGGCCGCTGCACGGCGGGGCGCCCGACCGGGCGCTCGAGGCGCTCGACGAGATCGGCTCGGCCGAGCGGATCGAGCCCTACGTGCGGGCGAAGCTGGCGGCGGGCGACCGGGTGATGGGCTTCGGACATGCCGTGTACCGGACCGCCGACCCGCGGGCGGTGATGCTCCGCGAGGTCGCGGAGGGCTTCGGCGGCGAGCGGGTCGAGCTGGCCGCCGCGGTGCAGGACCGCACCGAGGCGCTGCTCGCCGAGCACCGGCCCGGCCGGGGGCTGCGGGTCAACGTGGAGTTCTGGGCCGGCGTGGTGATGGCGGAGGCGGGGATCCCGCGGGAGATGTTCACCCCGACGTTCGCGGTCAGCCGGGTCGTCGGCTGGTGTGCGCACGTGCTCGAGCAGGCGGCGTCGTCGACGATCATCCGGCCGTCGGCCACGTATGTGGCCGCGGCCTCGTGAGCACTTTCCGGGGCCATGACCCCGGAAACTGCTCACGAGCCTGCCCGTCTGCGGGCAGGAACATGGACTGAATCGACCCAGGCGTACAGTCTCGGACCCATGGACCCCGAGCTGGTGCGCCACGTGGCCACCTCGACGGGTCTGTCCGGTCCGGTCGCCGCGCGAGTGGTGGCCGACGTCGTCGCGTACTTCTCCGAGACCACCGAGGAGTACGTCCGCCGTCGACACCGGGAGCTGCAGGCCCGCGAGAGACGCAACGCCGAGATCTGGACGGTGATCGCGTCCGAGCTCGCGGCGCGCCCCGTCCGCTGCGGCGAGGTCAGCGAGCGGCAGCTGCGCCGGATCGTCTACGGCTGAATCGTCTACCGCTGAGTTGTCTTGGAGTGGGGAGCAGATATGTGCGGCATCGTGGGGTACGTCGGTACCCGACCGGCGACGAGGATCCTCGTCGAGGGCCTCGCCCGGCTCGAGTACCGCGGCTACGACAGCGCCGGCATCGCCGTCGCCCACCGCAAGGCGCTCCGCCTGACGAAGGCCGTGGGCCGCGTCGACGACCTCCGCGCGGCCATCGGGGACGACCCGGTGTCCGGGAGGACCGGCATCGCCCACACCCGCTGGGCCACCCACGGCGAGCCCAGCGAGCGCAACGCCCACCCGCACACCGACGCCACCGGGCGGATCGCGGTGGTGCACAACGGCATCGTCGAGAACGCCGACGAGCTCCGCGCCAAGCTCTCGGCCGACGGCGTGGTCCTGGCGAGCGACACCGACACCGAGGTCCTCCCCCACCTCATCGCCCGGGCCTGCGACGACTCCCGGACCCTCGAGGAGGCCGTCCGCGAGGCGCTGCGCGTCGTCGAGGGCACCTACGGCCTCGTCGTGCTCGACGCGAAGCGGCCCGACGAGCTCGTGGTCGCCCGCAACGGCAGCCCGATCGTGCTCGGGCTCGGCGACGGCGAGATGTTCGTCGCGAGCGACGTGGCCGCGCTGGTCCGCCACACCCGCCAGGTCGTGTTCCTCGCGGACGGCGAGCTCGCGACGATCACCGCCACCGGCTACGAGGGCAGCCGGCTCGGCCCGCCCACCACGGTCGACGTGGACGACGACGCCTACGACCTCGACGGCCACCCCGACTTCCTGTCCAAGGAGATCCACGAGCAGCCGGCGGCGCTGCGCCGCGTGCTCGCGGGCCGGCTCGACTCCCGCTTCGCCACCTCCCGGCTCGACGGCCTGCGCCTCGACCCCCGCGAGCTGCGCGGCATCCGCCGGGTGACGTTCCTGGGCTGCGGGTCGGCGCACTACGCCGGGCAGATGGGTGCGGCGCTCGTCGAGGAGCTCGCCCGCGTGCCTGCCGACGCCGAGCAGGCCAGCGAGTTCCGCTACCGCAACCCGCTGGTCGACCCCGACACCCTCTACGTCGCGGTCAGCCAGTCCGGCGAGACCATCGACACCCTCGCCGCCGTCGAGGAGCTCCAGCGCAAGGGCGGCCGGGTGGTGGGCTGCGTCAACGTCATCGGCTCGGCCATCGCGCGCCAGTGCGGGGCGGGCATGTTCATCCACGCGGGCCCCGAGGTCTCGGTGGCCTCGACGAAGGCGTTCAGCTCGATGACGACGTCGTTCGCGCTGCTCGCGCTGCTGCTCGGCCGGGTCCGCGACCTGTCCGCGGCGCACGGCACCCGCCTGGTGGAGGGCCTGCGGCGCCTGCCCGACGCCGTCGACCAGGCGCTGACCACCGAGGCGGAGATCGCCGAGATCGCCAAGCGCTACGCCGACGCCCGCTCGATGTTCTTCCTCGGCCGCGTCCGGGGCTCGGCGGTGGCCCGGGAGGGCGCGCAGAAGCTCAAGGAGATCTCCTACGTGCACGCCGAGGCCTACGCGGCCTCCGAGCTCAAGCACGGCCCGCTCGCCCTGGTCGACGCCTCGATGCCGTGCGTGGTCGTGGTGCCCGACGACGAGCTCGTCGCGAAGAACGTCTCGACGATCGAGCAGGTCAAGGCGCGCGGCGGCCCCGTCATCGCGGTGACCAACGCCGACCTGCCCGAGGGGCTGGCCGACGCCGTCATCCGGGTCCCGCGCGTGGAGCCCGAGCTCGACCCGATCCTGCTCGGCGTCCCCCTGCAGCTCTTCGCCTACCACTGTGCGGCCGCGCTCGGGCGCGACATCGACAAGCCCCGCAACCTGGCGAAGTCGGTGACCGTGGAGTAGGTGCGCTGCGCGCTCGTGAGCAGTGATCCGTGCCGGGACACGGATTACTGCTCACAGGACGCGGAGCGTCACCTGGCCGTCCGTGCTCTCCAGGAGCACCTCCGACCCGTCGCGCACGGCCCCGGCGACGATCCGCCGCGACAGCGGCCGGTCGACCTCACGCGTGACGATCTGCCGGAGCCCGCGGGCCCCCGACTGCGGGTCCGCACGTGAGGCCAGCGCCGCGAGCACGCCCTCGCCGGTGGTCAGCGTGATGCCCTTGGCCCGCAGCCGGTCGGCGCTGGCGGCCAGGGCCAGCGCCACGACCTGCTGCAGGTGCGCCGGGCCGAGCGGGCGGAACAGGACGACGTCGTCGATGCGGCCCAGCAGCTCGGGGCGCAGCGAGCGCCGTAGCACCCGCATCACGGGCTCGCGGGCGGTCTCCGGGTCGTCCTTCGCGACGCGCAGCTCGGCCGCGGCAAGGTTCGACGTCATGATCACGACGGTGTCGGCGAACGACACCGTGCGCCCGTGGGTGTCGGTCAGCCGCCCCGCGTCGAGGATGCCGAGGAGCACGGCGACGACGTCGGCGTGCGCCTTCTCGATCTCGTCGAAGAGCACCACGCTCGCCGGGTGCCGCCGGACGGCCTCGACCAGCTCGCCCGGGCGGTCGTGCCCGACGTAGCCGGGAGGGGCGCCGGTCAGGCGCGACACCGTGTGGGCCTCGCCGAACTCGGCCATGTCGAGGCGCACCAGCTCGCTGCCGAGCGCGTCGGCCAGCCCCCGGGCGAGCTCGGTCTTGCCGACCCCGGTGGGGCCCACGAAGAGCAGCGAGCCGTGCGGGCGATCGGGGTCGGAGAGGCCCGCGCGGCCCGCGAGCACGGTGTCGACGACCGCGTCGACCGCGCCGTCCTGGCCCACCACCCGCGCCCGCAGTGTGTCCTCGAGGCCGAGCAGGCGGGTGCGGTCGTCGGCGGTGAGGTCGGCGACGGGCAGGCCGGTGGTGTCGGAGACGACCTGGGCGACGTCGTCCACCGTGACGATCGGCGTCCCCTCGGGGGTCCGGGTGCGCACCCGGGCGGCGGCCCGGTCGATCGCGTCGATCGCCTTGTCGGGCAGGAAGCGCTCGCGGACGTGGCGGGCGGTCAGCTCCACCGCGGCGCGCCGGGTGGCGGGGGGCAGGGTGACGCCGTGGTGGGTCTCGTAGCCGGGGGCGAGCCCGTCGAGGATCGTCACGGTCTGCTCGATGCTCGGCTCGGGCACGTCGACGGTCGCGAAGCGGCGGGCCAGCGCGGCGTCGGGCTCCACGTGACGGCGGTACTCCGCGGTGGTGGTCGCGCCGACGAGGCGCAGCGCGCCCCGGGCGAGCCCGGGCTTGAGGATGCCGGCGGCGTCCATCGGCGACTCCTGCGCCGACCCGGCCCCGACGATGGAGTGCAGCTCGTCGACGAACAGGATGACGTCGGGGTGCGAGGCCTCCTCGACCAGCGCCGTCAGCCGCTGCTCGAACTCTCCGCGGTACTTCGTGCCCGCCACCATCCCGGCGAGGTCGACCGCGACCAGCCGCACGCCGCGCAGCGCCGTCGGCACCTGTCCGGCGACGATCCGCGAGGCGATCCCCTCGACGATCGCGGTCTTGCCGACGCCGGGCTCCCCGAGCAGCACCGGGTTGTTCTTCGAGCGCCGCGCCAGGATCTCGAGCACCTGGTCGATCTCGCGGTCGCGCCCGATCACCGGGTCGAGCCGCCCCGCGTGCGCGTCGGCGGTGAGGTCGTGGCCGTGGCGGTCGAGCGTCGGGGTGCGGCGCTGGCCGGCCCGGGGCGGGCCGCCCGCGTTCCCCTGTCCCGACGACGAGGGCGTGGGTCCCGGGTCGCGGCGCCGGTCGTCATCGTCGTCGGTCTGCCCGAAGAGCAGCCCGAGGTCGAGGTCGACCAGCCGGCCCACCAGCTCGTCGAACAGCGAGCCGGGGCCGGGCGGGTCCTGCCGGCGGTCCTGATCGGCCACGGGGCCTCCTTCTCCTCGGACCTCCAGCATGCCCTTCCCCGCCGCGGGCGGCCCGGAGCGTCCGGACACGGCTGCCTCTGCTCGTCCCGAGTCGTGAATTCTCTCTGACGGCGGCAGCGTGGCCGAGTCGCTGCCGGAGTCCGCGCCTTCGAGTGTCGACGCCTCGGTACCGCGGTCGCGAACCGCGGACGCCGTGGGGACACGCATTGGGGTTCCCGTCCCGGCCGTGGATCGAGATCGCACTTCCCGACAGCCGCGCTGCAGCCGGTGGGGGTAAACCCGCATCGAGATCGAGGGTGCAAGGGGTCGTTTCGACCGAGAGCACTCCCGAGGCTGGAGCACGTGACAAACAACCTCCACCCCGGCGCAGCTGCGGTCCGGAGCCTCCGCGACGCTCGTCCGCCTCGATCGCCGCGCGCCCGCCACCGGGCGGGGCCCCACCGCCCGGCCTACCGCCACATCGGGTGGGGCGGCCCGGAACTGGTGACGGTCGCACCGTCGGGCGCCGACGCGAACAGCGTCTGCCCGGTCGCGCTCGCGCCCATGATGCGCTCCCCGGGTTCCGCCCTCCCCGCTCGCGTCATCGTGAGCGACCCCGTGTTCGTGGACGGGAGCGGACGGCGGCACCGCTTCGTGCGTGGGCTGGGTGTCTTGGCCGCCGCCACGTCGCTCTTCTACGTCGTCCTCGTGGGCTGCGGCGCACTGGCCGGGTCGCCGGCGCCGTCCGCGCCTCACACCAGCGGGATCACGGGCCCGGCCATCGGGATCGCCGTGCCCGTCACGTCCGTGAGGAGTCTCCCGTGAGCCACCGCGTCCTGGTGCCACGTCCGGTCGAACCTGCGGTGGAGGCGCCGGACGCCTGCCGCCGGCGTCTCCCCGGCCCCGCGGCGTGGCTGGCGGCCGTCACCGCCCTGATGCTCGCCAGCGTCCTGGTGCTCAACGGGCTGACCAACGCGAGCGTTGCCGCCGACCAGTTGGCCGCCGAGCCGGAGGGCGTCGCCACCGTGCCGGAGTCCGTGCTACAGGGCGGCCCGATCCTCTCCGACGGGCCCGACGGTCTCGTGTCCCGGCGTCTGCCCGACCGGACCATCGCCCTCACCTTCGACGACGGACCCGACCCGCGCTGGACCCCCGAGGTGCTCGCGGTCCTGCGCAAGCACGGCGTCCCCGGCACGTTCTTCGTCGTCGGTAGCGCGGCCGCGCGGCACCCCGAACTGCTGATCGCCATCCGCGAGCAGGGCTCGGCGCTCGGTGTGCACACCTTCACCCACCCCGACCTCACCACCGTGACACCCCTGCGTGCTGCGATCGAGCTCGGCGACACCCAGCTCATCATCAACGGCGCCGTGGGCGAGTCCACGGCACTGTTGCGGCCGCCCTACTCCTCATCCCCGCGGGCGATCGACGACCCGCACTATGGCTCGCTGCTCGAGACCACCGAGGTCGGCTACACCACGGTCCTCACCGACTACGACAGCGAGGACTGGCGCCACCCCGGCGTCGAGGCGATCGTCGCCCACAGCACCCCGCCCAACGGCCGGGGCGGGACCGTGCTCATGCACGACGCCGGAGGTGACCGCTCCGAGACGGTCGCGGCGCTGGACCGGCTGATCCCGCTCCTCAAGGACCGGGGCTACCGATTCACCACCCCCACCGAGGCGGTCGGCCTGCCCGCGCCCGACCAACCGGTGAGTACCGGTCCGTACCTGATGGGCCGTGGCCTGATGGTCGCCGTCGGGATCGCCGGGGTCCTCGTGTCCTCCCTGACCTGGATGCTGCTGGTCGTGGGCGGGCTCGTCCTGCTCCGCCTGCTGGTCATGATGGTCGTGGCCGGCCGCCACCGCGCGCAGCGGGCCGCGCACCGGTGGGCCTGGGGCGCGCCCGTGACGGAGCCTGTCTCCGTTGTCGTGCCCGCCTACAACGAGAAGGAGAACATTGCCGCGACCGTCCGGTCGCTCGTCGCGAGCGACCACCCCGTCGAGGTCGTCGTCGTGGACGACGGTTCGTCCGACGACACCGCCGAGATCGCCGCAGGGCTCGGACTTCCCGAGGTACGGGTGGTCCGCCAGCCGAACGGCGGGAAGCCGGCCGCGCTGAACAACGGGATCGCGCACGCCCGGCACCGCCTGATCGTCATGATCGACGGGGACACGGTGTTCGAGCGCGACACCGTCCGTCGCCTGGTCCAGCCGTTCGCCGACCCTGCCGTCGGCGCGGTCTCCGGCAACGCGAAGGTCGCGACGACGGGATCCGGCCGCCGGGGCCTCATCGCCTCATGGCAGCACATCGAGTACGTCATCGGCTTCAACGTCGACCGCCGGGTCTACGACCTGTTCCGCTGCATGCCGACGATCCCCGGCGCCGTCGGCGCCTTCCGCCGCGACGCCCTGCTCGCTGTGGGCGGTGTCAGTGACGACACGCTCGCCGAGGACACCGATCTGACGATGGCCGTCTGTCGCGCCGGGTGGCGGGTGGTCTACGAGGAGAGTGCGCGGGCCTGGACCGAGGCGCCGGCGACCCTCGGGCAGCTGTGGCGCCAGCGGTACCGGTGGAGCTACGGGACGATGCAGTCCATGTGGAAGCACCGCCGCGCGGTGCTCTCCCGAGGCGCGTCCGGACGATTCGGCCGTCTCGGGCTCGTCCAGCTCGCCCTCTTCCAGATCCTGCTGCCGCTGCTCGCGCCGCTGGTGGACGTGTTCCTGGTGTACGGGCTGCTGTTCCTCGACCCGCTCCTCACTGCAGGGGCCTGGAGCGCCATGCTGGGGCTCCAGCTCCTGGGCGCCGTGTACGCCTTCCACCTCGAGCGGGAGCGGCTGCGGGTGCTGTGGCTGCTCCCGCTCCAGCAGATCGTCTACCGGCAGCTGATGTACGCCGTCCTCGTGCGCTCGACGGTCACCGCGGCTGCCGGCATCCGGCTGCGGTGGCAGAAGTTGCGGCGCGTCGGCGGACTCCACGAGCTTCTGGACGCCGCGGACGTACCGGCCCTGGCCGGGAGGTCGACGTGATCGCCGTCCGGTCCGCCGTCCTCGTCCTGGTCGCCCTCCTAGCCGGTTGCACCGTCGCCCCGGGCCCCCCGGTACTCGCCGAGGGACCCCTGCCGACCGCGCGGGTGCTGCCCTACGCCGACATGAGCACCGCGACGCCCCCCGACCTGGCGGCGTACTCCCGGGAGACCGGACAGCGGCACGTCGTCCTGGCGTTCGTGCTGGCCGGACCGGGCGGGTGCGCGGACCCGAGCTGGGGCGGCCACGTCCCCGTCGCCGACCGCGCCGTCGTCGACCGGCTGTCGGAGCTTCGCGGCGTGGGCGGCGAGGTCACCGTCGCGACCGGAGGGGCGATGGCGCCCTACCTCGAGACGGCCTGCGAGGACGCCGACGCGCTCGCACAGGCCTACCGGACGGCCCTCGACGCCGTCGGCTCCAACCAGCTCGACGTCGACCTCGAGGCACCGGTCGACGTCGAGATCGTGGCCGACGCCCTCGAGCGCCTGCAGCGCGAGCGCGGCACCGCGGTGACGCTGACGCTCCCGGTCCAGTCCCGGGACCACGCGCTGACCGCCGCCGGCATGGCGATGCTGCGAGCCGCGGCGGATCGGGGCGTCGCGGTGCGCACGAACATCATGGCCATGAACTTCCCGGACGGTGGGAAATGGCGGGACGCGATGACCGGCGCGACCGACGCCGCGACGCGCCAGCTCGGGGAGGTCTGGCCGGACGCCGATCCGGGCGAGCTGCGTCGACGTCTCGCGGTGACCGTGATGATCGGGCGCAACGACCAGGGCATGGTCACGACTGCCGACGACGCCGCCGCGGTGGTCGGACACGCCCGCCACCGCGGCCTCGGCGCGGTCGGCCTGTGGTCGGTGTCGCGCGACGCCGGTTCCTGTCCCGGCGAACCCCGGGCGCGCCCCGACTGCAGCGGCGTCGAGCAGGACCGGTCCGCCTTCACCGGGCTCCTGCAGGCCATCGACCGCCCCCTTCCCTGACGCAGCCCCCTCTCGTTCACCCATCTCTTCCGGAGGACCACCATGTGCGGAATCGTCGCCCACCACGGGCTCGTCCCTGCTCTGCCTGCGCTGCTCGACGGGCTCGAACGCCTCGAGTACCGCGGCTACGACTCAGTTGGGGTCGCCCTCGATCCCGGCGACGGCGGACTGCCGTCGGTCCATCGCACCGTGGGGCGGCTCCCCGCCCTGGTCGCCGCCCTGCCCGGCGAGGCGCACGGCGCGACGTCCGGTATCGGCCACACCCGCTGGGCCTCGCACGGGGCACCGGTCGCGGCCAACGCCCATCCCCACCGGGACTGCTCGGGGCATGTCGCCCTGGTCCACAACGGCACGATCGAGGACGCCTCGCGAGTGCGCGCGGAGCTGGCGGTACGGGGGCACCGGATCGCCACCGAGGTGGACAGCGAGCTGATCGCACACCGCATCGAGGACGCCCTGCCCGCGGTCCCCGATCTCCACGCCGTCGTCCGGGCCGTGGCCCTCGCCGTCGACGGTCTGCGCGGCACCTGGGCGCTGGCGGTCCTCGTGGGCGGCGTGGACGGCGTGGTGCTCGCGCGCCGCAGCTCACCACTGCTGGTCGGCGCGGGTGGCGGCAGGCTCATGGCGGCGAGCGACGAGCTGGGCCTGGGCCCCGAGATCACGGAGGCCCGTGAGGTCCCCGACGGCCACCTGGTGGCCCTCGCAGGTGACGTCCTCTGGTTCGACGGGCAGGCCCGGCCGGTGCCCGCACCCTCGTCGTGGTCGCTCGGTGCCCGATCGGCCTCGGTCGACCGCGGGAGCGCCCCGGACTTCACCGCCAAGGAGATCGACGAGCAGCCCGCCGCGGCCCGGCGGCTGCTGGATGGGCTCCTCGGTCGGCTGCAGGGAGGGCAGTTGCTCGAGGACCTCGGGCTGGGCGCGCCGGCGCGGATACGCCTGGTCGCGTGCGGCACGTCGGGGCACGCCGCGGAGGTCACCGCCCGGGTCCTCGCCGTGGAGGGTGCTATCCCGACGCGCGTGGTCACGGCCAGCGAGCCGGACCTCGCGGTCCCCGAGCCGGGCACGTTGACCGTCGCCGTGTCGCAGAGCGGCGAGACGGCCGACGTCCTCGCGGCCCTCGACCGGTGGGGCGATCCGGTGCTCGCGATCACCAACGCCCCGCGCTCCAGCCTCGCCCGCCGCGCCGACGCCGTCCTGGGGCTCGGCTGCGGGCCCGAGGTCGGCGTCGCGGCGACGAAGACCTTCACTGCCCAGGTCGTGGCCGGGGTCGCGCTCGCGCTGGCGGTCGCCTCGGGGACGGGCCGGTTGTCTGCTGCCCGGCTGGCGCACCTCGAGGAGGTGCTCGACGGCCTCCCCATGCGGTTGGCCACGACCGCTGCGCGGGCCGCCGGACCGGCCGCCGATCTCGCCGAGGAGTTGGCGGGCGAACCCGGCGTCGTCTTCGTGTCCCGCGGCGCCGGGGTGCCCTACGCCCGAGAGGGGGCGTTGAAGCTCGAGGAGCTCACCTACCGATGGGTGGAGGCGGTGCCCGCCGGCGAGCTCAAGCACGGCCCGATCGCCCTGCTCGGTCCGGGCACCCCGGCCGTCGTGGTCGCCGCCAAGCCGCGCGGCCGCCTCGCCGTCGGGATCGCCGAGATGACCGCCCGCGGGGCCCGGGCCGTCGTGGTGGGGCCGCCGGAGGACGCCACCCTCCCGACCTGCGCGCCGTCGGAGGAGCCCCCATGGGGACCGTTGGAGGCGGCGATCGCCCTGCAACTCTTCGCCCGTGAGATGACGGTGCGGCTCGGCCACGAGGTCGACCGACCGCGGAACCTCGCGAAATCGGTGACGGTGGAGTGAGCGATCGGGCGACGAGGACGGGCAGGTTCGCTCGACCGGCGGCTGCTCGTGCCTCCCCGTAGCAGGACGATGATCGCGACCGCAGCCGTGTGCCAGGGGGGTTCATGGGCCTCGAGTCGTTCGACGAGGTGCTCCGGGCACTGCTGCGCGACCAATGGCGTCCCGGCGGTCCGGCGCCCGCCACGGCCGGGTCGCTCACCGCCGCAGCGGCCGCGCTCGGGGCCGGGGAGCCGCGCCGTGCCGCCCGAATCCTCGACGCGCTGGCCCCGGGGGACGATGCCGACCTCGCCGAGGTGCTCACGGCGCTGCGGGCCCTCGCCGGCGTCCTCGGGACGGCGTGGTTCCCCGGCGGCGGGCCCGCCACCCGCGAGCCCGGCCACGACGACGAGGTCGTCGTCGCCCCGGACATCGCGTCGACCGAGAGCCGGACCCGGGTGCTGGTGACCGTCGCCGGACACCTGCTCGCGGCGCTCCCCCTGTGGCGGGACATCGCCACGGGCGGGCCGGAGGCGGCCGACGTCGCGATCGGTCAGGCGCAGCTCGTCCTGGAGCAGCTCTCCACGCTGGACGAGCCGACCGCGACCGCAGCCGCGGCGCTCGCCCTCGCCGACGTCGCCGGCCGCGCTGGACAGGGCCCGATGGGCGACGCCGCACTGGAGATTGCCCGCAGTACCTACGAACTCCTCGGCGACCGTAGCGGGGTCGCCGCCTGTGACCTGGCCGCGGGCGACCGCGCCGCCGCACCGGGATCGCACCCCGAGCTCCTCGGGGAGAGACTCGCGCCGGGGCAGCCCTCCGGAACCGGGACCGTCCCCGACCCGCAGACCGCGGAGCGACACTGGGCCGAGGCCGAACTCGGGTACCGGACGGCGGGCGCTCCCCGCGGGCTGGCCGCGGTCGCCCTGCGCCGCGCCGGTGCGCTCGTCACGCAGGACGACCCCGTCGGGGCCGTCGCCGCACTGGACGATGCCACCACCCTCGCCGAGGGCACCGGGGACGGGGCGCTCTCGGCACTGATCGCGGTGCACCGCGCCCTGGCCCTCGTACAAGCGGGCGAGCGGCCGGACGTGTCCGCGATCGGGGCCGCCGTCGCGGCCTGGGCGCTCGGGAACGGAAGCCGCAGCTTCGCCCGGGGACTCGCCCGTCTCTGCGTCGCACGGGCGGCACGCTGGCGCGACGACGACGTCCGGGGCGCCCGCCTCGCCCACCGCCTCGCCGAGTCGATCACCACGGCGCTCGGTGGCACTCCCGAGGCGGCCGCCCTGCGTGAGGACCAGGCGGACCGGTACGTCGCGGCGAACTACCGGCGGGCCGCCTTCGTGCTCGCCGACGCCGAGGTCGAGGCCTCCCGGTGGTCCGGCGACGACCGCGACGGGTTGGCGTGGGGCCGACTCGTCACCCGCGTGGCCGCGGCGAGCCGCGACGCGCAGGGGCTGCGGGACGGTGCGGCCGTGGAACGGGTCGGGGAGCACGCGAACTGGCTCGCCGGTACGCCCCCACAGGGGCCGATGGCCGAGGCCGTGCACAGCGCGATGTCCGACACGCTCGACGGCATTCGCGCCGAGGGGTCGATCTTCGGCCCCCTCTACCGCGCCCTCACCCTGCGCAGCGCCGGTGACCCCGAGCGGGCGGTGTCGTTCTTCGACGAGGCGCTCGAGGCCGCCCGGCAGACCGGCCCCTTCCCGACGCTCGTCGTGCTGGGCCAGATGCGCCGGTTCGACGAGGCCGTGACCGTGCTCGAGCAGATCGACGCGAGCCTGCCCGCGGACGCTAGCGCCGCGCTGTGGACGCGGCTCAAGCGGTTCGATCGTGCGCACGCCGTCCTCGTCGGCTTGCCCGAGGGCGAGCTACCGGCCGGCGGCGAGCGCCCCTGGGAGGCGCCAGGTCTGCTCGCGGAGATCCAGCTCGGGCTCGGCGACACCGCGGGTGCCGCGGTCACCGCGGCCGTGGCCGTGGCGCGGTTCGAGGAACACCTGGCCGGTCTCGGTCTCGACGTCTTCCGGACGATGGCCACCGACGACTTCGCCGTCGCCGGGCTCTACACGACCGCGATCCGCGCCCACACCCGACTTGCCACGGATCCCGCCGCCGGGCCCACCGACCGCGCCGTCGATCTCGCCGGGGCGTTCGAGCTCTCCGACCGCTGCCGGGCCGGCTCCCTGACCGATCTGTTCGGCCGGTCGGTGCGCACCAGGGTCCCACCGGCGGTGCGGCGGTGGCAGCAGACCGGGGCGCTGCTCGCACGGGCCGTCGAGCAGGCCGGGGACGAGATCGGGGAGCCCGGTGCCGCTGAGCGGGTCCAGCGGACGGTGCGCGACGCGGAGCGGGCGCTCGACGAGGCCGAGGAGATCCTCGTGATGCAGTCGCCCGACGAGGTCGCCACGCGGCGCCGCCTGCCCACGACCCCGTCTCTCGCGTCGATCCGGTCACGCCTGGCCCCGGGCACCCTGCTCCTCCAGTTCCACGCCTTCGACGACGAACTCGTCGCGTGGGCGGTGACCTCGGAGTCCGCCCGGGTGGTCCATCAGGACGTCGCCACCGCGGAGCTGACCGCCGAGGCGCGGGGATGGCATCGCGCGCTCGCGCAGCCGGACTCGACCGCCGCGGACCGGGAGGCCTCCGCGGGGTGGCTCGCGGATCTGTTGCTGCGCCCGTGGACCGATGAGCTCGCCGAGCACCGTCGCGTGGTGATCGTCCCCCACGGGCCGCTCGCGGTCCTCCCGTTCCACGCCGTGCCCTGGGCCGGGGACACCCTCGGGGCCCAGTGGACGACGTCGGTGTTGCCGGCAGCCTCGCTCGTGCCGGAGGTACCGCGGCTCGGTGCGGCGGTCCCGGCGACCGGCGACGACGTCCTGCTCGTGGGCAACCCGTCGTTCGCGACGGAGCGCCGCTTGGAGCAGCTGCCCGGTACCCGCACCGAGGCCCTCGCCGTGGGGCGCCTCCGGCAGGCCGCTCCCCTCCTCGCGGACCAGGCGACCCGCGACGCGGTCCTCGACCGACTCCCAGGCGCCCGGGTCCTGCACCTCGCGACTCACGGCGTCCTGCGCGAGGCGTCCCCGTACAGCGCCGAGCTGGCCCTCGCCGGCACCAGCAGCCTCACGCTGCCCGACCTCGTCGGAGCCGACTCCGGCGTGGAACTCGCCGTGCTCAGCGCCTGCGACAGCGGTCGCGGGCGCGCGACCGCCGCGGGCGACCTCGTCGGGCTGACCCGGGCCCTCATCGCCGCCGGCGCCGACGAGCTGGTGGTCTCCCTGTGGCCGGTCGACGACCAGCTGGCCTGTCTGACGATGGTCGCCCTGCACGAGGAACTCCAGGCGACGTCCTCGGTCGGCGCGGCGCTCGAGAGAGCCCGTACGCGGCTCCGCACGCTCACCCGTGAGGAGGCGGGTACCTGGTACCGGGACCTGGAGCGCCCGACGACGCCCGAGACCGACCCCACCCCGCGACGGGCCCGCCGATCGGTGCGCGACGCAGACCCGGAGGCCCCGCCGCCGGATGCGGCCCCGGACCCGGCCCACCCCTTCGCGTGGGCCCCGTTCGTCCACATCGGCACGTCCTGAGAAGATGGTCATGTCACGACGACGCGCGCTGCTGATCGGCAGTCAGGTCGGGGCGCTGCAGGGCGTCGAGGGCGACGTGGCCGTGATGGGCGACGTCCTCGAGGACCTCGGCTTCACCACCGACCGCCGGACCGGGTCCGCGTCGAGCGCAGCCGGCATCGTCGCCGCCTATCGCGAGCTCATCGCGGACACGGCTGCCGACGACGCGACGGTCGTGTACTACACGGGACACGGGGCGCGCGAGCGCGGACGCGGGCCACGCGACGACCCGGAGGTGCCGACCTGGCTCCAGTACATCGTGCCGACCGACATCGAGGACGTCTCCGGTGATCGCGCCCGCTGTGTTCTCGCCGAGGAGCTCAGCATGCTCCAGCTCGAACTGACGAACAGGACGAAGAACGTCACGACGATCCTCGACTGCTGCCACTCCGCCCGCATGTCGCGCACCCCCGACGCGCTCCCGCGCGCGCTCGAGGTCGACCTGCCGAGGGCCGACCTCCTGCGACGGTGGGCGGAGCTGCGGGCAGACCCGGCCCTCGCCTCGGTGACGACCGACAGCAACCCCGACGCGGTCCGCGTGGTCGCATGCTCCCCCGCCGAGCTCGCCTACGAACGGCCGAGCGCAGCACTCGGCGGCCGGCCGCACGGTGTCCTCACCGCGGCGCTCGTCGGGGTGCTGGCCGACCGGGCCAGCACCGACCTGACGTGGCGCGAGGTGCGCGATCTCGTGCGCGGCGCCGTGATCGAGGTGGTCCGGCAACGCCCCGAGGTCGAGGGCCCCACCGACCGGCTGCTGTTCTCCCTCGACACGCGAGCCCAGACCGGCGTGCGTCCGGTACGGGTGGTCGACGGGGTCGCGCTGATGGACGGCGGCGCGCTGTTCGGGGCGGCTGCGGGCGACACCTACCTGCTCGTCCCACCGCGTCGCGTCGCCGGGGCACCGGAGATCACGGCAGCGGTCACCGGGATCGTCGACGGCCGTGCGGTGCTGGCCCTGACGGGCGGGACGGTCGCCGACCTGGCGGCCGGCACCGCGGCCTGGCCACGCGAGGTGGCCCTCGGTGCCCGGCCGGTGGCGATCGAGCCGCCCACCTCCCCGGCACGCCCCGCGCTCATCGCCGAGCTGGTGAGGACGGCCCACGTCCGTGTCGTCGACGACACGGTCGGCACCCTGGCCACGGTCCGTCTCGGCGAGGACGGCACCCAGCTCCTCGACGCCGACGACGCTCCCCTCTACCGCGGCACCACCACCCCGACGCCGACGGAAGTCGCGGAGGACGTACGCACGCTCGCACGGGCTGCGTGGGTCCGCGGGCTCGCGTCCGGCACGGGGCGCGAGGAGCTCGGCGACGACGTCGAGATCAGCTGGCTGCGGGTCGGTGACCCGGGTGGGGACGAGCCACTCACCCAGGGCGCGCACCTGTTCGTCGGCGACCGCCTGGTCGTCCGCGCCGCGAACCGTGCCACACGCACCCGGTACGTCTCCGTCGTCGACGTGGGGCTCGCCGGACGGGTGGCGATCCTGACGTCGTCCGAGCCCGACGGCATCTCCGTAACCCCGAGCCGCGCCTACGAGGTGGGACGGTCGGCCCCCGGCGCCAGCGGCCTCCCCCTGCGCTGGCCGACCGGGCTACCCGACGACACTCCCCGTAGCGAGACCATGGTGACGATCGTGGCGAATGCGAAGATCGACGGCCTCGGGCAGCTGGCCCAGACGGGCGTCGTCACCCGGTCCGGCACCCTCACCACCCGGCTCGGGCAGCTGCTGGAGGACCTGGTCGTCGGACGCCGCGCTCCCGCGCAGGTCAGCGGCGACCCGGTCCGCTACCGGATCGTGCCGTTCGACTTCGTGCTCCACCCACGGCCACGCCCGCCCGACAGCCCGACGGAACCGAACTTCGCGGTCGACGAGCGCCCCGACGACTCGGTACGTCTGGTGACGCCTGCCCCGAGCGACCACGAGGCACCGGTCCGGCATCTGGACCTGCGCCTGACCGACCTGGACGTCCCCGGGCTCGCTGACCGGCCGGTCCGGCTCGACCTGCTGGTCGCGCCCGCCGGCGAGGTCGTCCGCGCACGCACCGTGCGGCTTCCGGCGGGAGGTGGCTTGCCGGAGGGTGGACTGCTCCTCGACGAGGGCGCGGTGGGCCGTTTCCTCGACCTGGCGCTCTGGGTCGGCCCCGACGGCGCCGACGATCTGGACGACCTGCTCGCGCTCGCGACGACCGCCCCCCGAGCGGACGGGTCGTCGGGCTCGATCGCCGCGCTGGTCGTCGCGGCAGCCCGAGCTCTGGAGGACCGGGTCGGGTCGGGAGTGCAGCCCGCCTTCCGCACCCTCCTCCTCCCCGACGACCGGTTCGGGACCGGGAACGGTGTCCGGCGCCGGCCGAGGGCGGGACTCCTGCGGGGTGAGGGGATCGCCTTCGCCCTCGAGCTCGTCGACCCCGATGCGCGCTGACGGCGCGGGTCACCACTTCTTGGGTGGCTCCTGCGGGTCCTGCAGCCGGTGCACGATCTCGACGACGAGCAGGGCCCGGTCGAGGAACTGGCGGAAGTCGCGGATCGGGAACACCGACGCCGGGATGCAGCCGCTGATGAACTCCACCTCAGCGTCGTCGAGACCGTTGGCGATCGCCTCGGCGAAGAGGGGCTCCACGTCCTCGAGGCGCTCGAGCGGGAACGTGAGGACCTCGTCGGCCGCGAGCTGCCAGGCCGCCTCCGCCCAGGGCAGGAGGCCGCGCGTGTCCGGATCGGCACGAACCAGGGCGAGCAGCAGATCGGGATCGGGATCGTCGGCTCCGGGCACAATGCGTCCTGCTCTGTGAGGGGACCGCAGGGCGATCCGCGGATTCATCGGGACCACCCTGGCCCGGACAGGATCGAGGGGCAACGCCCTCTCGGTTGTGTGACGACCCGCCCCTCGTCGATACTCGGCGTGGCAACCCGGGAGTGCCGACGTGAATCCTGAGAACAACGGTGCAACGAACGGGTCGCGATGTCCCGATGCGCCTACGCTCGGTGTGACCGGCGGGATATTTGCGTTCGCGGTGCTCGCCCTCCTTCCTGCCTGGTCGATCAACCCTCTCCTGGCCCTCGTGAACCTCGCCGTCACCCTCGGGTTCGGTGGCACGGCGCTCGTGCTGGCCGGCGAGCCTCACCAAGGCTCGAACGTCCGCGCGTTCGTCGTCGCCGCGGCCTGCTGGACCGCGGGATACACGAGCGCCCTCGCCCCGAGCGGCCCCTGGGCGGTGATCCAGTGGGTGCTCGGGCCGCTGGTCTTCCCCGCCCTCATGGCCGTGCTGCTGCGCTATCCCCGATCGCAGCCCCTGGGCCTCCCCAACCGCGTCCTCGTCGTCGGCCTCGCCGGGCTGCTGGTCGTGCTTCGTGCGACCTCAGCGCTCGTGTCGGAGCCCGCCTGGCACGGGTTCAACCCGCGAGCATGGTGGCCGACGGTGACCCGTTCGCCGACTGTCGCGGTCATCTGCGACGTCGGCGTGACCGTCGTCGGGACGGGGGCTGCGCTCCTGTTCGCGGTGATCGCGGCCCGTCGCCTCTACCGCACGGAGGGGATCGACCGCCGCCTCCTGCACCCGGTGGCCACGGCGGCTCTGGCGGCGGCCGTGGTCGTCGGTGCGGAGGTGACGAGCGGGACCGCGACGCTGAGCCCGACCGCGGCCGACATCGTCTTCGGCGTGGAGGCGCTCGCCTTGCTGACGATCCCCGCGGCCTTCGGGGTGTCCGCAGTGCGGCGGCGGCTCGCCCACGCCGCGATGTCCCAGCTCGTCGTGGCTCTCGCCCGCCCGGTCACGCCCGACCACGTCCGTCGGGTGCTGGCGGAGAGCCTCAGTGACCCGACCCTCCGCGTGATCTACCACCACCCGGACGGCGAAGGTCACGTCGATCCCGGCGGCATGACGGTCGATCTCGCTCCCGTGTACGCCGACCGCTGCACACGGACGGTCGCGACGCCGGACGGGACGCCCCTCGCGACGCTGGACATGCACCCGAGTCTCGCGGGACACCCGAACCTCGTCGACGCCGCCTTCTCGGCGGCCCGGCTCGCGCTCGAGAACAGCTGGTTGCAGGCGACGACGAAGGCGAGCCTCACGGAGGTCCGGGAGTCCCGGGCGAGGATCGTCGGGGCCGGGGACGAGGCCCGCCGACGGCTGGAGCGCGACCTGCACGACGGTGTCCAGCAACGCCTGCTGGCCCTCAAGGTCGCGCTCGCGATCGCCCGGCCCCGGGCCACGAGCCCCGACGACCGCGCCATGATCGACATGGTCCGCGCCGAGCTCCAGGAGACCCTCGACGAGCTGCGCGGTCTGGCCCGCGGTCTTCATCCCGCCATCCTCACCGAGGCCGGCCTGGGCCCCGCGGTCCACAGCGTCGTCGAGCGCCTGCCGCTCGAGGTGGACATCCGGGTCGACAAGGAACGGCTCGACCCGATCGTCGATGCGACGGCCTACTTCGTGTGCTGCGAGGCGCTCGCCAACATCGTCAAGCACTCGGGGGCCCGGCGGGCCGCCGTGGACGTCGAACGGCACGGGACGGTGCTGCACGTGTCGATCCGTGACGACGGATCCGGCGGTGCCGAGGAGAAGGCCGGCGGTGGGCTCGCAGGGCTACGGGACCGGGTGATGGCGGTGGGCGGAAGCATGAGGATCCTGTCGGACGGCGGCGGCACCCGAGTGCAGGTCACGATCCCGTGCGCGTAGCCCTCGCCGACGACTCCCGATTGTTCCGCAATGCGTTGGTGGCGATGCTGGGTGAGATCGGCCTCGACGTCGTCATCGCCGCTGGCCAAGCCGACGACCTGCTCTCCCGCCTCCGCGGCACCCCGGTCGACGTCGTGCTGCTCGACATCCGGATGCCCCCGACTCGCACGGACGAGGGACTGCGCGCCGCCGAGCAGATCCGCAAGGACTACCCCACGGTCGGCATCCTCGTCCTGTCGACGTTCAACGACGGGCACTTCGCGGAGCGCGTGCTGGGCCTCGGTGATCGTGGGATCGGCTATCTCCTCAAGGACGAGGTCGACGACGCCGAGGCGCTGGGGGCGGCCCTGCGTCGCGTCGCCGGCGGCGGATGCGCTGTCGACCCGCACGTGATCACCACGCTCCTCGCCCGTCAGCGCCACGTCCGGGCCCTCGAGCGCCTCAGCGACAGCGAGCGTCGCGTCCTCATCCTGATGGCGGAGGGCCATTCCAACGCCGGCATCGCCGCCGCCGCGAACGTGAGCAAGAAGACCGTGGAGAAGCAGGTCACCGCGGTCTTCGAGAAGCTCGACATCCCCGGGGAGGAACAGCACAACCGACGGGTTCTCGCTGTCGTGACCTGGTTGCGGGCTGCGGGCGACTGACGTTCCACCCGCCCGGGGAGGGTTTCCACCCACGGAACCTGGGGCGGTACCCCCCGAGATGATGGTGGATTCCCGGCTCACGCCGTGTGTTCTCGTCGCGAAGACTTCCGGTTCGTACGAACGCAGCGTATTCAGCGCGGCGCAATCAACGAGCTCGGAGGTGTCCCACCGTGGACCCGATCCTGTACTGGAACGAAGCGCTACTCGAGGTCAACGCCCGCGACCACACCGGCCCCGAGGTGGCCAAGACCGTGCCCACCCGAGGCCCGACGGGTTCATCTCGAGCGTTCGCCATGGTCTCTCTCGCCATGAGAGACGCCGTCGTCGCGGTCAAGGGCAACGAGCCCACCTACACCGGCATGACCTACACGGGCCCGGGCACGGACACCGCCCGCGACGCCGCCGTGGCCGCCGCAGCACAGAGTGTGCTCTCCGCACTCTGGCCCGAGCACGAAGACTTCATCGTCGCGCACGCCACCGCTCAACCGATGCCGGCGGGACCCGGTCTCGACGACGGTCACCGTCTCGGGGTCGGGATCGCGACCGCCATGCTCGCACGTCGAGCCAGCGATGGCGCCGACAATCCGATGCCGTACGCGGCCTCCTCGGCCTACGGACGTCACCGGGTCGACCCGGTCAATCCGACGCAGCCGTACCTCGGGCCCCTGTGGGGCCAGGTCGCTCACTTCGCGCTCGGGACGAGGGTCCAGCTGGACCCGCCTCCGGGGTACCACCAGGCCGACTACCTCACCGACGACCACTACCGGGCCGACCACGACGAGGTACGCCACCTGGGTGCGCTCGCCAGCACCTCCCGCACCCCGGAGCAGACCCTGATCGGGATCTTCTGGGCGTACGACGGCGTCGATCTCCTGGGCACTCCGCCCCGCTTCTACAATCAGATCCTGCGCCACATCGCCACGAGTCATGTGAACCCGAGGACTGGCGAGCTCAACACTCCCGAGGACAATGCCGAGCTCTTCGCCCTGGCGAACGTGGCGATGGCAGACGCCGGAATCGACGCGTGGCACTGGAAGTACTATTACAACCTCTGGCGCCCGGTCATCGGCATTCGCGAGGCCTGCAGCAGCAACGGCCCCTCGGGTATCGCTGGGCCCAACAACGATGCCGATTGCGACCCCTTCTGGGTTCCGCTCGGCGCGCCCGCGACCAATCAGACCGTGAAGCCCGACTTCACTCCCCCGTTCCCGGCCTATCCGTCCGGGCACGCCACGTTCGGAGCTGCGCTGTTCCAGATCATCCGCCTCTTCTATGGTGGCGAGGCCATCACCATCGATGAGGTACTCGCTGCCGAGCACGAGGCCACGCCGGACGAGGGTTATGTGGCCGACCTGATCTCGGACGAGCTCAACGGGACGACCACCGACTCGCGGGGCCACCTCCGGACCCGCCACGTCCGCCGATTCACCGACCTCGTTACCCCGCTTCGCGAGAACGCACTGAGCCGGGTCTACCTCGGCGTGCACTGGCGCTTCGACGGCCTGCCTCGCGATCCAGCCGACAGGATCGGAGGCGTCCCCCTCGGGCTCGAGGTCGCCGAGACGATCTTCGACACGGGTCTGACCGGAACGACGACCCGGACGGAGGAGTCCGCATCCTGACGAGGGCAGTCCCCACGTCTCCACGCTCCACCGCCAGGAGCCGCCGATGAGACGGGGGGCCCGGTCGACAGGTCGTCGGCCGGGCCCCTCGACTGCCCATCGTCCCGTAGCCGCTGCCGGCTCGGCTCGACGCCGGCCTCTCAGCTCTGCCGCCGACGCTGGCCCACTCCGGGCATCTCCCGATCCGAACGCCACCCGAACGACACAGCTGACCTAGCAGGATTCGACAGCAAGCCGCTGGACGGGCGGCGCCGAGGCGGGAGGTAACCGCTCGACCGGCGGATGACCTCGTGCGAAGCGTAGCTGGACGATGGTGCGCGATCGGGGGGGAACATGAGAATCGGAAACACGATCCGGCCGGCTCCGATGGACGCGGTCCTGACCGACGAGAACCGAGACGTGATCGCCGCCGTCCGTGCCGACCCGCACAACGCGTGGCGCGGACAACCGCGCTCACGAAAGATCGCTCACCTCCGGCAACGGGGTGTCCCGTTGACGACCACGACGTCAGACCGCGAGGTGGATGCGCACCTCGAACGGATGATGCTGCAAGACGATTCGGTCCCGACCCATTGGTTCGGAGCGGGCGCCCGGGTCGCCGACGCCGTCGCCCTCATCCGTCAGCCGGAACCGGCCACTGGCTTCCTGGTCTCGGACTGGCTGCTGCTGACGAACCACCACGTCCTCGACACCCCCGAGACCGCCGAGGGCGCGGAGGTGCTCTTCCGCTACGCCGAGGACGCGGTCGGCGGGATCGCTCCGGAGAAGCTGTCCTTCGACCCCGCCCGGTGCTTCATCACCAGCCCGGTGGACGAGCTCGACTACACCTTGGTGGGGATCGGAGGTCGGGACGGAAGTGACTCGCCCGGCGCCCGGTTCGGCACCATCCCCTTGATCAGCTCGGTCGGCAAAGCCATCGTGGGGCAACCGCTCAACATCGTCCAGCACCCCGGCGGACAGAGCCGACGAGTGGCCTTCAGGAACAACAGGTTGCTGGCGGTCGAGGAGCGCCGGTTGGTGTACGAAACCGACACCGAGCGCGGCTCCTCCGGTTCGCCGGTCCTCAACGACCGGTGGCAGGTGGTGGCCCTGCATCACGCCAGCGAATCGGCGAGGAACGCGGGCGGCGACGAAATCGACGTCAACGGACAACTAGTGACCCCCTCGACCCCTGACTACTTGCGCCAGTGGGTCGCGAACGCCGGAATCCGCGTGTCCCGGATCGTCGCCGACCTCCGGGAACGCGACCTCGACGTAGGAACGCGCGCGCTCGTCGATGCCGCCATCGCAGAAAGGTGAACCGGTGACCACGCTCCTCTTCGTCCATGGACGCCGACAGCAGAGCCCGCCTGAAGTCGCCGCCGATCCTCAGCGGTTGGCCGCCTTCATCGACGCCAAGAAGCGCGACTGGCTGGGCGGGCTGTCTCGCGGTCTAATCGCGGCTGGTCTGCCCCCGATCGGCGACGCAGTGCTCCCGTTCTACGGCAACGCGTTCGCTCAGCGCATCCGGGAGTACGAGGACCAGGGCGGCCGTCGTCCGGAGCTCGAGCTCGGGACGGCGGTCGA
This sequence comes from Actinomycetospora atypica, assembly GCF_042653685.1. NCBI lineage: Bacteria > Bacillati > Actinomycetota > Actinomycetes > Pseudonocardiales > Pseudonocardiaceae > Actinomycetospora > Actinomycetospora atypica. The sequence continues at coordinate 89,975 of NZ_JBHSIV010000011.1, read as the reverse complement.
TGACGAACGCGAGAAGGAGGAGCGCGCGCTGCTCGCGACCAAGTCCGCCGCGCTCGACGGGCTGCTCCGACGACTCGACTTCGACCCGGCGCGCGAGCTCGTCTACTCCGAGCCCGCCCTCGCCGCGCACGCCGCCGAGCGAGGGGTCACTACGGCCGAGGAGCTCGGCTGGGAAGATTTCCTCCGGGTCCCTGTCCTGCGGGCCGGTCTCGGGTTCCTGGCCCGCAAGACCGGAATCGCCGCGGAGGTGATCGAGGAGTTCCTCACCGACGTCGCGTACTACCTGGAGCTCCCCGCGATGCGCGACGGCGTGCTCGAGATCGTCGAGGCAGACCTGGAGAGGGCGGCTCCTGACGGCGGGCCCGTCGTCGTGGTGGGCCACAGCCTGGGCAGCGTCGTCGCCTACGACCTACTCGCCGGGCTGGACAGTCGATGGCAGGTCCGCCTATTCGTCACCGCGGGCAGCCCACTCGGGCTCCCGGTCGTCGCGGCGAACCTGCGCGGCAAGGTTCCGGGGCACCCGCCTGAGGTCCCGGCCGCGGTGCCGGTGCAGCCCGGCAGCTGGGTCAACGCGTACGACGTCCGGGACGTGGTCGCCCTGATCCACCCACTCGCGCCGGTCTTCGCGCCCGCCGTCGCCCTGCAGGTCGACGACCAACGGACACGCAACGCGACCGATCCGCACTCGATCGCGGACTACCTCTCCGATCCCGACATCGCCGGACCCATCGGCCGCGTCCTCCGACAGTGACCGGGCCGTCGGACGCCGCGGCGCTCACCGTCCTGCTCGATGCGCTCCGGGGGAGGAGTGGCGCCCCCTCCCCCACGCCGTCGTCCCGACAGACGACGTACTCCGCGACGGAGGCACCGCCCTCGGCGCCGGATGAACCCTGACGCGCGCCGCGCGTCCTCGCGCGGCCTGGCCCGGACGGCGGCGACCCGCGAGCCGTGGTGGGCCGGAGGCGGCCGGGCGGCGGGCGGTCAGGCGCAGTTGGTTCTCGCGCGCCTCTGCGGTCTCCAGCAGCCGGGCTAGGTCGTCCGGACGCACCACGGCCTCCCACCCGCTCAGCAGCAGCGTGGTCGCGGGCATCGGCCAGGGACTCCTCCTTGGACACGGCCGTCCCGGTCGCCGGGTCCGGCGCCGGGACGGCGACGACCGCCCCGCCGGCTCGATCCCCTCGTGCGCCGCGGCACGATGGTGGTGCTGCGCGCGGGTTCGCAGCGGACGGGCGTCGCCGATACGTGGACAGGTTGCTGCCGCGAACCACAGCGTGCGGGCTGTCGGCGATGACGCTCTCGGACCTGTGTCGGGTGACGCGCCGTGGATCAGCACGATGGCAGCGGGGGCCGCCCGGGGGCGCTGAACTCGAGCCGCATCCCGGACCCGCGCGGTACGACGAGCGACACGCCGTCGATCTGGTTCCACGTCGCGGGGAGGAGCAGGTACTGCCCGCCGGACTGCAGCACCAGCTTCAGTCCCTCGTACCGGTAACGGAAGCCTGCGGGGTCGGGCACCGCGGCACAGAACGTGGAGCGAGCGCCCGGGACCTGCAGGTTCAGGTTCTTGTCGCTGTAGAGGACGACGTCGGGTTCGGTGGGGAGTCGCGCGGCGACCTCCATGCCCCGCGCCGTCCCGACGCGTGCCGCGTAGTCGTTGACAGCCCAGAACAGACCCGCGCTGACGAGCAGGAAGGCCAGGGTCCACTTCGCGATGGCACCGACGGCAGGGCCGGCCTCTCCCGTCCGTTCCCGCGGGCGGCCGAAGCCTCTACGGGCGGCGGACCCGGCGGTGCTCAGGCAGAGCACGCCCAGGGCCAGACAGAGCCCGCCAAACTCCGGCCTGTCCCGGAAGAGGTCGCGACTGGAGCCGGCGATCCAGGCGGCCGCGAGCAGGGCCAGGCCGAGCACCGACGCTGTCGGAGCCCAGACGCGCAGGACGGTCCTACGTTGGGTCGGTGTCCACCGCGCGGTGATCGAGCGGGCGACCCACAGGCAGACCAGACCGACGACGGCGACGGCCACCAGCGGGGTGAACAGCCCGTCGGCGCTGCGCACCACGTAGTCCTGGAATGAGAAGTCCAGGACGGTGAACTGCACCCGCAGCTGCCTGGTGAGCGACTGGGCGTGGAGCCTGCCGTAGTAGAACAGCAGGGCGGTGAGGACGGTCGTCGGCGCGATGACCGACGCGACGAGGCGCAACGCCACGGGTGCGGCGCTCTCGTTCGCGGGGACGGGCCGTCGCGCACCCGCCACCGACCGGCTCGGCCGGGGGGCGCCGCTCAGTCGCTTCGTCATGACGCCCTGACTTCGGAGCGGGTCATCCGTTCGACTGGGTCGCGGCGTTCTTGGAGGAGGGGCTCCCGCTCGATGCGGTCGACGAGGACGTCGTGGTCGGCGACGTGGTCGTGGTCGTGGTCGGCGCCGTGGTGCTGGTGGTCCTCGGTGTGGTCGTGGGGGTCGGGACGGTGCTCGTGCCGGGGGGCGCAGGAGGGAGAGCCTGGTTCTGGTTGCTCGGGTTCGCGGCCCGCTTGGCCTCCACCTCCTGCTCCGCGGCCGTCTGCCGCTCGGACGCCTGCTGGTAGGACAGCGAGGAGAGCTTGACGATGACCTTCGTCCCGGCCTTGAGTCGGCAGGTGGCGACGTCGGTCTCGGCCTCCGGATCGCAGGGCACGCGCTGGCCGTCGACGACCTTCGTCGGGGCGGGGACGTAGGTCAGGGAGTGGAGGTACCAGCAGTTGCCGACCGTGATGTCGCACGCCGCGGCACCGGCCGGGAGCGACGGCGACGGAGCGCTCCACGTCTCGCCGTCCCCGGTCTCGTAGCGCACGTCGAGACACTGGTGCGGCGGGTTCGCGCACTTGTCCTTCACGTAGCCGTCGACGGCGTCTCCCGTCACCTGGAACCGATTGTGGGCCTCGATCGGGTCGAGAACCCATGGGGCTCCCGCGGTCGACACGACCGTGCTCTTCCCTCGATCGGGTCCCACGTCGGCGACCTCAGCACGCCCGCCGGAGATCGGGTCGGCGACCACGAACGTCCCGACGGACTGCGCGGCCGGAGCGACGTCGGCGACGGCGGTGGCGTCGAAGCCGGCCCACGGGGGCCCGTCGTAGCGGGTCGGTGTCCACCATGGAGCGCCCGAGAGCGGGTTGCCGTTCACGCACTTGACCGCGGGAACCCCGGCGTCGTCGACGAGCACGGCGGTGCCAGCCTGCAGGACAGAGGTGTAGCTGACCACGCCGCCTTCCCGGTAACCGTGTTCGGTGACCTGTATGTCCGCCATGAGGGCCAGGGCGGTGAGGGACGAGAGGTAGGACCCCACATCGGTGGTCGCGACATCGGAAGCCTCCGCCCAGGTCGCCAGACGGGGCGCGTCGCGGGCGAGCTGTTCGTTCATCCGGTCGACGCGGCAGCTGCCGGGCGGCGCAGTGGCGTACAGGCCCGGGGTGTTGCCGCTGAGGTCGTCGGCCGGCGTCGGTCGCCCGACGTTCCGGACGTCCGCACCGGTGTCGGTGAAGAAGGCGTAGTCGCCGACCGTGTTCACCGGCTCGAGTGTGGCGTGGGCCCGCTGGGTCGCGGCGAGGACCGTTCCCGCCACCCCCAGCAACACCACCACGACCGCGGCGATGAGCAGCCGTCCTCCCCGCACCGGCGGCACGGATCGGCGCCGCGAGGCCGTCAGCACCATCTCGCCCTCCATCTGGTCCCGCCAAGCGAGTCCGGTCGACTCGAGCGCAGCGTCGGGGTCGTGTTCGAGCTCCAGGAGCGCGCCGGGCTCATTCCTACGACGAGTGGTCGCTCAATGTCACCATCCGAGGTAGCTGGCGCCGCCATCTTCACCAGAACGGTGCAACGCAAAGGTGCTGGTGTGACTGGATGTGGGAGCACCCGCCGGGATTCGACGCTGCGATCCGACGCCCCACCACACGGTCGGGGATCACAGCTGGACGAGGTACGCCGCGTCGTCGATCACACCGCTCTCCCACCGACCGGGACCGTGACCCGACCACGCGCGACGCCCTGTTCTCTCCCTGCGCTGCACCCGGCCTCGCCCGGTCCCGGGACGACGTCGGCGCATTCACCCCGCCGCGGCCACCAGCCGGGCGTACTCGCCGCCCGCCGCGGCCAGCTCGCCGGGCGGGCCCTGCTCGACGATCCGGCCGTCGGCCATCACGACGACCACGTCGGCCGCCGCCGCGGTGTGCAGGCGGTGCGCGATCGCGACGACGGTCCGTCCGGCCAGCACCCGTTCCAGGGCGCCCTCCGCCCGCCGCGCGGACGCCGAGTCGAGCAGGGAGGTCGCCTCGTCGAGCACCACCGTCGTCGGGTCGGCCAGCACCACCCGGGCGAGCGCGAGCTGCTGGGCGACGGGCGCGGGTACGACGAGCCCGCCCGCGCCGACCGGGTGGTCGAGGCGGTCGGCCCAGTCGAGCAGCCCGACGACGGCCAGCGCGCGCCGCAGGTCGTCGTCGGTGAACGTGCCCGCCGGGAGCACGAGGTTGTCGCGGACCGTGCCGGCGAACACGTGGTGCTCCTGGGTGAGCAGCAGGACCTCCGAGCGCAGGGTGTCGTCGTCGAGGGAGGTGACCTCGCGCCCGTTCACCCGCACCGACCCCTCGTCGGGAGCGGCGATCCCGGCGACGAGGCGCGCGAGCGTCGACTTCCCGGCGCCCGACCCGCCCACGAGCGCCCACCGCTGCCCGGCCGGGACGTGCAGGTCCACCCCGCGCAGCACGTCCCGCCCCGCGCGGTAGGCGAAGCGCACGCCCTCCACGCGCAGCCCGAGGTCCTTCCCGACGATCGCCGGGGTCACCCGGTCCGGAGCCTCCGGCACCCGCACACCGAGCACCCGGCGCAGGGCCACCGCCGCGACCATGAGGTCCTCGATCCACCACAGCGCCGTGTCGAGCGGCGTCGCGAGCGCCTGGGTGTAGAGCACCATCGTCGTGACCGTGCCGAGCGAGACGAGGCCCTCCCCGTGCGCCCACGCGCCGAGCAGCAGCGTCGCGGCCACCGGGGTCACGTGGGAGAGCTCCAGCCACGGCGTCCAGCGCACGTGCAGCGCGCGCAGGTCCCGCTCGCGGTCCACGCCGTCGACGAGGACGCGGTCGTCGGCGCCCCGGCGGGCCTCGATCCGGCCGAGGGCGTCGAGGGTGCGGGCGCCCGCGCTGGACTCGTGCGCCCGCGACGCCACCGCCGCCCACGCGTCGAGCATCCGTTCCATCGCCCGCGGCAGCCGCCGCCAGAGCCACCGGGTCGGCAGGACGACGGTCGGCACCGCGACCAGCAGGGCGAGGGCGAGCAGCGGGGAGGTCACCACCATCGCGACGACGGTGAGGACCACCGTCACGGCGGCCGTGACCACCTCGGGCAGGCCCTGGCGCAGCGCGGAGTCGACGCGGCCGAGGTCGGTGGTCGCGCGGGAGAGCAGCGCCCCGGTCCCCACCGACTCGACGCTCGCGAGGGGCAGGGCGAGCGCCCGGTCGACCAGCTGCGTCCGGTTCGCCGCGAGCAGCTCCTCGCCGAGCACCCCGGCCCGCCAGCGCGCGGCGCGGCGCAGGGCCGCAGCCACGAGCAGGGCTACGAGGAACAGCCCGGCGAGCAGGTCGATCCGGGGGATCCGGCCCGGCCCGGCGGCGACCTCGTCGACGATCGCGCCGAGCAGCTGCGGCCCGACGAGGCCCGCGGCCGAGGCCGCCAGGAAGAGCCCGGCCGTCGTCAGGAACCGGCCGCGGCGGGCCCGCAGGACGCCCGCCGCCCAGCGCCACGCCTCGCGCGGGGTGGCGTAGCCGAGCACGGTCATCGCGCGCTCCCTTCCAGCTCGTGTCCCAGGTCGACGACGCGGTCGGCGACGTGGCGCCAGGGCGCGCCCTGGGTGAGCACCACCGTGGTGCGCCCGCGCCGCAGCGCGGCCACCCGCGCGGCGATCCAGGCCTCGGTGTGGGCGTCGACCGCCGAGGTGGGCTCCTCCAGGACGAGGACGTCGGCATCGGTGAGTAGCGCCCGGGCCAGGGCCAGCCGCTGGCGCTGCCCGCCCGACACCTCCCGCCCGCGCTCGCCGAGGACCTCGTCGAGCCCGGCGGGGAAGCCGTCGAGGATCTCGGTCGCGGCGGCGGCCGCCAGGGGGTCGGGAGCTGTCAGGCCACCCCGTTCGACGAGCTCGTCGCGCAGCCGCCCGGAGAACCAGAGGTCCTCGGGCCCGGCGTGCACCACCCGGTGCCGCAGGTCGGCCACGGCGACCTCGTCGGTCGGCCGGTCCTGCACCGCGGCGCCCTCGGCGAACCGCGCGAGCCGCGCCGCGACGGCGGACGCGCGGGCCGCGGCGTCGACCACGGTCAGCTCCCCCGCCGGGGCGTGCAGTCCCGTCGCCGGGTCGCGCAGCGCGAGGGCACCGGGCGGCAGCGGCGGGGCGGCCGGGCCGGGGTCGGGCAGCAGCGGGCGCAGCCCGAGCAGGCGGGCCACCTTCTTCGCGCCGGCGCGGGCGGAGGCGAAGGTGTCCGCGGCCTCGGTCGCGGTGGTCACCGGGACGACGAGGAACGCCGACGCCCCGTACACCGCCACCAGCTCGCCGGGGGTGATCGTGCCCGCGGCCGCCAGCCGTGCCCCGAGCCAGGTGATGACCACCAGCACGAGGCCGGGCAGGAGCACCTCCGCCGCGGCGAGCGAGGCGGTGCTGCGGGCGACGTCGAGGCCGGCCGACCGCACGCGGGCGGTCGCCTCGGCGAACCGGGCGGCGAAGCGCGCCTCGCCGCCGACCCCGCGCAGGATGCGCAGGCCGGCGACGATGTCGGCGGCCAGTGCGTTCACGGCGGTGAGCTCGGTGCGCTGGGCGTCGCGCCGCCGTTGCAGGGGCGCGAGCAGCGGACCGATCCCGACGACCGCGAGCGGGACGCCCACCAGGGCGATCACGCCGAGCAGCGGCGAGCGGTCGAGCAGCCCGACCCCGACGACGCCGAACGCCACGACCGCCCCGGCCAGGCGTCCGAGGGTCTCGAACAGGTTGCCGATCTTGTCGAGGTCGCCGGTGGTCACGGCGGTGACCTCGCCGCTGTCGGCCTGCGGGGCGAGCGACGCCCCGAGGCGCAGCACATGGGCGCCGAGATGACGTTGGACGGCCGAGGCGGCGTGCAGCCACATGCCGTGCGAGAGGAAGTCCAGCGTGCCGCCGAACACCATCTGCGCGAGCCCGAGCGCGACGATCAGGCCGACGTCGCCGACGAGGGCCGCGGTGTCACCGCGGGCGACCCCGGCGTCGACGGCCCGCCCGGCCACGAGCGGGATCAGCGCCCCGGGCACCAGCCACAGGGCGCCCATCACCATCGAGGCGAGCGCGAGGTGGGGCCGGGCCCGCAGGACGGCCAGCAGCAGACCCGTCGCCGTGGGCGGGTCGGCGAGGTGCAGGGCCGGTTTCGGGTGGGGGCGGCGGAGTCAACTGTCGGGGAGCGGTGCCACGTCGGGAGACGCTAGGCGGGGCGGCTTGCGCCCGCGACCGGATTCCCGTCGGTCAGTAGGGCTCGACCGACTCGACGCCCGGCAGCGCGCGGACGACCTCCGCGAAGGCGGCGCACTCGTCGGTGGTGAGCGCGACCGTGCAGGAGATGCTCGAGCAGGAGACGCCCTCGTGGACGTCGACCGCGAAGTCGGGGACCCGGTAGCCGAGCTCGCAGAGCTTCGAGGCCAGGGTCATGACGCCGGGCATCCCGCCGGTGGTGACCATCGTGAACGGGCGGGGCAGCCGCGAGGGGCGACGGCCGGGGCCGTTGACGGCCAGCTCGAGCTCGGCGGCGGGGATGGGGGCGAAGGTGGTCACGACTGTCTCCTGATGCTGGATCCGCTGCTGGAATCCGAGCCAGGTCTCGGGAGTCGTACTTCGGGGCTCACGGCGGCGCGCCGTGGTGTTGCGCGCCGGGAGCCTGGCTCACCCGACGCGCTGGGGTACTACCGCTGCCCGCGCGATCATGACGGCGATGTTACTCGCGCCACCCCGGCCCGCAACCGGAGGGCGCGCACTCGTCTGGTGCCCACCTGTCCCGGCTGGAGCGAACGGCACTTCCGCTGCTTCTACGCGCGCGAGAGGGCCGTTCGCTCCGTCCCGGAGGGGTCAGATCATGACGATGCCGCCGTCGACGATCCCGGCCTGCCCCGTCATGTAGTCGGCGTCGGGACTCGCCAGGTAGGAGACGTAGGAGGCCACGTCCTGCGCGGTCTGCGGGCGGCCGAGCGCGATCAGCTGGGAGTACTGCGTGAACGCCTCGCCCTTGCCGGTGCCCAGGTAGCCGCCGAGCCCGGCGTCGATCTCCTCCCACATCGTCGTGTCGACGATGCCCGGGCAGTAGGCGTTCACCGTGATCCCGTGCTGCGCGAGCTCCTTCGCGCCGGCCTGGGTCAGGGCCCGGACGCCGAACTTCGACGCCGAGTAGTGCCCGAGGTGGTCGAAGCCCTGGTGCCCGGCGATGGACGACGCCGAGATGATCTTCCCGCCGCGCCCCTGCTCGATCATCGCCTCCGCGGCCGCCTGCAGGCACCACAGGACGCCGCCGAGGTTGACCGCGAGCATCCGCTGCAGGTCGTCGGGCGTGACCTCGAGCAGTGTCTTGACCTGCGCGATCCCGGCGTTGGCGACCATGACGTCGATCCCGCCGAGCTGCTCGCGCGTGGCGGCCACGAGGGCGAAGCAGGCGTCGCGGTCGGACACGTCGGCGGCGTGCGCCGCGGCCCGCCCGCCGTCGGCGGTGATCGCCTCGGCCGTGCGGGCGGCCGTGTCGGCGTCGATGTCGGACACCATCACCGCGAGGCCGTCGGCGGCGAGGCGCCGGGCGATGCCCTCCCCGATCCCCCGGCCGGCCCCGGTGACGACGGCGACCCTCTCCTGCGGCGCGCTCACGGGTGCACCAGGATCTTCACGTTGGACTCCTTGTGGTCGATGAGCTCGCGGAAGCCCTTCTCGACGATGTCCTCGAGGGCGATCCGCCCGGTGATGAACTGCTCGACGTCGACGGTGCCGCTGCGGATCAGCTCGATCACCTCCTCGTGCCGGTTCGCGTAGGCGAGCGAGCCGATGAGGGTGACCTCGGAGAAGACGAGGGAGTTGACGTCGAAGGTCGCGGGGTGGCCCCAGATCGCGACGTTGACGCACGTCCCGCCGGGTCGGGTGGACGCGACGGCGCTCGCGAGCACCTGGTCGATGCCGGCGCACTCGAAGGTCACGTCGGCGCCCCGGCCGTCGGTGAGCTCGCGGATCGCCTCGGGCACGTCGACCTCGGTCGGGTCGAGCACGTGGTCGGCCCCCGCGCCCGGCGCCTTCGCCTTCCGGGCCTCGGCCGGCTCGACGACGATCACCTGGCCCGCCCCGGTGGCGCGCAGCGCCGCCGCGGTGACGAGCCCGATCGGGCCGGAGCCGAACACCGCGGCCGTGCCGCCGCGGGGCAGGCCCGCCAGCTTCGTCGCGTGGTAGCCGACCGCGAGCGGCTCGACGAGGGCGCCCTGCTCGGTGGTCAGCCCGTCGATCGGGTGCACCCACCGCTGGTCGACGACCATGCGCTCGGCGAACCCGCCCTGGTCGCCGTCGAGGCCGATGAACCCGAGCTGGCGACAGACGTTGTAGCGGCCGTCCCGGCACGCGCTGCACGTGCCGCACACGTCGTAGGGCTCGACGACCACCCGCTGCCCCTCGGAGAGCCCGGTGACACCGCTGCCGACCTCGGCCACGACCCCGGCGAACTCGTGCCCGAGGGTGACCGGGACGGCGCCGCCGGTCAGCGGGTGCGGGGCGGCCGGGGTGGGGGTGAAGATCGGGCCGTCGAGGAACTCGTGCAGGTCGGTGCCGCAGATGCCGCACCACTCGACGGCGATCTGGACCTGCCCCGGGCCGGGGTGGGGTTCGGCGATGTCCTCGACGCGGACGTCGCCGCGTCCGTGGAAGCGGGCGGCCTTCATCGGGGCGGGCGGAGCGACGGGGTCAGGGGCATAGGTCCTCCTCGGTCGGGATGTCTCCATCCCACGGGAGTGACCCGGGTCACGGCCAGGGTTGCACAGGTGTTGCAGGCCGTCCGAGCAGGCCGGCGACGACGGCCGGCGCGGGCACGTCGACCTCCACCCCCGGGGCGATCCGGTAGGGCCGGGCCGCGATGAGGCCCCCGAGCACGCGGCGCAGCCGGGACAGCTCGGCCCGGACCGTGACGAGGTGGTCGGCGTCGTCGTAGAGGGCCCGGCTGATCGCGGCGGCGTCGAGCCCGGCCGGCCCCGCGCCCATGAGGAGGGCGAGGATCTGCAGGTGGCGGCGCGAGAGCGCGTGGCGCCACTGCTCGCGGCCCTCGACGACGGCCCCGGCCGGGTCGGTGTCGAGGTCGAGGCGCAGGCGGGTGGCGGTCGCGTCGGCCGCGACGGGGCGCATCAGCCAGCCGCCGGGCACCCGGTCGGGCAGGCACGCCCCGAGCCCGTGGACGAACAGGGCCTCCCCCGCCCGCGGAGTCCCGACGCGGTCGCGCGGCGCCAGCCCGGTGGCGCCCGCGACCCAGCCGTGCTCGTCCACGACCAGCGCCGGGCCCGACTCGCGGGCCAGCAGGGGCGCCGCCACCGACCGCAGCCCGTCGAGCCGCGCCTCGTGCCGGGACCACAGGCCGGACTCCGCCAGCCGCACCGCGGTGTGGACGAGCGCCACCGTGGTGGGGTGCACCGTCGGGGCGGGCCCGGAGAGGTCGACGACCCCGAGCATCTCGCCGGTGCGCGGGTCGTGGATCGGGCTCGCCGTGCACGTCCACGGGTGCTGGGCGCGCACGAAGTGCTCGGCGGAGAACAGCTGCACCGACGCGTGCTCGGCGAGCGCGGTGCCGATGGCGTTGGTCCCGACGGAGGCCTCGGTCCAGTCGGCCCCGGGCGAGAAGCCGAGGCCATCGGCCAGCCGGTTGACCCGCGCGGCGCCCTCCCGCCACAGCACGAAGCCGTCGGCCGCGGTGATCACCATGATGTGCTCGGCGTCCTCGGCCACCGCCGTGAGGCTCGCCCGCAGCTCCGGGAGCACCGCCGAGATCGGCGACTCGGCGCGGCGGCGCTCGACGACGTCGGGGGCGGCCGGGTCGTCGAGGGTCCGGCCGTCGGGCGCCACCCCGTAGGACAGGACGCGGTCCCAGGAGCGGGCGACCACCCGGCGGACCCCGGGGCGACTGCCCGAGAGGCGGGCGTCGTGCGCCTCGTGGAGCAGCCGCGCGTGGCGGCGCAGGTCGGTGCTCCGCGTCACCGCGCAGACCCCGTCGTCCACCACGTGCACCTCCGCCACCCCTGTGACGGGCAGCATAACCGCGCCCGGGGCGGTGTCGGCAGCGAGCGCGGGCGCCCCTCGGGCAGGCTGGACGACCGTGGACGTGCGGCGCGCGCAGGAGTCGGACACGGCCGCGATGGCCGAGGTGATCGCGGCGGTGGCGCCGGAGGGGACCCTCGGCGTCCAGCCGCCGGTCGACGTCGCCGCCCGCGCCGCGGGGTTCCGCGACCTCCTCGACACCGACGGTGCCGCGGCCTGGGTGCTCGTCGACGACGGCCGGGTGGTGGGCCACGCGACGGTGCGGACCCGGGTGCCGGGGGTGCTCGGGCTGTCGATGGCGATCGCCCGCGCCGGACGGGGCCGCGGTGGCGGCCGGGCCCTGGTCGACACCGTCCTGGAGCACGCGGGCGCCACCGGGGCGCACAAGGTCGACCTGGAGGTCTGGCCCGACAACGGGCGGGCCATCGCGCTCTACGCAGGTGCCGGTTTCGTCGTCGAGGGCCTGCGCGACCGGCACTACCGCCGCGCCGACGGCACCCTGCGCTCCTCGCTGATCATGGCCCGCCGCACCGACTGAGCGGTTCGACGGGGACCCGGCGGGCACCCCCGGCCGGTGACCGAGCCGCTCTTCGACGCCGACGACCTGCAGCCGACCGCCCCGAAGGCCCCCGCTCCGGAGGCCCCCGAGCCCGCCGTCGCCGTGTCCGACACCCCCGACCTCGAGACGCTGCGCGAGCGCGCCGCCGGCTGCACCGCGTGCGAGCTCTACGAGGGCACCACCGGCACCGTGTTCGGCACGGGGCCGGTGACCGCGCGGATGATGTTCGTCGGCGAGCAGCCGGGCGACCAGGAGGACCGGGCGCTGTCCCCGTTCGTCGGTCCGGCCGGGAAGCTGTTCGACGAGGCGCTCGTCGAGGCCGGGATCGCCCGCGAGGACGCCTACGTCACCAACGCGGTCAAGCACTTCTCCTTCCGGCAGCAGGGCAGCCGGCGCATCCACCAGACCCCGAAGGTCGGGCACGTCCGTGCCTGCCGGCCCTGGCTCGACGGCGAGCTCGCCCTCGTCCGGCCCCACGTCCTGGTCACCCTCGGCGCGACCGCGGGCAAGGCGCTGCTCGGCTCGTCGTTCCGCATCACCGGCGAGCGCGGCGAGCCCCGGCCGTGGGAGGGCACCACGCTGCTGCCGACGATCCACCCGTCGGCGATCCTGCGCGCAGACCCCGCCCGCGGGCAGGACGGCGCCGAGATGCGCGCGGGCTTCGTCGCCGACCTGCGGAAGGCCGCCGAGCTCCTCGGCTGACCCGGGCCTCCGCTCAGCTGACCCCGGCCGCGTCCATCCCCCGCATCTCCTTCTTGAGGTCGGCGATCTCGTCGCGGAGCCGCCCGGCGAGCTCGAACTGCAGGTCGCGCGCCGCGGACATCATCTGGTCGGTCAGCTGCTGGATGAGGTCGGCGAGCTCGGCGCGCGCCATACCCTTGGTGTCGCGGTGCTCCACGACGCCCGAGTGGCCCCGGGTACCGCCGGCCTCACCCGCGGCACGGCGACCGCGGGAGGCGTTGCGGCCCGACCCGCCGATCTCGACCTCGGTGTCCTCGGCCTCGCGGTAGACGCGGTCGAGGATGTCGGCGATGTTCTTGCGCAGCGGCTGCGGGTCGACCCCGCGCTCGGTGTTGTAGGCGATCTGCTTCTCGCGGCGCCGCGCGGTCTCGTCGATCGCGTACTGCATCGAGTCGGTGATCCGGTCGGCGTACATGTGCACCTGGCCGGACACGTTGCGGGCCGCGCGGCCGATCGTCTGGATGAGCGACCGCTCGCTGCGCAGGAAGCCCTCCTTGTCGGCGTCGAGGATCGCGACCAGCGACACCTCGGGCAGGTCGAGACCCTCGCGGAGCAGGTTGATGCCGACCAGGACGTCGTACTCCCCCGACCGCAGCTGGCGCAGGAGCTCGACGCGGCGCAGCGTGTCGACCTCGGAGTGCAGGTAGCGGACCTTGATGCCGAGCTCGAGCAGGTAGTCGGTGAGGTCCTCCGACATCTTCTTGGTCAGCGTGGTGACCAGGACCCGCTCGTCCTTCTCGACCCGCGTGCGGATCTCGGCCACGAGGTCGTCGATCTGGCCCTTCGTCGGCTTGACGATCACCTCGGGGTCGATCAGCCCGGTGGGGCGAATGACCTGCTCGACGAACTCGCCGCCGGCCTGGCGCATCTCGAAGTCGCCCGGCGTGGCCGAGAGGTACACCGTCTGCCCGATGCGGTCGGCGAACTCCTCCCAGGTGAGCGGCCGGTTGTCGGTGGCCGACGGGAGCCGGAAGCCGTACTCGACGAGGTTGCGCTTGCGGGACATGTCGCCCTCGTACATGCCGCCGATCTGCGGCACGGTCACGTGGGACTCGTCGATGACCAGCAGGAAGTCGTTCGGGAAGTAGTCGATCAGCGTGGCCGGCGCCGTCCCCGGGCCGCGGCCGTCGATGTGGCGCGAGTAGTTCTCGATGCCGGAGCAGAAGCCGACCTGGCGCATCATCTCGATGTCGTAGCTGGTGCGCATGCGCAGCCGCTGGGCCTCCAGCAGCTTGCCCTGGTTCTCCAGCTCGCCGAGGCGCTGCTCGAGCTCGGCCTCGATCGCCTTGATGGCCCGCTCCATCCGCTCGGGCCCCGCGACGTAGTGCGTCGCCGGGAAGATGCGGACGTCCTGCACCTGGTTCACGACGTCGCCCGTAAGCGGGTTGAGGTAGTAGAGCGACTCGACCTCGTCGCCGAAGAACTCGATGCGGATCGCGAGCTCCTCGTACGCGGGGATGATCTCCACCGTGTCGCCGCGCACCCGGAACGTGCCGCGGGCGAACGCCATGTCGTTGCGCGTGTACTGCACGTCGACCAGCGCGCGGAGCAGCGTGTCGCGGTCGATCTCCTCGCCGACCTCGAGCTTCACCGACCGGTCGAGGTAGGACTGCGGGGTGCCGAGGCCGTAGATACAGGACACCGACGCGACCACGACGACGTCGCGGCGCAGCAGCAGGTTCGAGGTGGCGGAGTGGCGCAGCCGCTCGACGTCCTCGTTGACCGAGGAGTCCTTCTCGATGTAGGTGTCGGTCTGCGCGATGTAGGCCTCGGGCTGGTAGTAGTCGTAGTACGAGACGAAGTACTCGACCGAGTTGTTCGGCAGCAGCTCGCGCAGCTCGTTCGCCAGCTGGGCGGCCAGCGTCTTGTTCGGCGCCATCACCAGCGTGGGGCGCTGCACCCGCTCGATGAGCCACGCCGTGGTGGCCGACTTGCCGGTGCCGGTGGCGCCGAGCAGCACGATGTCGTGCTCCCCCGCCCGCACGCGCTTCTCCAGCTCGTCGATGGCCGCGGGCTGGTCACCCGCCGGCTGGTACGGGCTGATCACCTCGAAGGGCACACCGGTGCGCTCGATCTCGCCGATCGGCCGGAACTCGGACTCGGCCAGCGCATCCTCGGGAAGGCCCTCGGGATTGTCGAGAAGAGTGCCCTTCTCCTCCCCGTGCGCATCACGGGCAGCACCGGGGACCTCGGTAGCGAACGCCATGTCACCGAGGCTAACCCGACCCCCCGACAGTCTCCCCCGCTCCGCGGATCCGGCCGTCTACGAGCAGTCGCAGCTGCAACACCCGTCACAGTCCGAGCAGCAGTCACAGCAGTCGCACCCGCAGCTGCAGCCGTCGGTGCACTGCGAGCACCAGCCCTGCCGCGGCCGCCCCGACCACGGCCCGACGAACTCGTCGGCGCAGCAGAGCTGCCCGGTGCAGCACAGCCCGGCCGCGGCAGCACACCCGCCGAGCAGGCCCCGCGGCGGACGGGAGGGCGGCGCGGGTTCGGGCGGCTCCTCGTCGGGAGAGGCCTCGTCCGGCGGGTCGTCGACCGGCGCCGACGGGTCCCACGGCGCCAGGGGCGGCTCGGGCGGTCCTGCGGCCCGGTCCACGGCCCGCCCGGCCTCGTGCACCAGGAGCCGATGGGCGAGCTGCCGGGCGACGTCCGCGTCGGGCGCGAACGACACCCGGCCCAGGGCCGACCGGATGCCCGAGACGGCGTCCCGGCAGCGCGCCAGCGCGTCCCCGCGGCTCGTCCCCATGGCGGCGAGGGGGTTCCAGCGCCCCGCCGCGGCGTCGTCGTCGAGGTCGGCGACGGCGTCGAGCAGGTGCGCGAGCCGCCCCAGCAACCGCCCGGCCTCGTCGAGCGGCACCACGTTGCCGGGCCGTCCCGCGAGGACGGCGGTGTGGGCGAGGGCCGACCCGACGGCCGCCTCGGTCGGCACCGTGGCGGTCGCGAGGGTCGCGAGCGGCGACCCCTCGGCCTCCCGCTGGCGGGCGGGTACCGCGAGGAGGTCCGCCGGGTCGAACCCGACGCCGGTCGCGGTCCTCGACCCCGCGCGCGCCCACGTGCCCGCCACCCGCGCACCGGCCAGCGCCACCGGTCGTCGGGCGAACGGACCGTCGCCGTCGTCGACGTGGTCGTCCACGGCGTCGGCCGCGAGCAGGAGGGCGGTGGAGGCGGCGAGCCGGGCCCCGTCACCGGTCACCACCGCCGCGGCGCGCATGCCGCGCAGCGGGCAGGGGCCGGCCCGACGACGACCGCCGACGCCCTGGGCCTCGGCGAGGACGGACACGACGAGCGCGTCGACGTGCGTCGTGGCCCGGGCGAGCTGACCGGCCTCGTCGCGCAGGGTGAGGCAGAGCCCGCACAGGTGCTCGGACCAGCGGGCGTGCAGCGCGGGGGTCAGGTGGTGGCGGCACGGACGCAGGAAGCCGAACACGGGTGCCATGATCGCGGTGGCGGTGTGTCGTCGCCAGCGTCCGTCCGGGTCAGTCGGAGCGCGTCGTCCTCCGCCACGCCTCGCGCAGGGGCGCCGTGTCGTAGCAGATGGTGAGCTGCTCGATCCGGCCCCGGTCGTCGGTGAGCCGCACGAGGTCGACGACGTCGAACGGCGCCGGCGTGCCGTCGGCGAGGGTCCAGTCGTAGTGGAACGCGAGGGCGACCTCGCGGGGCTCATCGGGATCGGCGTACACGCGCCGCAGCGTGGTGCGGGACGGGGACGAGTCGGCGAACAGGGCGGGGTAGAAGCGGTCGGCCGGCAGGCGGCCGTAGAGCGGGGAGTCGACCTCGCCGCCGGCGGTGAAGCAGCCGAGGACGTCCTCGACCGAGCCGGCGTCGAGCGCCGCGAGGTAGCGGTCGAGGACCGCGGGGCGGCTCATGCGGCACCCGACCCGCGACCGGCGGCGACCTCGAGCCCGTCGAGCAGACAGCGCAGGCCGAAGACGTACCGCGCGTCCTCCGGCGGGCGGCCGGCGGCCATCACGGCGGCGAGGGCCGGGAAGCGGTCGGTGTGCGCGGTGACGAGGTCACGCATCGTCGTGCCGCCCTCGGGGTCGGCGGTCCAGGGGCGCGTGCCGGCGGACGCGGCCGCGTGGACCACCCGCAGGTGCCCGAACAGCATCGAGACCGCGTCCATCCGCTCGTGGGGGGTGAGGGCCAGCGGCTCGAAGACGCGCACGGCCGCCTCGACCCACCCGACCTCCCGCGGACCCATCAGACGCTCGCCGATCGTCACCCGCGGCACCCACGGATGCCGGGTCCACACCCGGTCGACCCGCCGGGCGAACTCCTCGGCCTGCTCGCGCCAGGTCCCCGCCAGCTCCCCCGGGGCCGGCGGCTCCTCGACGGCCGCGTCGACCATCACCGCCTCGAGCTCCTCCTTCGAGGCGACGTAGCGGTAGAGGCCCATCTTCGTCAGGCCGACCTCGGCCGCCACCCGCTGCATGGACAGGCCCTCGAGCCCGTCGCGGTCGGCGACGGCGACCGCGGCCGCCGCGACCTCGTCGCGCGAGAGCGCCCGCCGGGGTCCCCGGGCCGCCGGCTGCTCGACGTCCCAGAGCAACCGGCTCCCGCCGGGTGCTGCTCCCGTGCTCATAGGGCTCCCTCCGGACGGGTGTCTTGCCCGTCACACCGTTCTGTGTCTACCGTACACAGTATCCGGCGGACACAGTTTCTGTCGGACGCAGTTCCGGCCGCAGAGGAGACCGCCATGTCGCTCACCGAGAACCGTCCCTCGTCCACCGCGGTCACCCGCCCGACGGGGTCGCGCCTGCGCCGCCCGGCCGGGATCGTCGCCACGCTGCTGGTCACCCTCGCGGTGTGGGCCGTCGGTCACCTCGCCGGCGCGGACTACGTCATCACCGACCCCACGGGCAGCGCCCGCATCGACCTCGTCGTCACGGCCGGGTTCACCCTCGTCGTCGCCCTCGTCGGCTGGGTGGTCCTCGCGCTGCTCGAGCGCCTCACGCGCCGCGGCACGGCGATCTGGACGGTCCTCGCGGTCGTCGTGCTCGTCGCGTCCTACGTCCCGGTGTTCCTCGTCGAGGCCACCACCGGCACCCGCATCGCCCTCGTCGCGGTCCACACGGCCGTCGGCCTCCTCGTCCCGGCGTTCCGGCGCTGACCCGTCCCGATCCCCCGCCACCCGAAGGAGCACCCCGTGCGCAGCATCTTCATCAACCTGCCCGTCGAGGACGTCACCGTCTCGCGCTCGTTCTTCACCGCCCTGGGCTTCACGATCAACGAGCAGTTCTCCGACGAGAACACCGCCTGCGTGGTGGTCGAGGAGAACATCTACGCGATGGTCATGACCCCGACGCGCTTCGCGGACTTCGTCGAGGGCGAGATCGCCGACGCCCGCAAGTCCACCGAGGTGCTGCTCGCCCTCTCCGCGGACAGCCGCGAGGACGTCGACCGGATGCGGGCCACCGCCCTCGCCCACGGCGGCTCGGAGTGGAAGCCGAACCAGGACCACGGCTTCATGTACGGCGCGAGCTTCGCCGACCCGGACGGCCACGTCTGGGAGGTCGTCTGGATGGACCCCGCCGCCGTCGGGGGCTGAGAGTCCGCGCGCCGCCGCCCCGCGACCGACCTCCGGGGCGGCGATGGTCGTTAGGGTCCCGCCCGTGGCGCTGCACCCCCCGAAGGTCGAGACGTTCACCGTCGACGAGGGCACGAACACCGACCCGAAGGGCTTCGTCCGGGCCGTCGACCTCTACCGCGAGGAGCCGTTCGGGCTCTACCTCAGCCGTCCGATGCCCGACCACCCGACGCTGGAGCACATGCGGTCCTGGCTGCTGCCCGGCCTCGGGATCCGGGTCACCGACTTCACCTTCCGGCCGGGCTTCGACCGGATGCAGGACTACTACGTCGACATCGCCGACGTGGCCCGCCACGGAACGGTCTGGACGACGACGGACCACTACCTCGACCTGGTCGTGCACACCGGGCAGCGCACCGAGCTGCTCGACGTCGACGAGTACGTGGAGGCCGTCGCGGCGGGGCTCCTGGCCCCGGACGCCGCGGAGCGGGCGCTGACCACGGCGTCGACGACGCACTCCGGCATCGCCGAGCACGGCCACGACCTCGACGCGTGGCTCGCGACCCGCGGGGTCGTGCTCGACTGGCCCTGGCGCTGACGCCCGTACCTGCCGCGGTTGTGACGTCGAGCGTCAGCATGGCCGCAGTGCGGACACTCAGGCCGGGGTGACCTCGGCGCGGACGGCGTCGGGGTCGCGGGCCACCCGGTCGGGATCCGCCCTCGCCGCGTCGCGCGCGGCGAGCAGGTCGGAGTCCTCGGCGCCCACGACGAGCCGCACCGGGCGCGCCGGGTCGGCGCCGGCCATCGTCGGGAACCCCGCGTACTCGAGGAGACGGGTGAGCTCGGCGGTGTCGGCGTCGGGGGTCGGTACGACGAGGAGGTCGACGAGGTCGGGCGCGGGCAGGTCCGGCACCGACGTCGGGCCCACGTGCTCCACCCGGTCGACGTGCTGCTGCCCCGCGAGGGCGACCCGGGCCGCGAGGCGACGGGCCTGCTCGGGCCACGTGGGATCGGGGTCGACGACCTCGTCGGGCCAGGGGGTGGGCGTGCCCGAGCGCACGGCCGCCTCGTAGGGCACGAGCCGCTGCTCCCAGAGCTCCCGCACCGCGGCGCGGACGTCGTCCTCGGAGCCGACGTTGTCGATCCACACGTCGGCCGCGGCGCGCCGGGAGGCGGTGGTGGCCTGCGCGCGGATGCGGGACCGGGCGTCGTCGGCGGACATGCCGCGGGTCTCCCCCAGGCGCTCGATCCGGACGTCCTCCGGCGCGTCGACGACCACGACGAGGGCGAACGCGGCGCCCATGCCGTTCTCCACCAGCAGGGGGACGTCGTGGACGACCACCGCGTCGTCGGGCGCGTCCGCGACCAGCTCGGCGGTCCGCGCCCCGATCCGCGGGTGCAGGATGCCGTTGAGGGTCGCGCGGGCCTCGTCGTCGCCGAAGACGATCCTCCCGAGCGCCGGCCGGTCGAGTCGCCCGTCGTCGTCGAGGACGTCGGACCCGAACGCGTCGACCACGGCCGCCAGACCGTCGGTCCCCGGTTCGACGACCTCGCGGGCGATCCGGTCGGAGTCGACGACCACCGCGCCCTGCGCGGAGAGCTCCGCCGCCACGGTCGACTTGCCCGCCCCGATCCCACCGGTCAGCCCCACGCGCAGCACGGCGCCGAGTCTGCCTCAGCCGTCGATCAGCGTGCAGCCCGGGACGGCGGTTCCCGGGATCAGGCCATCGCCGCCACGGAGTGCCGCGCCGTGGCGAACAGCGTCTCGAACAGGCCACGCCGGGAGACGGCCGGTCCCGTGAGCGCGGCGGCCACGGCGACGTACTCGCGGCACCACGTCAGGCCCGAGGTCCCGCGACGGTGACGGGCGGTGCGACGACGTCCCCAGGCCATGCCACTCCCTCGTCCGTGTGACTGATGGGACGGAAGGTACCGGAGTGACGAGTGATCGCCTACCCCGACACAAGAACGGGCCCCCACCCCGGAGGGTGAGGGCCCGATCGTCGTGGCTGCCGCGGACTAGTTGCCCGAGAGCTTCTCCCGCAGGGCGGCGAGCTGGGCGTCGCTGGCGAGCGAACCGCCACCGGAGGCCGACGGCGGGCCCTGGCCCGGGTCGTCGTCGTCGGTGGTGGTCAGCACGGCCTCGTCGCCGTCCTCACCCTCCGGGGCGCTGCCCGAGGCCGAGGAGTAGTTGGCCGGGGCCGCCTCGGCGGCCTCCGCCTCCTGCTCCGCGGTGCGCTGCAGCTGCGCGATGTGCTGCTGGTAGCGGGCGTACGCCGCCTGGTACTGGCGCTCCCACTCCTCGCGCTGCTTCTCGAAGCCCTCGCGCCAGTCGCCCGTGTCGGGGTCGAAGCCCTCCGGGTAGATGTAGTTGCCGGCGTCGTCGTACTCGGCGCCCATGCCGTACAGGGCCGGGTCGAACTCGGTCTCGGTCGTCATGCCCTCGTTCGCCTGCTTCAGCGAGAGCGAGATGCGGCGACGGTCGAGGTCGATGTCGATGACCTTGACCATGACGTCGTTGCCGACCTGGACGACCTGCTCCGGCACCTCGACGTGGCGCTCGGCCAGCTCGGAGATGTGGACCAGGCCCTCGATGCCCTCGTCGACGCGCACGAACGCACCGAACGGCACCAGCTTCGTGACCTTGCCGGGCACGATCTGGCCGATCTGGTGGGTCCGGGCGAACTGGCGCCAGGGGTCCTCCTGCGTCGCCTTGAGCGACAGCGAGACCCGCTCGCGGTCGAGGTCGACGTCGAGGACCTCGACCTTGACCTCCTGGCCGACCTCGACCACCTCGGAGGGGTGGTCGATGTGCTTCCAGGACAGCTCGGAGACGTGGACGAGACCGTCGACGCCGCCGAGGTCGACGAACGCACCGAAGTTGACGATCGACGAGACCTGACCGGACCGGATCTGGCCCTTGGCGAGCTGGTTGAGGAACTCGCTGCGGACCGCGGACTGGGTCTGCTCGAGCCACGCGCGGCGGGACAGGACCACGTTGTTGCGGTTCTTGTCCAGCTCGATGATCTTGGCCTCGATCTCCTTGCCCACGTAGGGCTGGAGGTCGCGGACGCGGCGCATCTCCACCAGGGAGGCGGGGAGGAAGCCGCGGAGGCCGATGTCGAGGATGAGCCCACCCTTGACGACCTCGATGACGGTGCCCTTGACGGGCTCGTCGTTGTCCTTGAGCTGCTCGATCGTGCCCCAGGCGCGCTCGTACTGAGCGCGCTTCTTGGACAGGATCAGCCGGCCCTCCTTGTCCTCCTTCTGGAGGACGAGGGCTTCGACCTCGTCGCCGACGGCGACGACCTCGTTGGGGTCGACGTCGTGCTTGATCGACAACTCGCGCGAGGGGATGACGCCCTCGGTCTTGTAGCCGATGTCGAGGAGGACTTCGTCCCGGTCGACCTTGACGATGGTTCCCTCGACGATGTCGCCATCGTTGAAGTACTTGATGGTCTCGTCGATGGCGGCGAGGAAGTCCGCTTCCGACCCGATGTCGTTGACAGCCACCTGAGGGCTGCTCGTGCTCGGGGCGGTGAAGGTGTCGATGGACATACGGTGGATGGCTCCGGGGATGGGCAGGACGAGATCGGATGGGTTCCTGGCGGTGTCTCCCACGTGGGCGGACGTCGTCCTGACGCGCTGATCGGATCGGCACCCGGGGGGACCGAGAGGATCGCTCCCCAGCCGGCAGGAGTCGGCAGAGAGCCGACCGGACAGGGCGAGACCACGGACGTGGACCTCCATCGTATCCACTCCGTCGGCGGAGCGGCAAACGGGTCGCGGGCCCGCGCGTCCGGCGTGTCAGGATGCCGCGCATGACCGTCGGGGGCGCGTGGGTCGGCGACGCCGAGTCCGTGGCCGCGTCGCGCTCCTGGTGGGACGCGGACGCCCCGGCCTACCAGGCCGAGCACGGTCGGTTCCTCGGCGACGCCGACTTCGTCTGGTGCCCCGAGCGCCTGCGCGAGGCCGACGCGGAGCTCCTCGGGCCCGCGGCCGGCCTGGTCGGGCGCCGGGTGCTCGAGGTCGGGTGCGGCGCGGCGTCGTGCGCGCGCTGGCTCGTCGACCGCGGCGCCGACGCCGTGGGCCTCGACCTGTCCGCGGGCATGCTCGCCGAGGCCCGGCTCGCGTCGGTCCGGACGGGCACCGACGTCCCGCTGGTGCAGGCCGACGCCACGCACCTGCCCTTTCCCGACGATGCCTTCGACCTCGCCTGCTCCGCCTTCGGGGCCGTCCCCTTCGTGGCCGACTCCGCCGGGCTCATGGCCGAGGTGGCCCGGGTGCTCCGGCCGGGCGGGCGCTGGGTGTTCGCGGTGAACCACCCCATGCGCTGGATCTTCCCCGACGACCCGGGCGAGGACGGCCTCACGGTCACCCAGTCCTACTTCGACCGCTCCGGGTACGCCGAGTTCGGCGCCGACGGCGTGGCCGTCTACGTCGAGCACCACCGCACGCTCGGCGACCGCGTCGCCGAGATCGTCGCGGCGGGCCTCGTCCTCGAGGGCATCGTCGAGCCGGAGTGGCCGGGCGACCTGGCCGAGGTGTGGGGCCAGTGGTCGCCCCTGCGCGGCGCGCTCTTCCCGGGCACGGCGATCTTCCGGTGCCGGCTCCCGTGATCGGCCGGCACGCCGCCCCGGAGTCCCCGGTGGACGTCCTCACCGACCTGCTCGCGGTGCAGCGCCGCCGCCTCGCCGCGCTCGACCCCCGCCTGCCCGAGGCCGCCGCTCCCCCGCCGGGCGACATCGTCGTCGTCGGGAAGCCGCCGCACCGGGTCGCGGGCGTGGTCACCCACCACACCTGGCCCGCCGGGAGCGGGCCCCTGCTGTGGTCGGCGACCCAGGTCTCGGAGCTGCACCCCGTGATCGGTGCCGCCGGGCACGCGCCGCTGCACGCGCTCGTGGAGGCCTGGCGGGGCCGGATGCTGCCGGTGGTGCTCGCCGAGCCCGACTCCGCCGCGACGATCACCTGGCCGAGCCGCGACGTCGTCGCCACCCGCGTGTTCCTCGACCACGGCCTCGTCCCGCTCGCCGTCCTCGCGGTGCGCCCGCCCGGGCCCTACCCCGTGCCGCCCCCCGACCCCGACCTGGTGGTCCGCCGCGCCGGCCCCGACGACCTCGAGGGCTGCGTCCGCCTCGCGCTCGAGGAGCTCGCCTACTCCAGCCAGGTCGGCGGGTCGCTGCTGCGCCCGGACGCCGAGGCGCTCAAGCGCGCGACGATCCGCGACCGGCTCGGCCGCGGCGAGCCGACGTGGGTGGCCGAGCGGGGCGGCCGGCTGGTGGGGATGGTCGAGTGCGGGCAGGCCGAGTCGGCCCCCGGCTCGTGGCTCGCGAGCCTCGTCCCCCCGGGCGGCTGGGGCTACGTCAACTGCGCCTCCGTGACCTCCGCCGAGCGCGGCAGCGGGGTGGGGCAGCGACTCGTGGCCGCCGCCCTGCCCGAGCTCGAGGCGGGGTTCCGGGGACGGCAGGACCTCGCCGTGCGCGGCACGTACCTCTACTACAACCCGCCGAACCCGCTGTCGTCGGTGTTCTGGCCGCGCGCCGGCTACGCCCCGCTCTGGACGCTGTGGGAGGTCCGCCCGGCCCGGGCACTGCGTTGAGCTCCCTAGGCGCTCCGGGCGAGGGCGTGCTCGACGAGGGTCACCAGCGTCGCCTCGCACGAGCCGTCGTCACGGGCGTCCATCCGCACGAGCGGGGCGCCCGGGGGCAGCGCCAGGGCGTCGCGCACCGTCTCGTCGTCGAAGCCCGCGGTGCCCGGGAAGCCGTTGAGGGCGACGACGAACGGCACCCCCCGGTTCTCGAAGTAGTCGATGGCGGCGAAGCAGTCGTCGACGCGGCGCAGGTCGACCAGCACCACCGCCCCGACCGCGCCGCGCGCCAGCTCGTCCCACATGAACCAGAACCGCGACTGGCCCGGGGTCCCGAACAGGTAGAGCACCAGCTTCTCGTCGACGGTGAGCCGCCCGAAGTCCATCGCGACCGTGGTCGTCGTCTTGTCGGGCACCACGCTCGCGTCGTCGACGCCCTGGGACAGGCTCGTCATCTCCTGCTCGGTCGACAGGGGCGGGACCTCGGACAGGGAGCGCACGAGCGTCGTCTTGCCGACGCCGAACCCGCCGGCGATCAGGATCTTGAGCGGGAGCAGCCCCTCGCGGGCGGCGGCCGGCGAGGGCGCGCTCTCAGCGGGCGCGTAGTCCATCGAGCAACCTCTCCAGGAGTTCTCGTCGGGGCCGGCCGTCCGCCCCGACGAGCGGGAGGTGCACGGCGAGGTAGTCGTCGGCGGCGAGGTCGCTGACCAGCACCCGGGCCACGCCGACCGGCACGCCGAGGCGGCTGCCGATCTCGGCCAGGGACATCGGCTCGGCCGCCGCCTCGAGGATCGTCCGGTGCTCCGGCGACAGCCCGGCGAGCGTGGCGAGCCCCAGCTCGGTGGTGGTCACCAGCGCCTCGATCGGCATGTCCATGCGCAGCGACCGGGTGCGGCCGGCGGTGAGGGCGTAGTTGGGCACCACCCGCCCGCCCTCCTGCGGGGGCGGACCGGGACGTCGGTCCACGGTCACCCCTCGACCCGCACCCGGGCGCTCGGGGTGAGGGCGTGGCCCACGCGGGCGGCCAGCATCGTCATCTCGTAGCCGACCAGGCCCATGTCGGCCGACCGGTCGGTGAACACCGCGAGCGTGGAGCCCAGGCTGATCGAGGTGGCGAACAGGTAGCCCCCCGCCATCTCGACGATGGTCTGGGTGACGGGCGCGGCCTCGAGCAGCGCCGCCGTGCCCCGGGCCAGGCTGACCAGCCCGGACGTCGCCGCGCACAGCTGGTCGGCCAGCTCCGGCCCGACGCCGCGGCTGACCGCGAGGCGCAGGCCGTCGGCGGACACCACGAGGACGTGGCGCACCCCCGGGGTGCCCGAGGAGAAGTCGGAGAGCAGCCAGTCGACGTCTCCGGCCGGGGCGGTCACGAGAATCTCCCGTCGACGTGGGTGTCGCTGCCGGACAGCGCGTCGTGCGCCGCACTCCGGCTCGCCTGGTACTGCGAGAGCGCGCTCAGGGCGCCCGCCGGCACGCCCCCGGTGCGGGCGCCGTCGTGGCCGGCGGGACCGGGGTGGTGGGCGGGCACCGGGGACGGGCTCGGGGTCCGGTGGCGGATGAGCTCGGGGGCGAGGTGGGTCTGCGGGGTGCGGCGCTTGAGCACCGGCAGCGCGGACCCGTCCTCGGCCGGCGGCGCGGGCTCGGGGGCGGGGTCGGCCACGGGGGGCGGCACGACGATCGGGTGGATGAGTCCCGAGCGGCGCCCGGCCGGCGGGGTCGCCGCCTCGTCGGACCGGCCGCCCGGCCAGGAGTGCCGGCCGTTGGCGCCCGACGCCGCGCCGACGGGCTCCGCGGCGCCCCGGGGGCTCGGGACGGCGCCCTCGGGCGGGTCGGGCAGGAGCGCCCGGAAGGACCCGGAGGGCGAGGGCACGACGGTGGGGGCGGTCGGCGTCGTCGACGGGACCGAGGGGCCCGGGGCGGGCTCCGCGAACAGCGCGGCCGGCAGCACGAGCACCGCGGTGAGGCCGCAGCCCGGGGTCGGGGTCAGCGAGACCTCGATGCCGTGGCGGGCCGCGAGCCGGGACACCACGTGGAAGCCCAGGCGCCGCGACGCCGAGACGTCGACCTCCTGCGGGCCGGAGAGCAGGACGTTGGCGGCGCCGAGCTGGTCGTAGGGCATCCCGACGCCGGTGTCCTCGATGATCAGCAGGTGCGCCCCGGGGGCGCGGTGGTACGCGCGGCTCTTGATGTTCACCGTGGTGGAGGGCGGCGAGAAGCGGGCGGCGTTCTCGGTCAGCTCCGCGACCATGTGCGTCAGGTCGGCCACCGCGACGCCGATCAGGCGAGGGCGCTCGTCGACGGTGAAGGCGACGCGGTCGAGGTCCTCGGTCTCGGCGATCCCGGCGCGGACGACGTCGCGCAGGGCCACCGGAGCCGACCACACGCGGGCCGGCTGCTCGCCGGAGAGCACCAGCAGGCTCTCGGCGTTGCGCCGCACCCGGGTCGCGAGGTGGTCGAGCCGGAAGAGCTCGGCGAGCGCGTCGGGGTCGCGCTCCCGCTCCTCGAGGTCGTTGATGATGTCGAGCTGGCGGTGGAACATGCTCTGGTTGCGGCGGGCCAGGTTCAGCAGCAGTTCCGAGGTGAATTCCTGCTGCTTGATCTCGGCGTCGGCCAGTTCCTTCGCGAGTGCGGCGCGTTTGCGCTGCTCGTCCTCGGTGATGCGACAGAAGATCGACACGCCGATGCACGCGAGGAGGACCGCCACGCCGTGCACGAGCGACCACAGCCACGGGTCCATCTGTCCCATGTGGTGGTTGAACATGATGCCGGGCACCAGCAGGGACCCGAGTCCGTGGCTCAGCACCGTGAACAGGATGTTGAACACGAACGGCACCCAGTTCTGGTACAGCGCCAGGAAGCCGATGATCACGAAGAACGAGAAGTGCGCCTCGATGTAGCCGCCGGAGAGGGCCACGAGCCCCGCGCAGCACGCCGAGAGGCCGGCGGTGACGAACAGGGACCCCGCGGTCCGGTGGCCCCGCGTCAGCCAGGCCCCGGCCGCCGTGACCGCCGGGATCAGCGCGATGACCACGGTGAGCGGCCACGCGTTGCCGGTGGCGACGCCGAAGACCGCGAGGGCGGGGCACAGCGACGCGAGCACCACGAGGAGGAACCGGTGGCGCCGTCCCCACTGCTCGTCGTCGACGAGGTCGCCGTGCGGCAGGTAATCGAGCACCCGGACCATCCGCGGATCACACCGTCCTTCTGCATTGTCCGACGCGCCCGGGAATGGACCGGGCGATGCGGCCGGGCCGACGGGAATGGACGCGCCGGGGGTGACCGCGGGTGACCGTACACCCGGCTTTATGGGCGGCTACGTCCCTGTGGTCACCCTCGGGAGGGACGGGTCGGCGCATTCCGTATTCGCCCTCCGGCAGTCGTCGGAACGGCCGCAGAATGCGTCGGAACGGTGCAGGGCCTACCGGGGCGAATGCCACGGGCACTGCGACGGACGGCCGTGTCCCGGTCTCCGCGATGGTCCGTCCGGGCACGATCGATACCCACACGGAGCATCTTTTCGATCGCGCCTCAGGTGTTCCCGTCGCGGGGCCGCAGACCGGCCGGGGACGACGGGTGGGCGGGCAGGTCCTCGGGCCGCAGCGCGCCCCACTCCGACGTCGCGAGCCGGCGGTAGACCCCGGCGATCGCGGTGAACAGGTCGGGACCCAGCCCGGCGCCCTCCTGGGTGGCGGCGATCTCGTCCATCTCGTCGGCGAAGCGCCAGGCCTTGGCGGCCGCCGTCGCCGCGCTGCGGATCGTGTCGCCCGGGAGGTCGAGGGCGAGGTCGGCGAGCACGGTGTCGAGGACGCCGTGGTGCTCGGCCGTGAGCAGGGCGTGGGCGAGCAGCGCCTGGTGGCCCTTGCGGACCGAGGCGGTGCACATCTTCGCGGCGCTCGCCGCGCCGGTCCCGCCCTCGATCGGCACCCACCGCACCCCGGGCACCACCAGCGCCGCGACCTCGCCGGCCCGCTCGCCCGACACGAACACGCGCGTCGGCCTCTCGGCCCCGGGCGTGGGCGGCGGGCCGGAGATCGCCGCGTCGACCAGGTCGGTGGGCAGCTCCGCGGCGATCCCGACGACGGCCGCGGGCGCCACCGCGTTCGCCTCGACCACGAGCGGCCGGGCGTCGGTGCGCGTGCAGGCGGCCGCGATCCCGCCGGCCGCCTCCCGCGCCCGGCCGGGCGGGACCACGCTGATCAGCACCTCGGACCGGCGCACGACCGCGTCGAGCGACCCGGCGTCGTCGAGCCCGGCGTCGGCGAGCCGCCGGGCGGTGGCGGCGCTGCGGCCCGCAGCCGTCGTCAGGACGTCGTGGCCGCCCGCGCGCAGGCACCGGGCCAGCGCCACACCCATCGCCCCCGGGGCGTGGACACCGATGACACTCACACCCCCACGGTGGCCCTCTCGTCCTCGAAGCGCATGCCCTCCTCCACGCTGCCGCGGCGGAACGTGACGGCGTCGATCGCGTAGTTCATCGCGAGGGACCACGGCTTGCGGTCGCCGCCGCGGGGCAGCTCGTGGATGGAGCGCTGGACGTAGCCGGCGTCGAAGTCGAGCAGCGGGCGCTCCTCGACCGCCGGGTCGCGCTCGGGGACGGCGACGGCCTTGCCGTGGCGGTCCATCCAGCGCAGCAGCCGGCAGAGGTACTCGCCGACGAGGTCGACCTTGAGCGTCCACGAGGCGTTCGTGTACCCGATCATGAACACGAGGTTCGGCACGCCGGAGAGCATCATGCCCTTGTAGGCCATCGTGTCGGGCAGCTTGACCGGCTCGCCGTCGACGGTGAGCTCGGCCCCGCCGAACATCTGCAGGTTCAGCCCGGTGGCCGTGACCACGATGTCGGCCTCGAGCTCGCGGCCCGACGTCAACCGGATCCCGGTCTCGGTGAACGTCTCGATGTGGTCGGTGACGATCTCGGCGTCGCCCCGGCGGATCGCCTTGAACAGGTCGCCGTTGGGGACCATGCACATCCGCTGGTCCCAGGGGGCGTACGGCGGGTTGAAGTGGGTGTCGACCTCGTAGCCCTCGGGCAGCTGCGCGGTGGTCTGCTTGCGCAGCACGTTCTTCATGAACGCCGGGAAGCGCTGGGAGATCTGGTAGAGCGCGATGATCTGGGCGATGTTCTTGGCCCGCACGATCGGGTCGGCGATCGCCGCGGGCAGCCAGCGGCTCAGCGTCTCGGCGACCGGGTCGGTGCGCCCGATCGAGAGGACGTAGCTCGGGGTCCGCTGCAGCTGGGTGACGTGCGCGGCGCGCCCCTCCCCCTGCGTGAGGGCCGGGACCAGGGTGACCGCGGTGGCGCCGGAGCCGATCACGACCACCCGCTTGCCCGCGTAGTCGAGGTCGGGGTCCCAGTGCTGCGGGTGGACCACGCTGCCGCCGAAGTCGGCGAGGCCCGGCAGGTCGGGCGTGTAGCCCTGGTCGTAGCGGTAGTAGCCCGAGCACCAGAGCAGGAACGAGCAGGTCAGCGTCTCGGTGGCGCCCTCGCTCGTGGTGATCGTCAGCGTCCAGCGCTGCTCGGCGCTCGACCACTCCGAGGCGGTGACGCGCTTGCCGTAGCGGATGTGCCGGTCGACGCCGTACTCCTGCGCGGTGTCGCGGACGTACTGCAGGATCGACCCGCCGTCGGCGAGGGCCACCGAGTCGGGCCACGGGCGGAAGCGGAAGCCCAACGTGTGCATGTCGGAGTCGGACCGGATGCCCGGGTACTGGAAGAGGCTCCAGGTGCCCCCGAGGTCGTCGCGGGCCTCGAGCAGCGCGTACGAGCGCTGCGGGTGCTCGGTGGTCAGGTGGCAGGCCGTGCCGATGCCCGACAGACCCGCCCCGACGATGACGACGTCGAGGTGCTCGGTGGTGCTCTCCAACCCGGTACTCATGCGTACCACCGTACCTGCCGGTACCGATGCGTACCAGCGCTGGCCGCTCCCCGGCAGCCGATTCTCAGTGGGCGGCCTGGTCCCACGAGCGGCCGTAACCCACCGACACCTCGAGGGGCACGTCGAGCTCGAACGCCGCCCCCATCTCGCGGCGCACCAGCTCGGTCACCTGCTCGCGCTCCCCCGGCGCCAGCTCGAGCACCAGCTCGTCGTGGACCTGGAGCAGCATCCGGCTCCGCAGGCCCTCCTCGCGCAGCGCCGCGTGCACCCCGAGCATCGCGACCTTGACGATGTCGGCGGCGCTGCCCTGGATCGGGGCGTTGAGGGCCATCCGCTCGGCCATCTCGCGCCGCTGGCGGTTGTCGCTGGTGAGATCGGGCAGGTAGCGGCGGCGCCCGAGGATCGAGCTGGTGTAGCCGTCCTTGCGCGCCTGGTCGACCACCTGGAACAGGTAGTCGCGCACGCCGCCGAACCGGGCGAAGTAGTCCTCCATCAGCTCCTTGGCCTCCTCGGTGGAGGTGCGCAGCTGCGCGGAGAGCCCGTAGGCCGACAGCCCGTAGGCCAGCCCGTAGTTCATCGCCTTGATCTTGGCGCGCTGGGCGGTGCTCACCGCGTCCTCGGACACCCCGAAGACCTTCGCCGCGGTGACCGAGTGGAAGTCCTCGCCCGACTTGAACGACTCGATCAGCTCGGCGTCGACCGAGAGGTGCGCCATGATCCGCATCTCGATCTGCGCGTAGTCGGCCGTCATCAGCTCGGCGTAGGGCCCGTCGACGGAGTCGGCGCCCACCACGAAGGTGTCGCGGATGCGCCGGCCCGCCTCGGTGCGCACCGGGATGTTCTGCAGGTTGGGCTCGGTGGAGCTCAGCCGCCCGGTGCGCGCGATGGTCTGGTTGAACGTGGTGTGGATGCGGCCGTCGTCGGACAGGGACTCGAGCAGCCCCTTGACCGTGACCCGCAGCCGGGTGGCGTCGCGGTGCTCGAGCAGGTGCTCGAGGAACGGGTGCGGCGTGGACTCGTTCAGCGTCTGCAGCGCGTCGGCGTCGGTGGTGTAGCCGGTCTTGGTGCGCTTGGTCTTCGGCATCTGCAGCTCGTCGAACAGCACCACCTGCAGCTGCTTCGGCGACCCGAGGTTGATCTCCTTGCCGATGACGTCGTACGCCGACTGCGCCGCGGCCTGCACCCGGGCCCCGAACTGCGACTCCAGGTCCTGCAGCGCCGACACGTCGACCGCCACCCCGGCGGCCTCGAGGTCGGCCAGGACGGCGAGCAGGGGCAGCTCGAGGTCGGTGAGCAGCGCCGTGCCCCCGAGCTCGGCGAGGTCGTCGTCGAGCTTCACGGCGAGGTCGGCCACCGCGCGGGCCCGCAGCATCTCGGTCTGCGCGAGCGTCGCGTCGGCCTCCTCCTCGCCGCCGTCGAGGGTCAGCTGGTCGCCACCGGCGCTCTCGGTCCCCGGCTCCTCCACCCGCAGCTCCCGGTGCAGGTAGCGCAGCGCGAGGTCGGCCAGGTCGAAGCTCCGCTCACCGGGGCGGGCGAGGTAGGCGGCGAGCGCCGTGTCGCTGGTGACGCCGCCGAGGCGCCAGCCGCGGGCCCGGACGGCGTGCGACGGGCCCTTGATCTCGTGGCCGGCCTTGGGCAGCTCGGGGTCGGCGAGCCAGTCGGCCAGTGCGGTCTCGTCCTCCGGGGTCACGGCCCGGACGTCGACGTAGGTGGTCTCGCCGTCGGCCGCCGCGATCGCGACCCCCTCGAGGTCGCCCGTGCCGTGGCTCCACGTCCCCCGGAAGCCCAGTCCGCTCCGTCGCCCGTCGCGGGCGTGCGCGTCGAGCCAGGCCGCCACCGCGCCGGGCTCGAGCGCGGCCCCGCGCACCTCGAAGCCCTCGTCGGCCTCGGGCTCGGCGGCCTTCAGCGTGGAGAACAGGCGCTCGCGCAGCACCCGGAACTCCAGCTCGTCGAACAGGCGGTGCACGGCGTCGCGGTCCCAGGAGCGCACGTCGAGGTCGGCGGGCCGCACGTCGAGCTCGACGTCGCGCACCAGCTCGGTGAGCTGCCGGTTGAGCACCACCGACGACAGGTTCTCGCGCAGCGCGTCCCCCGCCTTGCCGCGGACCTCGTCGACCCGCTCGACCAGCGCGTCGAGGCTGCCGAACTCCCGCACCCACTTCTGGGCCGTCTTCTCCCCCACGCCCGGGATGTTCGGCAGGTTGTCGCTCGGGTCGCCCCGCAGCGCCGCGAAGTCGGGGTACTGCTCCGGGGTCAGCGTGTACCGCTCGAGCACCGCCTCGGGGGTGTAGCGCGCGAGGTCGGACACGCCCTTGCGGGGGTAGAGCACCGTCACCTGGTCGGTGACCAGCTGGAACGCGTCCCGGTCGCCGGTGCAGATGGCGACCTGCATGCCCTCGGCAGTGGCCTGCGTGGTGAGCGTGGCGATCACGTCGTCGGCCTCGTAGCCCTCGCGCGCGACGACCGTGATGTTGAGGACCGCGAGGATCTCCTTGATCAGCTCCACCTGGCCCCGGAACTCGTCGGGCGTGGCGCTGCGGTTGGCCTTGTAGGCCGCGAACGTCTCGGTGCGGAAGCTCTGGCGCGAGACGTCGAACGCGACGCAGACGTGCGTCGGCGCCTCGTCGCGCAGGAGGTTGATCAGCATCGACGTGAAGCCGTAGACCGCGTTGGTCTTCTGCCCGGACGTCGTCGTGAAGTTCTCCACGGGCAGCGCGAAGAACGCGCGGTAGGCCAGGGAGTGCCCGTCGAGCAGCAGGAGCCGCGCCCCGCCCGCCGCGTCCCCCGGAGTGGTCTTCGCCTTCTCCGCCGTCTTCGTCCCAGCCACGTGCCCGAGTCTGCCAGGGGGGTCCGACAGTCTCCCCGGGCCCGCTCACCCGGTCGCCCTACCATGATCGGTGTGTCCGCAGACCCCGCGCAGTCCCCCGAGCAGAAGGCCGTCCCCGACATCGAGGTGGCCTACCCCGACGAGCAGCTCGGCGTGAAGATGGGCATCGACATCACGCGGTGGGACCCGGACCGCGTGGTGGCGACGATGCCCGTGGCCGGCAACCGGCAGCCGTTCGGCCTGCTGCACGGCGGCGCCAGCGCGGTGCTCGCCGAGACGGTCGGCTCCACCGCGGCCTACCTCAACCGGGTCGGCGAGCGCCGGCCCGTCGGGCTCGAGCTCTCCTGCACCCACCACCGCTCCGCGCTCTCCGGGCTCGTGACCGCGGTGTGCACGCCGGCGTCGGTCGGGAAGACGGTCGGGACGTTCGAGATCGTGATCTCCGACGACGAGGGCCGCCGGGTGTGCACCGCGAAGCTCACCTGCATCTACCGCGACGCGACCCCGCAGGCCTGAGCTGCGGGCGCACCGGGTGGGCCGGCAATGGCTCAACGCTGACACCTGACGTCAGAACGGCGCCACTCGCACATCACGCGGCGGTCGGCCGCGCGTGGGTGAGTGGCGCCGTTCGCACATCCGACGTCAGCACCGTGCCAGTGCTGACACCGGAGGTGGCCGCCCTACGACACGCCCAGGTACGCGTCCCGGATCGACGGGTCCGCGAGGAGCTCCGGGCCCGGGCCCGAGCGGGTGACCTCCCCGGTCTCGAGCACGTAGGCCTGGTGGGCGAGCCCGAGCGCCTGGGTGGCGTTCTGCTCGACCAGCAGGACGGTCGTGCCCTCGGCGTTGATGTCCTCGATCACCCGGAAGATCTGGGCGATGAACTGGGGCGCGAGCCCCATCGAGGGCTCGTCGAGCAGGAGCAGCCGCGGCCGCGCCATGAGCGCGCGGCCGATCGCGAGCATCTGCTGCTCGCCGCCGGAGAGCGTGCCGCCCACCTGGTTGCGCCGCTCGGCCAGGCGCGGGAAGTAGGTGAACGCCCGCTCCTGGTCCGAGGAGAACTCCTTGGACTTGCGGTCCGACCGGACGAAGCCGCCCATGTCGAGGTTCTCCAGCACCGTCATGCCGGGGAAGATCCCCCGACCCTCGGGCACCTGGCAGATCCCCAGCCGCACGCGCAGGTCGGCGCGGACCTTCGTCAGGTCCTGGCCGTCGAAGCTCATCCGCCCGGACTGCAGGCCGAGCAGCCCGGAGATGGTCTTCATCGTCGTCGTCTTCCCGGCCCCGTTGGCGCCGATCAGCGAGACGATCTGGCCCTCCTCCACCGCCAGCGTGATCCCGCGCAGCGCCTGGATCCGCCCGTAGGCGACGTTGACGTCCTCGAGCTCGAGCAGGCTCACGAGTCCTCCACCGCGGTACCGAGGTAGGCCGAGACCACGGCCGGGTCGCGCCGGACCACGTCGGGCTCGCCGTCGGCGATCTTGCGGCCGAAGTCGAGCACGACGAGCCGGTCGGTCACGCCGAGCACCACGCGCATGTCGTGCTCGACGAGGACGACCGTGAAGCCGTCGTCCCGGATCTTGAGGATGAGCTCGGAGAGCCCGTCCTTCTCCACCGCGGAGAAGCCGGCGGCGGGCTCGTCGAGACAGAGCAGCTTCGGCTCCGTCGCGAGGGCCCGGGCGATCTCGAGGCGGCGCTGGTCGCCGTAGGGCAGCGACGTCGCCTTGTCCGCGGCGCGGTCGGCGATCCCGACGAACTCCAGCAGCGCCATGGCCTTCTCGACGGCGTCCCGCTCCTCCCGACGATGCCGCGGGAGCCGCAGCAGGGCGCCGGGCACCGAGGTGCGGTGCCGCGCGTCGGTCCCGACCACCACGTTCTCCAGCGCGGTCATCGCGCCGAAGAGCCGGATGTTCTGGAACGTGCGCGCCACCCCGGCCTGGATGATCCTGTAGCGCTGCATCTTCGCGAGGGACTGCCCCTCGAGCCGGATGTCGCCGACCGTGGGCCGGTAGACGCCGGTGACGATGTTGAAGCACGTCGTCTTGCCGGCGCCGTTGGGTCCGATCAGCCCGAGGATCTCACCCCGCTTGACGTCGAAGGACACGTCGTCGAGCGCGGTGAGGCCGCCGAAGCGCACGGTGAGCCCGTCGACGGCGAGCAGGGTCTCCCCCGCCGACACGGCGATCTCGCGGTCGGCCGCGACCTTCGCCGCGACCTCCTCCTCGTGGGCGGCCCGCGTGGCCGGGTCCATCTGGTCGAGGGCCTCGAGGAGGCCCTCCTCCGGGACGGGGGTACTCATTCGCCACCTCCCCGGGGGGACGAGCCGGGATGATCGTCGGGAACGGCCTCGGGTGGATCGCCCGACGGCTTCGACGACGGTGTCAGCGACGTCGGGGCGACGCCGGTGCCGGCCCCGAACAGTTTCTGGTAGGCCTGCCGCCCGTAGGTCAGCAGGTGCTGGCGCATGCCGAGGATGCCCTGCGGCCGGAAGATCATCAGGATGATCAGCGCGAGCCCGAACACGAGGAAGCGGTACTCGGGCTCGAACTGGAACCGGTCGGGGATGTAGGACACCAGGAACGCCCCGACCACGACGCCGACCTTGTTGCCCTGCCCGCCGAGGACCACCGCGGCGAGGTAGAGGATCGAGGTGGTGACGTCGAAGCGCTGGTTGTTGACGAACCCGACCTGCGCGGCGAACAGCGTGCCCGACAGGCCACCGACCGCGGCGCCGATGGCGAACGCCCAGATCTTGAACTTGTAGGTCGGGACGCCCGTCAGCTCCGCGGCGTCCTCGTCCTCGCGCACCGCGATCCAGGCGCGCCCCACCCGGGAGCGCTCCAGGTTCCCCATGAACAGCAGGATGATGATCACGATGGTGACCGCGAGCCAGTAGAAGCCCTGGGCGTCGTTCGACGTGAAGATCGGCGAGCCGTCGGAGTAGCTCCCGCTCGGCCGCGCGATGTCCTGGAAGCCCCGGTTGCCGCGCAGCGGGTCGATGTTGTCGGCCAGCAGGCGGACGATCTCCCCGAAGCCGAGCGTGACGATCGCGAGGTAGTCCCCCCGCAGCCGCAGCGTCGGCGTCCCGAGGATGACCCCGGAGATCATCGTGACCACCATGGCGATCGGGACGATCACCAGCCACGGGAACCGCACGCCCAGCTCGGAGTCGGGCGAGGACAGCAGCGCCGCGGTGTAGGCGCCGATCGCGAAGAAGCCGACGTAGCCCAGGTCGAGCAGGCCGGCCTGGCCGATGACGACGTTCAGCCCGATCGCGATCAGCGCGAAGACCGCCGCGTTGAACAGGGCGATCGAGAAGTCCGTCGCCGGCTCGGTGGTGATGATCGGCGGGTTGAGGATCGGCAGGAAGTAGATGAGCACGACGACCGGGACCAGCAGGCCCCACTGCTGGGGCCGGCTGCGGGCGTTCCACCAGCGCGAGCCCTCGGCCCAGCGCTCGCGCAGACCGGGCCCCCCGTTCCCACCCTGGCCCGACGAGGCCTCCGGTCGCCTCTCCGTGGTCGTCATACCCTCGCCTTCCCCAACGACTCGCCGAGGATCCCGGTCGGCCGGAACATCAGCACGCCGACGAGCAGGACGAACGCGACGACGTCGCGCCAGTCGCCACCGAACAGCGACTGCCCGTAGTTCTCCGCGATCCCGAGGATCAGGCCGCCGAGCAGCGCCCCGCGCAGGTTGCCGATGCCGCCGAGGACCGCGGCCGCGAACGCCTTGATCCCGAGCAGGAAGCCGCCGTTGAAGACCGCGCCCTGCGGGATCGTCATGAGGTAGAACAGCGCCGCCGCGCCGGCGAGGAGCCCGCCGAGCAGGAACGTGATCATGATGACGCGCTCGCGGTTGACGCCCATGAGCGTCGCCGTGGCCGGGTCCTGGGCGACGGCCCGCACGCCGCGGCCGAGGCGGGTGCGGTTGACGAAGGAGTCGGCGACCACGAAGAGCGCCAACGCCGCCACGATGATGATGATCTGCAGGTTCGTCACCGGCGCACCGAAGATGCGGAACACCGGGGTCGGCGGGAGCAGCCGGATCGTGCCCTCGGGGTTCGACCCCCGGGTGATGCGGAAGATCTGCTGGATGACGAACGAGGCGCCGATGGCGGTGATGAGGAAGGCCAGGCGGGGGGCGTTGCGCTTCCGCAACGGCCGGTAGGCGATCCGTTCGAGCAGCACCGCCGCGATCCCGGCGAGGATCATGCCCACCGCTCCCGCGAGGACCAGGTTCGCGATGATGCCCGCGACCGGCACGTTCGGGACCTGCCCGGGCTGGAAGCCCAGGGCGAGGAAGGTGAAGTACACGCCGAACACCCCGATCACGAAGATCTCGGAGTGGGCGAAGTTGATGAGCTGGAGCACCCCGTAGACCAGGGTGTAACCGAGGGCGACCAGGGCGTAGATGCTCCCGTAGGAGAGCCCGTTGATGGTGTTGGCCCAGAACCGGTCGAAGAACAACCCGACGTCGAAGTTGATCCACGGCCCGGTCTCCTGTGCCAACAGGTCCGTGACGGCGGTGACGGTGTGGATGACGCTCTCCCTGCGGGCGCCGGCGGCCGGGCACGACGCCCGGCCGGACAACTGTCACGGCGCCTCGTCGATGGGGCGCCGCGGGGCGGACGTACGACGGCCGCGCCCGGGAGATGCCCCGGGCGCGGCCGCCGACGTGGTGGATCAGCCCGTGATGGGCGAGTCCGTGACGATCTTGTTCCCGTCCACCCGGTAGACGTACACCGGGGTGTCGGAGAGCTCGCCGTTGGGCTGCCACTGGAACTTCTTGGTCAGGCCCTGGCCGTTGTAGCCGCGGACGAAGTTCAGCAGCGCGGGACGCGAGTTGGCGCCCTGGTCGATCCCCGTGAGCAGGATCGTCGCCGCGTCGTACGCCTCGGCCGAGTAGGTCTGCGGCGGGGTGCCGTAGGCCTGCTGGTAGGCCTGGTTGAAGGCCGTGAACCCGTCCTGCGGGACGCAGGGGCAGGTCAGGAACGCGCCGTTGGCCGCACCGCCGGCGTTGACGACGAACTGCTCGTCCTTCGTGCCGTCGGGCGCGACGAAGGGGGTCTGCACGCCGGCGTCCCGCAGCTGCTGGATCAGCGGCGAGGCCTCCGTGTAGTAGCCCGCGAAGAAGATCGCCTGCGGGTTGGCCTGCTGGACCTGGCCGACCGTCGCCGAGAACTCCTTCTGGTTCGTCTTGACGTCGCCCTGGCAGGCCGCGACCTGCGGGCCGAGCGACTGGGTGACGGCCTGGGCGAGCCCGATGCCGTAGTCCGAGTCGTCCTTGATGACGCAGATCGACTGCGGGTTGAACTTCTGCTTCATCCACTTCGCGGCCGCGGGGCCCTGCACGGCGTCGTTGCCGAGGCCGCGGAAGAAGTTGGTCCAGCCGTTCGTGGTCAGGCCCGGGTTGGTGGCCGACGGGGTGATGTTGACCAGGCCCGCGGCGTTCATGGCCGGGCCCACCGCCTTGGACTCACCGGAGAACGGGAGCCCGACGACGCCGAGGACGGCCTGGTTGTTGAGGACGGCCTGGGTGGGGCCGACGGCCGTGTCGGGCGTGCCGCCCGAGTCGGCCTTGACGAGGCTGACCTGGCACCCGGGGTTGGCCCCGTTGTGCTGGTTGACGGCGAGCTCGGTCGCGTTGGCGATCGCCTGCCCGAGGGCGGCGTTCTGGCCGGCGAGGGTGCCGACGTAGGCGATCGAGGTCCCGGGCGCGCAGCGGCCCTGGCCGTTGCCGGCCGGGAGCACCGCGTTGTTCGGCTGGGCGGGCGCGGCGGCCGTGGGGCCGGCCGCCTCTCCGCCCCCGCCCTGGTTGGCGCAGCCGGAGAGCACCAGGGCCGCGGCAGCGACCAGGGCGCCTGCGGCGGCGAACCGACGTCGGACCACTGAAGAACCTCCGATGTGGGGTGTACTCACAGAGCGACCTCGAAGTTCCACACTCCGCCGGTCGGGTGGGAAACATAGCCTTAAACCTTCTTGAGGAACAGCAGGCGTCCGGCGGATGACCGAGCGGCGCGCCGGCGGCCCCGCAAGGGCTTGCGGGGGCGCCTGCGAGAACGGTCAGGGTTGGGTACGGTCCGGGGTCCACCGGCCGCCGACCAGGCGATACATCGTCACCGCGTCCGACGAGACGTCGCCGAAGCGGTCGAACGAGATGGCGCCGGTCACACCTTCGCCGTCGTAGGCCTGGACCGCGGCGTCGACGACGGATCGTTGAGCGGTCGACCACTCTCCGCCACCAGGGCCGGTCACCACCCCGGACACGGACTCGAGGAGCACGTTCGTCGCGTCGAAGCTGAAGGCCCCGTAGGAGCCGTAGGGGTCGCGGTAGCCGGCCTTCGCGTACGCGTCGACGAAGGGCCGCGCCGACGGGAGGGTCTCCGGGGGCGCGCCGACCGAGACGCCGAGGTCGCCCTCGCGCCCGCCCAGCGCCGCGTAGGCCGGGTTGACCATGCCGTCGCCGCCCATCACCGGGCCGCCCGCACCCGCCAGCGCCCGCGACAGCGGCCCGCCGTCGGGGTACTCCCCGCCGTAGAAGACCGCCTGCGGGCGGGCCGCCCGCACCGCGGCGGCGGTCGCGGCCGGCGGCGTGCCGGCCGGCAGCGTCGTCCGGAGCACCACCTGGCCCCCGCGGGTCGCGAGCTGCTTGGCGAACTCGTTCGCGATGCCCTCGCCGTAGGTCCGGCCGTCGCTGACGACCGCGACGCGCGTCCGCCCCGTCGCGGCGAGCGCGTTCGCGGCCGCCGGGCCCTGCGCGGCGTCGGTGGCCACCACGCGGAAGTAGGTCTGGTACTGCCGCAGCGGCGCGATCACGGGGTTGGCTCCCCGGGTCAGCGAGACGTTGGTGTTGCCCGGCGAGATCTGCACGATCCCGGCCGCCCCGAGCACCGGCTGGACCGCCTGCGCCGTCGAGGAGTTGTACGTGCCGACCACGCCGATCAGGTCGGGATTCCCGGCGAGCGCGCGGGCCTGGGCCGCCGCCGTCGCCGGGTCGGCCTCGTCGTCCCTCGCGTCGAGCGCGATGCGGTACCCGGGGATCGCGCAGCGCCGGTTGGCCTGGGTGACGGCGAGGTCGGCCGAGTCGCGCATGCCGGCCCCGATGTTCGCCAGTTCCCCGGAGAGCGGGGCGACGAGGCCGACGGTGAGGGTGCCGCGGTCGGTGTCGCAGTCGCCCGGCGACCCGCCGGACGTCCCGCAGGCCGCGAGCGTGAGGGCCCCGGTGATCATGACCGCCGCGAGTGCCGCGCTGCGCCTCATGGCGGCCACCGTAGGTCACGTTCGGGTGACGACCGCCGGGGGGTCGTGGCGTCGCCGCAGGTCAGCGGATCGACTCACCCGTCCGCCGCAGTGACGCATCGTCGTCGTGATCGTCTCCGGCCGGAGGTCCCCCGGTCAGCCGAAGGTCTCCACGACCGCCTCGGCCACGGTCCGCATGGTGGTACGACGATCCATGGCGGTGCGCTGGATCCAGCGGAAGGCGTCGGGCTCGCTCATCTTCTTCTTGGCCATGAGCAGGCCCTTCGCGCGCTCCACGGCCTTGCGGGTCTCGAGGCGGTCGGTGAGCCCCGCGACCTCGTCCTCGAGCGCCGAGATCTCGGCGAAGCGGCTCGCCGCGACCTCGATGGCCGGGACGACGTCGGTCTTGGTGAACGGCTTGACGAGGTAGGCCATCGCGCCGGCGTCGCGCGCGGCCTCGACGAGGTCGCGCTGGCCGAAGGCGGTGAGCATGACGACCGGGGCGATCCGCTCCCCCGCGATGGTGCGCGCGGCCTCGAGCCCGTCGGTGCCCGGCATCTTGATGTCCATCATGACGAGCCCGGGGGTGAGGGTGCGGGCCATCTCCACGGCCTGGGCGCCGTCGGCGGCCTCGCCGACCACGTCGTAGCCCTCCTCGCGGAGCATCTCCACGAGATCCATGCGGATCAGGGCCTCGTCCTCGGCGACCAGGATGCGCAGGGCCTCCCGGGGGGTCTCCGGTGCCTCGGGGACCGTGTCGACCTCCGCGACGATGTCCGCGGCCTGCTGGCTCATGGCGGTCCTCCTGTGCGCGTCGCTGCAGCCGGCCCCGTCGCCCCCGACGGCCGACCCTCCCGAGTCCGGGTGACCGGATTCGATTCAGTCGGACGATACCGGGACGTCTCGGGGCGACGTCGACGACGAAGGCCACGGTGTGGGCGAGGCGACATTCCGCGCGGGAGTCCGACGGGAGGCGACTCCCGTGGTGCCCCCGGTGGGATTCGAACCCACACTGTATGGAGTTTGAGACCATTGCCTACTGCCAATTGGGCTACGGGGGCTCCACGCCCGAGTCTAGTGGGTCCGGGCAACGACGTTGCGTGCGCCTCGACGGTCCCCGACGTTGTCGGTGGGCGGAGGCACCATCCGCTCATGCACCCCCAGATCACCGTCGACGCCGCCCGGAAGCTCTACGACGAGGGCGAGGGGCCGAGCGCCATCGCCCGGCGGCTCGGCCTGCCCGTCAGCACCGTCCGGCACTGGTGCGTCGACCGCGGACGCCCTCCGACCACCCCGGGCAGACGGGAACGGTGCCCCCGGTGTCATCAGGTCCCGCTCGATCAGTGGGAGTACGCCTATCTCCTCGGCTCCTATCTCGGGGACGGGCACATCACCGTCGGTCGACGGGACGTGGCCGCGCTCTCGATGTACTGCGGCGACGCCTATCCGGGCATCCGCGCCGAGGTCGAGCAGGCCATGAGTGCGGTCATGCCGACGTCCTCCGTCTCCTCGGTGCAACGGAGGGGGTGCCGGGAGGTCAAGTCCTACTCGACCCACTGGACGTGCCTCTTCCCCCAGCACGGCGCGGGCATGAAACACGAGCGACCGATCGTCCTGGAGCCCTGGCAGGACGAGGTGCTGACGAGCTTCCCGGGTCGTGTCCTCCGCGGACTGATCCACTCCGACGGCTGCCGGGTCCTCAACTGGGCGAGGAAACAGCCCGGCGGCAAGCGCTACGAATACCCCCGCTACTTGTTCTCCAACGAGTCGCAGGACATCCTCGACATCTGCGCACGCACTCTCGACGAGATCGGGGTGGCCCATCGGCGGCCACGGGCGAATCTCATCTCGGTGGCCCGGCGGGAGGGCGTCGCGCGGATGGACGAGTTCGTGGGATCGAAGACGTGAGGCCGCGGTCCCGTCTACCGGCGCACCGACACCAGGTCGACCGCGACGCCGAGGGCGACCAGCGACAGCAGGTCGGCGAACGTCACCCCGTGCGAGGGGCTGAGCACCAGCAGGGTCGGGCCCTCCACCGGCTTGTTCACCAGCACCCAGATCCCCGCCAGCACCGCGAGGCCGGCGGCGAGCCCGAACCGGGCCACCCGCGGGAGCCGCTCGCGCCACGGGACCTCGCGCACCTCCGTACCCACCTCGCCCACGAGCAGGACCCGGCGGAGCACGACGACCGCGAGGACGGTCACGACGAGGTGGTGGGCGAGCACGAGCGCCGCGCCGACCCATCCCGAGGTCGCCCCGACGACGAGGTCCGCGGCGAGGACCACCACGGCGAGCACCGCCACGCCGCGGCGCAGGACCACGCGGGGCCGCCGGGCCCGGCGCCGGACGACGGCCCACACCGCGGCCCCGACCAGCGTTCCCACCAGGGCGTACGTCACGAGCACCACCGGGGAGAGCCCGGGGTGGCGGTAGGGACGCAGGCCCGCGCGCAGCGCCGCCACGAAGACCCCGAGCCCGAGCACCGAGCCGAGCACCGCGACGCCGACGACCGCTGCGACGCGGCCTGCCCGTGCCGGGGACGGGGTGCGGGGCGGTGCGCTGCTCAGGGGGTCGCTCCTCGCGGTCGTCGGGCGGAGCCTCCATCATCCCCGGCCCGACGATGCCCGGGACGTGAGCTACCGCGCGGCGAGCTCCGCGTCGACGGCCGAAGCGATCTCGCCGCGCTCCCCCGGGTCGGTCCCGTCCAGGTCGTACCGCTCGCGCAGGACGCGCTCGGCGTAGAGGTGCTCGGCGTCGTCGACCA
This sequence comes from Actinomycetospora atypica, assembly GCF_042653685.1. Lineage (NCBI taxonomy): Bacteria > Bacillati > Actinomycetota > Actinomycetes > Pseudonocardiales > Pseudonocardiaceae > Actinomycetospora > Actinomycetospora atypica. The sequence continues at coordinate 47,554 of NZ_JBHSIV010000011.1, read as the reverse complement.
CCCGGGCGAGCGACCGCGCGCTGCGCCGCACCGCGAGCGCGGTCCCCAGCAGCGGCACCACCTGGGCGAAACGGTCCTGGGTGAGCCGCAGCGCCAGCGACGTCGACACCGACCGCACCACCGCCTCGGCCTCGGCCGCGGTGAGCCGCCACGCCTCCCGACGGGCGAGCCCGCCCGCGAGGGCGGTGATCTCGCGGTACGCGGCGGCCCGGCGGGTGTCGTCGGCGAGCCCGAGCGACAGGACGCCGAGGGCGAAGAGGCGCTCGCGCGGCTCCCGGACGTCGTAGCCGTGGTACGCGGCGACGTGCGCGACGGCCCGGGTGCTGACCAGCACCCCGACGGCCGCGTCGAGGACGATCGTCGCGGCGACGGCCCCGACGCCCGGCAGCGCCACGATCCCGGCCGTGCCGACCGCGCCGACGACGGTCAGCACCGTCCCACCGGAGACGACGACGCCCGAGGCCACGCCCTGCACGGCCCCGCCGACGGCGTACTGCACGTCGAGGCGGGGGTGGGCGTCGCGGATGTCGTCCATCGGGAGGGCCCGGACGTCGGCCAGTTCGGTGACGGCGTGGCCGCGGGCGCGGTGGCGCTCGAGGATCGGGCCGGTGCGCACGGACGCGGCGGACGTCCCCGCGCCGAGGTCGATCAGCCGCGCGAGCCCGTCGACGACGGCCCGGCCCACGCCGTCGGCGCCGGGCACCCGGCCGAGGGCGTCGACGATCGTCGGGACGAGGCCCCACCCGGCCGCCGTGCCCTCCGCGGGCAGCCGGTCGGCCTTCCACTGCTGGATCCGCTGCCAGTGCGCGCGGTCCCCGGCGGGCATCCGTTCGCCTCGGGCCTCCTCGGTGCTCATCGACGAGCGGCTACCCGGCGTCACGGACGTCCACGCGGCGCCGCCTCGGAGGCGTGCTCCACCCGCGTCAGCACCACGGTGCCCGCGACGATCGCGGCCACCCCGACGAGGCCCCCGACGACCCAGCCGTCGAGGTTCACCCGCTCGCCGAACACCCAGAAGCCCCAGACGACGGCGAGCAGCGGGTTCGCGAGCGTGATGGCGGGCTGGGCCCAGAGCAGGTCGCCGGCCTGCAGCGCCTGCTGGAGGAACACGAACGAGACGGTCCCGCCGATCAGCACCCCGTAGGTCTGCCAGGCGGTGAGCACCCCGGGCAGCCCCTCCGCGTAGGCGGGGGCGAGCCCGGCCAGGAGGGCCGCGTTGTAGCCGTAGGTGACGCCGGTGGCGAGCCCGAAGCACAGGCCGCGCCGGCGTCCCCGGGCCGCGCGGCCGAGGACGGTCAGCACCGCGAGCATCACCAGGACGACGGCCGTGCCGAGGGTCCAGGCGAGTCCGGAGGTGGCGGCAGGGTCGCCCCCGCCGGGGACCAGGCAGAACAGCGCCAGCGCGAGACCGCCCGCCATCGCGGCGATGGCGATCCAGGCGCGGCGCCCCATCGGCGTGCGCAGCAGGAGCGCGCTGAGGACGAGGGTGATGGGCAGCTCGACGATCAGGACCGGCTGCACCACCGAGATGACCGCCATCGTCAGGGCGACCGCCTGCAGCGCGAAGCCGACGACGTGCGCGGCGATGCCGGCCGACCACGCCGGGCGGCGCAGCAGCGCGACCAGCGACCGTCGCCGCCCCGCGCCGGGCGCGTGGTGGCGCGACGCCGCGCGCTGCAGGACCGAGCCGACGGCGTTGCTCGTCGCGGCGAGGACCGCGACGGCGATGCCGGCCAGCAGCATCGACGCTCCTTCCGGACGACCGCGGTCCCGGACCGCCCGGCCCGCCGCGAGCAGGGGACTGCCCGGCGCGCCCGGGCTCCACACCCGGTGGGCCGGACTGCCGGGACCGGGGCGCTCCCGCGGACCGGTCCCGACGACGCGTCAGGCGCCGGTGGCCTCGGGGTCGCCCTTCGCCCGCTTCTCGGCGACCTCGGCCGCCTGGCCGTGGAGGTCGGGGTTGACCTCCTGGCGGGCTCCCTCGTCCTCGTCCTTCGACCTGTCCTGGGGCTGCTCGCTCATACGGACCTCCTCGTCGCGTGGTGCCGGTCACCCCGGGATCCCCTCCGGACGTGCCCGTCAACCGCGTAAGCAGGGGTTGGCCTCGGGCCGCAGGGGCGACCCCCGGCCCGCCAGGGGACCTCGCAGGACGGCGGACCCCGCAGGGACAGGGAGCGTGCACGTGACGGGACGGCTGGACGGGACGATCGCCGTGGTGACCGGGGCGTCGAGCGGCATCGGGAACGCGACCGCGCGGGCCCTCGTCGCCGAGGGCGCGACGGTCGCGCTGCTCGCGCGGCGCCGGGACAAGCTCGAGGACCTCGCGGCCGAGCTGGGCGAGCGGGCCGAGGTGCGCGAGGTCGACGTGACCGACGCCGACGCGGTGCGCGAGGCCGTCGAGGGCGTGGTCCGCGACCGGGGGCGCCTCGACGTCCTCGTCAACAACGCCGGCTACGGGACGATGGACCCGGCGCTCGAGGCCGACCTCGCGGAGTGGCGGAAGATGGTCGACGTCAACCTCACCGGGGTGCTGGCGACGACGCACGCGGCCGTCTCGCACCTGACCGAGGCGGCGCAGGGCCCGCGCGGCGTCGCCGACGTGGTGACCATCAGCTCGGTGGCGGGCCGGGTCGTCAACGGGCCGGGCAGCAACGTCTATGCGGCCACGAAGCACGCCGTGAACGCCTTCTCCGAGGCCCTGCGCCAGGAGCTCGGCCCGAAGCACGTGCGCGTCGGGCTCGTCGAGCCCGGCCTCGTCGACACCGAGCTGACGAACTCGGGGCGGGAGAACACCCCGGACGCCTCGTCGGCCTCCGAGCTCGGGGTGCTCGAGGCGGAGGACATCGCCGACGCGGTGGTCTACATGGTCACCCGGCCCCGCCGGACCGCCGTGAACGAGATGCTGGTCCGCCCCACCGAGCAGGGCGGCTGACCGGCCCGGTGTGAGAACCGGCGGCAGTGGGGACCCCGGCGGCCGGTTGACTCCTCAGCCGACGTCGACGTCCGTCGTCCGAGGAGATCCCGTGACCGGTCTGTTGCCCACGTCCAGTCCCGTCGCCGACCGCGCCACCCGGCGCGCCGTGCTCGCGGCGGTGCTCACGGCCACCGAGGCGCTCTACGAGAGCGACCCGCGCCGGCCCAGCGAGACCCTCGCCGCCGCGCTGGACCGGGCCGCGGGCGCCGCCGCGACCGGCCGCGACGGCACGGGCGGTCGGGCGGCCGCGGCGATCCGGACGGCCGCCGCCTACCACGCGGCCGGCCAGCCCGAGGACACCTTCTTCGCGCTGCAGTGCGCGCGGGACCACCTCGAGATCTGATCCGCGCCGAGGGGTGTCGGGGGGAGCCCCGGCGGTCCTACGGTCGGGCCGTGACCGGGCCGCGGGACGTCGAGCTCGCCCGCGTGCGGTTCTCCGCCCGGGGGGCCGCGGCGGTCGACGGAGCCGTCCGGCCCGCCGTCCTGGCCTCGTGGGAGCGCTCGCAGCACCTCGGCGCCCACCCCGGCGGGCGGCCCGCGCCGTTCGTCGGCCACGACGCCGGCTCGTCAGCGATCGCCGAGGCGGGCGAGGTGCTCGGCGACTTCGTCACGGCGAACCCGGAGTGCGGGTGCTCGGTGCTGCTGGTGGGCGCGGACGGCGTCGTCCGGGCCCGCCGCGACACCGACCCCGGCTTCGGTGAGGTGCTCGACGCCGTCCGGCTGGCCCCGGGGTACTGCCACGCCGAGCGGCTGGTGGGCACCACGGCGATGTCGGTGGCGCTGCACGAGGGGCGCGCCGTCGAGCTCTCGGGCCCGGAGCACGTCCACCCGGAGCTGCGCTCCCTCGCCGCGGCGGCCGCCCCGGTGCCCCACCTCGACGGGGTCGTCGTGGTCTGCTCGGACGCCTCCGCGGCCGGGATGCTCCTGCCGCTCGCGCGCACGCTGGCCCGCGACGTCACCGGGCACGCGCAGGCCCGACGACGCCGCGGGCTGCTGGCCCTGCACGAGGCGTTCGACGCGGCGCAGGGCGAGGGCGGCGCGTGGGTGGTGGCCACCGACGGGGACGTCGTGCTGGTCGGCACCGGGGCGCGGCGCACTCCCCCGGCCGACCAGCAGGCGCTGGGCGACCTCGCCGTGGCGAGCGTGGTGCTCGACGACGACCGGCCGCCCCGCCACGTCGACCTCCCCTCCGGCACGTGCGCCGAGGTCGAGGTCCGGGAGGTCCGCCGCGACGGCGAGTACCTGGGGTGCGTGCTCACGGCCGGGCCGGCGGTGCACGCCGACGCGGGCGACGACGCCGAGGCCCGCCGTCGCCAGGGGTCGCACGTCGCCCCGACCGGGCGCCGCGACTTCGCCGCGGCCCTCCGCGGGCCGGGCGACGGCCGGGCCCCCTCGGCCGCCCGGGTCCGGGCGAACCGGGAACTCCTGACCCCCCACCTGCGGGCCCGCCAGGAGGTCGCGGCGAACCTCGCCCAGGGGCGCGACCAGCTCCTCGTCGGGGAACCGGGCACGGGCAAGCGGACGCTGGCCGTCGAGCAGTTCGCCCGGCGCCACCGCGGCCGGGCCCCGGTGGTGCTCGACTGCTCGACGATCGGCGACGCCGGGCGGGGCGACCCCCTCGCCCGGGTGGTGGCCGCGCGGGACGGCGCCCCGCAGCTCGTCGTGCTGCGCCAGCTCCAGGCCGTGTCGCCGGTCGCGGTCCGCCGGCTCGACGAGGTCCTGCGCCGGGTGGCCGACACCCCCGGGGCCGTGGTGCTCGTCGGGTGCCTCGACGTCGAGTCGGTCGACCCGACCCGGCCCTACGGGCTGCTGCTGCGCCGCTTCCACGAGACGGTGCGCGTCCCGGCCCTGCGCCACCGGATCGATGAGCTCGGCGAGATCGCCCGGTCGGTGCTCGGATCCATGGCCGCCGGACGCTCGCTGCGCCTGTCCCACCAGGTGGTCCGGGTGCTGGAGGGCTACCCGTGGCCCGGCAACGTCAGCGAGCTCGAGGACGTCCTGCGCTACGTCGTCGCCCGCAAGCCGGTCGGGGTGATCCAGCCGCCCGACCTGCCCGCCTCGTGCTTCACCAGCCGGGCCCCGAAGCTCTCGATGCTCGAGACCGCCCAGTGCGATGCCATCATCCAGGCGCTCTACGAGGCCCGCGGCAACCGCTACCGGGCGGCGTCGATGCTCGGGATCGCGCGGTCGTCGCTCTACCGCAAGATCGACGCCTTCGGCATCAGCTACATCGCCTGAGCCGGGTGTCCCGGACCCGGGACACCCGGCCGCCCCCGGCGTACGACGGGCGCCGCGAGCGTCTCAACATCGGACACCCGGCTGTGACGGGCGCCACTAGCGTCGAGCACGACCGCGGTCCGACACCCAGGAGACCCCGCGGTCGGTGACGCCAACGGAGGCTCCGCATGAAGGCACTCGTCTACCACGGTCCCGGCCAGAAGGCCTGGGAGGACGTCCCGGACGCCCGGGTCGAGGAACCGACCGACGTGGTGGTCAAGGTCGACACCACCACCATCTGCGGGACCGACCTGCACATCCTGCAGGGCGACGTCGCCGCGGTGACCGACGGGCGCATCCTCGGGCACGAGGCCGTCGGCACGGTCACCGAGATCGGCGACGCCGTCCGTGGCTTCTCCGTCGGCGACCGCGTGCTGGTCCCGGCGATCACCAAGTGCGGCCGCTGCGAGTACTGCCAGCGCGGCATGCCCTCGCACTGCCAGACCGTCGGCGGGATCGGCTGGATCTTCGGCCACCTCATCGACGGCACGCAGGCCGAGTACGTCCGCGTGCCCTACGCCGACACCTCGCTCTACACCGTGCCCGACGGGGTCACGAACGAGCAGGCGATCTTCCTGGCCGACTCGCTGCCCACCGGATACGAGGTCGGGGTGCTCGCCGGCGGGGTCCGCCCGGGCAACACCGTCGCCGTGGTCGGCGCCGGCGCGGTCGGCCTGTCCGCGGTGCTCACCACCGGGCTGTGGGGCGCCTCGAAGGTCATCGCGGTCGACTCCAACAAGTTCCGCCTCGAGAAGGCGATCGAGTTCGGGGCCACCGACGCGATCGAGGTCGGCCCCGGCACGGTCGCCGACGTCATCGCCCTCACCGACGGCCTCGGCGTCGACGTGGCCATCGAGGCCGTCGGCTACCCGGAGACGCTGCTGACCGCGGCGTCCCTGGTCCGTCCCGGCGGCACCATCGCCAACGTCGGCGTCCACGGCACCCCCGTGGAGCTGCCGATGCAGGACATGTGGATCAGCAACGTCACCCTCACCATGGGCCTTGTCGACACGGTCTCCATCCCGACCCTGCTCAAGATGGTGGCCGGCGGGAAGATCCCCGCCGAGAAGATGGGGACGCACACCTTCACGTTCGACCAGATCGACGAGGCCTACGACGTCTTCAAGAACGCCGCGGCCAACCTCGCCCTCAAGGTCGTCATCACGCCCTGACCCGCGCAGCCGGCCCCGCCCCTGCTCCGGGGGCGGGGCCGGCGTCGTCAGTGCCCGTGCCCGTGACCGTGGTCGTGCCCCGGGGTGCGCCCGGCGAGCCGGGCGGTGCGCTCGGCCAGCGCCGACCCGTCGAGCGCCCCGGCGGCCACCACCCGGTCCTCGAGGGCGGCGAGCCAGCAGCGGTAGTAGGACGAGCCGTGGTCGGCCGCGATGCGCGCGACCAGGCTCTCGCGGAACTCGTCCCAGGTGAACACCCCGGCCTCGGAGAGCGTCACCGCCATCGCGAAGGCGCGGCTCTCCCACGGCTCCGCGAAGACGAGCTCGCCGTTGCTCCGCGGCGGCGCCGCGGGGCCGTCGGTGTCGAGGGCGGTCACGGGGCCGAGGGCGGTCACGGGGCCGGGGGCGGTCACGGGGCCGCCACCTCGGCCACGCCGACCATGGCGTCGCGCCCGACGAGGCCCGCGAGCGCGTCGGCGTCGAGGCCCTCGGTGCCGGCGGGGCGCCGCGGCAGCACGAGGTAGCGCACCTCGGCGCTGGAGTCCCACACCTCGATGCGGCGGCCCTCGGGCACCTCGAGGCCCATCTCCCGGAGGACCTTCCGCGGCGTGCGCACCATGCCCGCGCGGTAGGCCGGGTCCTTGTACCAGCTCGGCGGCAGCCCCAGGACCGGCCACGGGTAGCAGGAGCACAGCGTGCAGACGACGACGTGGTGCACCTCGTCGGTCTGCTCGAGCACCACCATGTGCTCCCCCTGGGGCCCACCGAAGCCCAGGTCCGCGATCGCGGCGGTGCCGTCGCGCAGCAGCCACTCGCGGTAGGCGGGGTCGGTCCAGGCCCGGGCGACGACCTTCGCGCCGTTCAGCGGGCCCACGTCCTGCTCGTAGGTGCGGATGAAGGTGTCCATCACGGCCGGGTCGGCCAGCCCGCGCTCGACGAGGAGCTGCTCGAGGGCCTCGGTCCGCAGGGCCGGGGAGGGACGGTCGGGAGCGGTCACGGCCGGGTCTCCAGGTAGCTCTCGAACAGGTCGGCGTGCAGGGTGAACGGCTCGGCGTCGGGACCCCACAGCGTCGTGGAGTCGAACGCGACGGTGTAGACGTGCTGCGGGTTCTCGCCCTCGAACACGGCGTGGGTGTCGGGCAGCACGTGGGGCGGGCGGACGGCCATGACCTTGCCCGGGCGCCGGCCCAGGTAGCCCGGGAGCTTCGTCGGGCCGCGCGGGTGCAGGTCGCGCGTGCGCACCGGGTCGCCCACCGCGAACGCGGGCCCGTGGTCGACCTCGCGGAGGGAGCCCGGGGCGCTCGGCCGGTAGTCGGGCCTCGCGGGGTCGGGGGCGTCGGGCTCGACGACGTCCTCGCCGCGCAGCCGGCGGGCCCGGGCGTCGACCGCGCCCGGGGCGAGGATCCGGCTGTCGGTGAGCATCAGCTCGGCCGCACTGCGCCATCGGCCGTAGTAGCCGTCGACGAGGTAGTCGACGGGGTGGAGCCGGGAGAGCGCGTACCGGAAGGCGTCGAGGTTGCGCCCCGAGATGCGGCCCATGGTCAGGACCGTGAGCGCGAACGCGCGGCCCTCCCAGGGCTCGGCGAACGGGGGCTCCTCGGGGACGGGGGCGGGGGCCGGGCCCCATCCGCGGGTCCCGCCCATGTCGGCGATCGAGTCCACCGGTCCGTTCCTCCTCGGGCGCTGTGCGACGGGGTCGCCTTCGCCGGTGAAGGTGCGACCGTTCTACCGCATCGCGGCGCAGCGGGGACGGGTCAGTGCCCGGACAGTCGCCGGCGGTTCGCGGAGACCCCGCGGTGCACCGGCCCGAGGACCGTGCCCAGGTAGCGGGCGGTGTCGTTCGGCGGCGTCGTCACCGCGAGCCAGCCCGTCCGCCCGAAGGCGCTCGCCTTCTCCGAGACCATGCGGCGCAGCTCGCGACGCTCCTTCGCGTCCGGCGGCCACCCTCCGGCGACGAGCCGGGTCACGCGGTAGCCGATGACGATCGGCGTGGACACCGAGATCTCGACGAGCTGCAGCCAGGGTCGGACCCATCCCCCACGTGTCATGTCGCCGACGCTACGGACGCCGGGCCCGGGACCAGCCGACCAGCCCGAACGGCCCCCGACGATCTCGGCGTTTGCAGCGACGGCCGAGCCCCCATCCCCGGGGCGTCGCCGTGGGACCGGTCCAGACCTCGGGCCCGGCACCACGCCATCGTTCTAAGGACACCCATGTTTCTCCACGTGCAGCGCATGCTGAACGAGATCGCCGCCGACGAGCCGGACCCCGCAGCCGCGAACGCGCTGCAGGAGGGCCTGGGCGGTCAGTTCGGCGAGATGCGCACGATGATGCAGTACCTGTTCCAGAGCTTCAATTTCCGCGGCCCGACGGCCAAGCCGTTCCGCGACCTGCTCTACGGCGTGGGCACCGAGGAGATCGGCCACGTCGAGCTCATCGCCTCGACGATCCCCAGCTGCTCGACGGCTCGCCCCGCTACCAGGGCAGCAACACCGACCCGATCGACGAGCCCGGTGCCGGTGGCGCGACGCCGCTGAACCTGGCGCTGTCGGGCGGGAACATCCACCACTGGCTGGTCGGCGCCCAGGGCGCGCTGCCGGTCGACGCCCAGGGTGACCCGTGGACGGGCAAGTACGTCTACGACTCGGGCAACCTGCCGCTGAACCTGCTCTACAACCTCATGCTCGAGTCGACCGGCCGGCTGCAGAAGTGCCGCCTGTACGAGATGACGGCCAACAAGACGGCCCGCTCGACGATCGCGTACCTGATCGTCCGCGACCAGGCCCACGAGAACGCCTACGCCAAGGCCCTCGAGGCCCTCGGCGTGGAGTGGAACAAGCTGCTGCCGATCCCGAAGACCAACGCGGAGAAGTTCCCGGAGGTCAAGACGCTGCTCGACCAGGGTCTGCAGTCCAAGCAGTACACCTTCTCCCTCGACCAGCTCTCCGAGGCCGGGAAGATCTTCCAGGGCACCTCGCCCTCGAAGGACGGCACCACGCTGTCGACCGAGCAGGCCCCCGAGGGCATCCCGTTCCCCGGCATCGCCGTGGAGCGCCCCGAGGAGTTCGGCCCCGGGCTCGACCCGGAGCTGATGGAGCTCGTCCAGGCCACCGCCGACATGGAGATGGCCGAGAGCGGCGCCCCGATCTGGGGCCCTGCTGGCACGTAGTCCCGACGGCGTCCGCGCTCCCGCGCCGAGGCCCTTCCGGTCGCGTCGTCGACCGGGGGCCCGGTGCGGGAGCGGACGCCGAGGCCGGCGCCGGTCTCAGGCCTGGACGCCGAGCACGGTCCGGGGCTCGACGGTGCGCTCGACGACGCCGCGGGCGAGGTCGGTGAGTCGGAGGCTGTTCCCGCGCGCGTACGAGCGCAGCAGGGTGAACGCCTCCTCGGGGGTGAGGTCGCCGGTCGCGGCGAGGACGCCCTTGGCCTGCTCGATGATCACCCGGCTGTTCAGGGCGCTCTGCAGCTGCTCCTGCACGTTCTCCGCCCGGCGGACCGCCCGCTCGCTGAGCAGGCCGATGGTGGCGGCATCGGCCAGGGCCTGACCGAGCCGGGCGTCGTCGGCCGGGAGCGGGTCCGGGGACGTCGAGAGCAGCGTGAGCACCCCGATGACGTCGTCGCGCAGGCGCATCGGCAGGGCGTGCGTGGCGTGGAACCCGGCCTCGAGTGCCCCCTGGGTGTAGTGCGGCCAGGTCCGGCGCGCCTCGGCCGAGTCGAGGTCCCCGCTGATGACCGCCACCCCGTCGCGCACGCAGTCGAGGCAGGGGCCGCTGTCGATCGCCACGGCGAACAGTTCGAGCAGCCGGCTGCGCTCGGAGGAGGCGGCGGCCACCGACAGGCCGTGGCGACCGTTCGAGAGGATCACGCCGGCCGCGGAGACGTCCAGCAGCTCCACACAGCGCTCCGAGAGAACCGTGAGCATGTCGAGCGCGTCGAAATCGCTCACCAGGGTGTCGGTCAACGACAGGAACGTGTCGATGACCTGGGGCTCTCGGCCGTTCATGGGGCACCGTTCTCGGGTCGGGAGGTCTGGTCGGGCGGGTCGAGCACGAGGTCGCGGTCGATCACGCGGCGGGCGACCTCGTGGAGGGGCACCCCCGTGCGGAAGGCGTAGGACCGGAGCTGCAGGAGGGCGTCCCGGACGTCCGTCCCCGTGTACGCCGCGACCATCCCGGACGCCACGTGGACCTCGGCGTGCACGTCCGGCAACCATCCCACGCCCGGCTGCCCATCGGGTCCGCCGTCCGACGGGTCCGACGCCGTCTCGACGAGGGCGAGCAGGAGCTCGGTGGCGAGCGCGGCGAGGGCCAGGCCGTCGGCCAGCCGGTCCGCCGACAGCGACCCGGGGGCCCTCCGGTTGAGGTCGAGGGTCCCGAGGCGGGCGGCTCCGACCTGCAGCGGGAACGAGAACAGGGCGCAGGCGCCGATCGCGAGCGCCTCCGCCGTGAAGCCCAGCCACCGGCCCCGTTCGGCGCCGAGGTCGGGCACGAGGACCGGCACCCCGGTCTCGTGGGCCTCGAGGCACGGCCCCTCGCCGGTGGTCAGCTGGAGCTCGTCGAGCCGCGCGGTCAGGTCCCCGACGGTGCCGAGCTGCGTGCGGGTCCCGTCCCGGGCCGGCGACCCGGCCAGCACGGTCACCCCGGCCCCGTCGACGCCGAGCTCGGCGACGGCGAGGGAGCACAGCCGGGTCAGGCGCGCCCGCGACCCTCCGCTGCCCGGCGGGCCGCCCGGCGCGCCGGCCGTCTCGGCGGGCGACGGCGGGGCGCCGACGACGAGGTCGGCGAGCCGGCGGTGACGCGCGGCGGCAGCGGGACCGGGGGTCACAGGATCGTCCTCGGTCACGCCTCCCCTGCCCGGCCGACGCACGAGCGCCCCGACGGACGCCCCGGACCGGGACACGTGGGACAGGAGGACCTGTGCCCCGGAGGCTAGCCCCCCGGGGCGACCCCGCGCCCGGGTGGGCGGACCCGGGCGTGCGGGGTCAGCCCGCGATCTCGTCCCGCCACACCGACGTCTTCGTGCGGTAGCGCGGGGAGACCGCGACCTCCGGCTCGTCGAGCAGGCGCTCGAACGCCGCGGCCGTGTCGCGGACGTCGCGGAGCCGGCAGTGGGTCGAGAGCTCCACGAGCTCCACCCCGCTGGGGAAGCGGACGTGCTCGAGGTCGGCGCGCCGCAGCCCCAGGGCGGCGGCGGCGACCTTGACGCGGTGCACCGCCAAGGGGCCGTGGACCGTCAGGGCCGCGAGGCAGCCGTGGTCGACCACCTCCTGCCCGGCCTGGCACGCCCAGACGCGCTGGGTGGGCGACAGCAGCCTCGCCGCCGGGATCGTCCCGGCCACGACCTGCTCGGCGACGGTCGCGTCGACGGCGCTCCGGACCTCGACGTCGCGCCACACGGCCCCCGGGACGACGTCGATCTCCACCCGGACCCCTCGCGGCGTGCTATCGGGAGGGCCCGAGGTGGCGCTGCGCCGGGTGGACACCGCGAGGTCGTAGCGGCCCCGGGTCCGGCGCCGCAGCCGGATCTCGACACCCGCCCGCAGGAACCGGGCGTCCGCGGTGTCGATCAGGTAGGTCTCGCGCACGCTCCAGGTCGGGGCGCGTCGGCCGGTGAGGGCCTCCGCGGCCTGGTCGGCGGGGGGCTCGAGCAGCGCCTTGAGCTCGACGCTGTCGGCGTGCTCCCCCGCGGCCCCGAGCAGGGCGAGCGCATCCGGCGAACCGAACCTGTGCACGTCCGACCGGCCTCCCCCGCGGCGTCCGGCCTCCGCGTCGTCGACGGCCCCGCCCGCTCGCGACCCTAGCGCCGGTGCGGGACCCGCGACACGGCCGTCCGGAGGGGCCGACGATGATCGAGATCCGCCCGATCGGCGTTGCCCCTTGCCGACCCGGGGTCGGATACCTATGGTCGGATGTGGCTCAGCACACACCGTTCGCCGTCCGATGAGTTCCGATCATCGTCGTGAACTGCGTGTCCTGCCGCCCAGAGGTCGACACGATCGGCCCAACGGTCGAGAGGCCAGTGGCGGCGCTGTGCGCACCCGTCGGGACCAGGTCCCGGCCGCGCACGGCCGGGAGGAGCGCATGCGAGTCACCGAGTACGCGTCCGAGGACGTGACGGCCCGACGTGGTCGGTCCGCCCGCGGACGCACGACCCGGCGGTTCCGCTGCGCCCCGGTGACGTCCACGCCCGGCCCTCCGCCGTCGTCCGGCGGTCCCCACCGCCGGCCCCGTGCCCCCGCGTGCGTCCACGTCCGGGAGACCGGCGAGATCGCCCCGGGCGAGCAGGTCCGGGCACAGCCGGCGACGCCGCCGGCGACAGGTTTGTCATCCGACACGAGGAGGTGTGGCCAGTGACGGCCACGGCAGATGATCGACAGGCCGAACTCACGGCGGCGGGCCTGGACGGACAGAACAGGCACACGCTCGGGCGGATGCTCGGCACCGGCTCCATCGGCTACGCCGAGGAGGGCGACGACGGCGTCATGCGCGCCACGGTCACCATCCCCGAGGACCAGCTGATGTTCGACCCGGGCATCCTCATCTTCCCGCACGGCGGGGAGATCGAGCTGACGCTCATCAACGACGACAAGAACACCCACTGCGCGCTCCTGCCCAACAACGGTGACCCCAAGATCATCTGGATGGTCAACCACTCCAAGGGCACGGCCAGGCTCAACCTCGACGGTCCCGGCGCGTACTACTACGGCTCCACCACCGGCAACGACGAGGGTCGCGGCCTCACGGCGGTGCTCGTCATGGGTGGCGAGGTGCCCGACTCGGCGAAGCTCGACCGCCCGCCCCAGCCCCGTCCCTGACGCGCGAAGAAACCCGGAGAGGAGCAGACCATGACCGACTACGTGGACGCCGGCGAAGCCGTCGCACACCGCCAGCTCAGTGCCGTGCGGCAGGAGGCGCCGCCCACCGGCACCGTCGACTACGAGCGCATCAAGGCTGCCAGGAACGAGCCCGAGAACTGGCTCACCTACTACGGCACCTACGACGGCCAGCGCTTCAGCGGCCTCGACCAGATCAACAAGGACACGGTCAGGAAGCTCTCCCCCGCCTGGGTCTTCCAGGCCGGCTCGGCGGGCATGCACGCCGGCGCGTCGACGTACTCGTTCGAGGCGTCGCCGCTGATCGTCGAGGGCGTCATGTACGTCTCCGGCCCCGACGGCAAGGTCTGGGCGATCGACGCGAAGAGCGGCGAGGAGCTGTGGCGCTACAAGCACGCCTCGCCCTTCGACACCTCGCTGTGCTGCGGCAACGTCAACCGCGGTGTCGCGGTGGGCCACGGCAAGGTCTACATGTACACGCTGAACGCGCACATGATCGCGCTGGACGCCCAGACCGGCGAGAAGGTCTGGGACACGACCAACGGTGACGTGCGCGCCGGGGAGAGCGGCTCGGCCGCGCCCCTGATCGTCAAGGACATGGTCGTCGTCGGCAGCGCCGGCGGCGAGTTCGGCGTCCGCGGTCACCTCGACGCCTTCGACGCGCAGACCGGTGAGCGCCGCTGGCGCTGCTACACGGTCCCGAAGCCGGGCGAGCCCGGCTCGGAGACGTGGCCCGACGACGGCGAGGCCTGGCAGCGCGGCGGCGCGAACTGCTGGATCACCCCGACCTACGACCCGGAGCTCGAGCTCCTGTTCCAGGGGACGGGCAACCCGGCGCCGGACTTCGACGGCGGTGTCCGCCCGGGCGACAACCTCTACACCGACAGCTGCGTCGCGATCGACGTGAACACCGGCGAGATCCGCTGGCACTACCAGTTCACGCCCCACGACCTGTGGGACTACGACTCGACGATGGAGAACCTGCTGTTCGACGCGCCCGACGGGCGCAAGCTGCTCGCGCACGCGGACAAGAACGGCTACTTCTTCGTCCTCGACCGCACGAACGGCGAGCTCGTCCGCGTCTTCCCCTTCGTCGACCGGATCACGTGGGGCGAGATCTCGCCCGACGGCAAGGTCACGCCGAAGGTGTACCCCGACGAGGAGGGCGTCCCGGTGCACTTCTGGCCGGGCCCGGCCGGGGGCAAGGAATGGACGCACATGTCCTACAACCCCCAGACCGGACTGATCTACATCCCGGTCCAGGAGGTCGGGGCCACGGCGACCCGTCGCCGTCGCGAGTTCAAGGAATCCATCCCCTACTGGGGTGCCGGCGTGGCCGTCGACCTCGACGACCACTACGGCTTCGTCGCCGCGGTCGACCCGGTCACCGGCGAGGAGAAGTGGCGCTGGAACCACGACTACCCGATGTGCGCCTCGACGCTAACCAGCGCCGGCGGCCTCGTCTTCCAGGGCACCCCGACCGGTGAGTTCGTCGCGCTCGACGCGGACACCGGCGAGAAGCTCTGGCAGTTCCAGTGCGGCAGCGGGCACCACAGCAGCCCCACGACCTACGCCATCGACGGCCGGCAGTACATCGCCGTGCCGACCGGCTGGGGCGGCTGGGTGGAGGGCTTCCTCCCGGGTCTGCTCGGTGCCGCCTCCGGTGACGCGCTGTTCGTCTTCGCGCTGCCGGAATGACCGTCGGAGGGGTTCGGTAGGAGCGATCCGAGGAACCCCTCCGGTGCACGACATTCTCGTCCCAACAGGAGGTGAAAATCGTGGAGCTCCACGTCTGGGAAACCCCGCAGTTCGAAGAGATCGGGGTCGCGCCCGAGGTGACGATGTACGTCGCCCAGATGGACGACTGATCGACTGAATGCCGCGAGGGGCGCCGGATTTCTCCGGCGCCCCTTCGCGGTGTTTCGGTCGGACCTGGCCAGGCAATTCCAGTCGAGGAGGAACGGGTGAGCGGGCAGACGGTGGCCGAGCCCGAGGCCAGGAAATGGATGTGCGAACTCTGCGGATTGATCTACGACCCCGCGGAGGGCGACCCCGACAGCGGCATCCCGCCGGGGACGCCGTTCGAGGACATCCCCGACGACTGGATGTGCCCGATCTGTGGTGCCGAGAAGGCCGATTTCCGCGAGCTGGGACCGGACGAGAACGTTCCGGGGATGTGAGGGTGCACGATGATCACCGGATACGGACACTTCGTCCAACTCGCCGAGTCGTTGCAGTGGGACGAGCAGGCGATCGACCTGACGGCCGACATCGCGGCGTGGCCGTCGCTGACGGAGGCCGAGAGCGAGCGGATCCTCGGGCTGATCGCCGGCTTCTGCGTCGGTGAGACCGCCGTGTCGATCGAGCTGAAGAACTTCCAGACCGCCACCACCGACGAGTCGATGGCCGGCTGCTTCGCCTCCCAGGCCCGCGACGAGGCCCGCCACGCCCGCTTCTTCGACCGGGTGGCCACCGAGGTCATCGGGGTCCCCGGGAAGAACATCACCGAGCGCCTCGACGTCCTGCGCGAGCGGGTCAGCGGCGACCTCGTCGAGCTCTTCGAGGTCCGGCTGCCGGCCATGGCGCGCGACCTCGCCGACGACCACGAGGGCCTCACCGAGGCCGTCGGGCTCTACCACATGGTGCTCGAGGGGGTCGTCCTCACGGCCGGCCAGCACGCGCTGCTGGAGGCCCTCGCCCAGCTCTCGGTGAAGATGCCCGGGGTGCACAAGGGCATGGAGCTGGTGCTGCGCGACGAGCGCTGGCACATCGGCTTCGGGTCGCGCGTGATCCAGAGCGCCGACGTCGTCGACGGGGACATGGAGCAGATCCTCACCAACGGCGAGAAGGCGGCCTACGCCTGGGGCGACCTGATCTCCCCGCAGGCCATCGACAAGGTCGTCCAGCTCCACCGGCGGCGGCTGAAGGCCGTCGGGATCAAGTTCTGGTGACCGGGTGACCTGGGAGGCGGTCGCCGACGTCGACCAGCTCGAGGAGGGTGAGCCGCTCCGCGTCGAGCTGGGCGGCGTGCCCGTCTGCGTCGTCCTGCTCTCCGACGACGAGGCCGTCGCGGTGCACGACACCTGCTCGCACCAGCAGCAGTCGCTCGCCGAGGGCATGGTCACCGAGGAGGACACGATCATCTGCCCGGCGCACAGCTCCACGTTCGACCTGCGCACCGGCGAGTCGGTCGGGGTCCCGGAGGTCCCGACGATCCCCGTGTTCGCCTGTCGCATCGCCGACGGCGCCGTGCACGTCGACGTCGCCGACCGGCGCAACGACGCGGCCGACCCCGCCGGCTGATCCGGACATCTGGTGCGGCGGCGCCCCGTCGGCCTACCGTGTCGCGGTGTCCGACCAGCGTCGCCAGGTCCGCCGTGTGCTCGGAGCGAGCCTCGTCGGCACCACCATCGAGTGGTACGACTTCTTCATCTACGCCTCGGCCTCGGGGCTCGTCTTCGGTCAGCTGTTCTTCTCCCCGCTCGGCCCCACGGCCGGGCTGCTGGCCTCCTTCGCGACGATCGGCGTGAGCTTCGTCGTGCGGCCCTTCGGCGGGATCCTCGCCGGGCACCTGGGCGACCGCTTCGGTCGTCGCGGGGTGCTCGTGGCGACGCTGCTGCTGATGGGGATCTCGACCGTCGGTGTGGGGCTCCTGCCCACCTACGCGAGCATCGGCACGGCGGCGCCCGTCCTGCTCGTCGTGCTCCGGCTGCTGCAGGGCGTCTCGGCGGGCGGTGAGTGGGGCGGGGCGGCCCTGATGTCGGTGGAGCACGCCCCGCACGGCAAGCGCGGCTTCTACGGCTCGTTCCCGCAGCTCGGGGTGCCGATCGGCCTGCTCGTCGCCAACGGCGTCTTCTTCACGGTGTCGGGGCTGACCACCCGCGAGCAGTTCCTCGACTGGGGCTGGCGCATCCCGTTCCTGTTCTCGGTCGTCCTCATCGGCGTCGGCCTGCTGATCCGCTACCGGGTCGCCGAGAGCCCCGTGTTCGAGGAGCTGCGCCAGCGCCGAGCCCGCCGCTCCGCTCCCCTGGGCGTGGTGCTCTGGCAGCACCCGCGGGAGCTCGTCGTCGGCATCGGCCTGTTCATGGCCAACAACATGGCCGGCTACCTGCTGATCGCCTTCATCACCACCTACGGCACCCGCACCCTCGGGCTCTCCACCGCGACGATGCTGCTGATCGGCATCGCGGGCGCCGTGTCGTGGGGGTTCGCGACCCTCTTCGCCGCCCGGTGGTCCGACCGCGTCGGGCGCAAGCGCGTCTACCTCGTCGGGACCCTCGCCCTGCTCGTCTGGGCCTTCCCGCTGTTCCTGCTGCTCGACACCGCCAACGTCGCGCTGATGGTCCTCGCGGTCGTCGTCTTCGGCATCCCGCTGGGACTGACCTACGGCCAGCAGTCCGCCACCTACGCCGAGATGTTCCCCGCGCCCGTGCGCTACAGCGGGGCCTCGCTGGCCTACGCCCTCGGGGCCGTGCTCGGCGGCGCCTTCGCCCCGCTGCTCTCGGCCTACCTCGTGCAGGTCACCGGGACCTCGCTGTCGGTGTCGGCCTACATCGCCGTCCTCGCGCTGATCACGCTCGCCGCGGTCCTCGCGATGCGGGAGCGTCCGGCCGCCGAGCGCGAGGCCTTCGTCGACGGCGTTCCCGACGACGGCCCGGTGGCGGCGGGTCAGACCTCCTCGAGGTCGTAGGCGTCGTCCCCCACCCACACCCGCAGGCCCTCGGCGTCGTCGGTGATCGCGCCCTCCTCCTCCTCGGAGAGCTCCCGGGAGGCCCCCAGGGCGCGCTTCGAGTAGCGGATCCGGCCGTCCCCGAGGTCCTCGGGGCGGTACTCCCGGGCGAGCACCGCGGTGCGCGAGCGCGTGGCCAGCAGCTCGGCGTTCTCGGGGCCGACCTCGGCGATCCAGATGTCCATGCGGGAATCCCACACCGCGCGGCCCGCTCGACCAAGATCCGTCGGCGACGTGCAGATCCGCCGCCGGGTGGGCGCTGAGGGCTCCCCCGGGAACCGTCAGCGCCCACTCGGGAGGATCAGGTCCGCTTCTCGGCCTCCGCCACCTTCTCGATGACGGTGAGGACGCTGTCGGGGTTCAGCGACATCGAGTCGATGCCCTGCTCGACGAGGAACTCCGCCAGCTCCGGGTGGTCGCTCGGCCCCTGCCCGCAGATGCCGACGTAGCGGTCGTGCGCGTGCGCGGTCTCGATGAGCATCGAGATCATCTTCTTGACCGCGGGGCTGCGCTCGTCGAACAGGTGGGAGAGGCGGTCGTCGTCGCGGCCGATGCCCAGGGTGAGCTGGGTGAGGTCGTTCGAGCCGATCGAGAAGCCGTCGAAGCGCTCGCAGAACTCGTCGGCCTGCAGGACGTTCGACGGGATCTCCGCCATCACGTACACCTGCAGCCCGTCGCGGCCCCGCTCGAGCCCGAACTCCGCCATCGTCTCCAGGACGCGGTCGGCCTCCTCGGGGGTGCGGCAGAACGGGATCATGACGATGACGTTGGTGAAGCCCATGTCGACGCGCACCCGCGAGAGCGCCCGGCACTCCAGCTCGAACGCCTCCTTGTAGTCCTCGCTGTAGTAGCGCGACGCCCCGCGCCACCCGAGCATCGGGTTCTCCTCGTCGGGCTCGAACACCGACCCGCCGATCAGCCCCGCGTACTCGTTCGTCTTGAAGTCCGAGAGCCGGACGACCACCGGCTCCGGGTACTGCGACGCCGCGATCACGCCGATCCCCCGGGCCATCTGCTCGACGAAGTACTCGGCGCCCGAGTCGTAGCCGGCGGTGAGCTCCTCGATCTGGGCCCGGGCGTCGTCGGAGACCTTCTCGGGGTGCAGCAGCGCGAGCGGGTGGGCCTGGATCACGTTGTTGACCAGGTACTCGACGCGCGCGAGCCCGATGCCGTGGGCGGGCAGGCGCCACCACTGCATGGCCGCCGCCGGGCTCCCGATGTTCATCATCACGCGGGTCCGGGTCTCGGGGACGTCCGAGAGGTCGAGGTCCTCGACGGTGTAGTCGAGGATGCCGTCGTAGACGTAGCCCTCGTCGCCCTCGACGCAGGAGATCGTCACCTCGCGGTCGTCGGCGAGGACCTCGGTCGCGTTCCCCGTCCCGACGATCGCCGGCACGCCCAGCTCCCGCGAGACGATGGCGGCGTGGGAGGTGCGCCCCCCGCGGTCGGTGACGATGGCGGCGGCCTTGCGCATGATCGGGACCCAGTCGGGGTCGGTCATCTCCGTGACGAGGACCCTGCCCTCGACGAACGTCTCGATGTCGTCGGCCGACGCGATCCGCTGCACCGCGCCCGCGGCGACGGCCTGGCCGATCGCGAGACCCTGCACGACGAGGTCGCCGGTCTCGGTGAGCCGGTAGGTCTGCAGCGTGCCGGCGCCCGCGTTCGACTGCACCGTCTCCGGGCGGGCCTGGACGATGAACAGCTCGCCGGTGCGACCGTCGCACGCCCACTCGACGTCCATCGGGCGCTCGTAGTGCTTCTCGATCGTCACGCCCCAGCGGGCGAGCTCGAGGATCCTCTCGTCGTCGAGGACGAAGCGGGCGCGCTCCTCCGCGGGCACCTCGACGTTCACGGTGGTGTCCCCGGCCGACTCCGGGTCCTCGGCGTACTGGAGCTTCAGCTCCTTCGCCCCGACGGTCTTCGCGATGATCGGGACGACGTCGCCGTCGTCGAGGAACGGCTTGAAGACCGTGTACTGGTCGGGCGTCACCTCGCCGCCGACGACGTTCTCGCCGAGGCCCCACGCGGCGTTGATGACGATCGTGTCGGGGAAGCCGGTGTCGGAGTCGATGGTGAACATGACGCCGGCGCTGCCCCGGTCGGAGCGCACCATCTTCTGCACGCCCACGGACAGCGCGAGGTCGAGGTGGTCGTAGCCCTGCTCGGTGCGGTAGCTGATCGCCCGGTCGGTGAACACCGAGGCGTAGCAGTCCTTGCAGGCGCGGAGCAGGTCGTCGACGCCGGTGATGTTGAGGTAGGTGTCCTGCTGGCCCGCGAAGCTCGCGTCGGGCAGGTCCTCGGCGGTGGCGCTCGACCGGACGGCGACGTCGACGTCGTCGGTCTCGTAGCGCTTCCCGAGCTCGGCGTAGGCCTCGCGGATCGCCGTGGCGGTGTCCTCGGGGAACTCGGCGCGGGCGAACTCGTCGCGGATGGCGGCCCCGACCTCGGCGAGCTTCGAGTCGTCCGCGGCGAGACCGTCGAGGAGCTCGCGGATGCGGTCGTCGAGCCCGTTGGCCGACAGGAACGCCCGGTAGGCGTCGGCGGTCGTCGCGAACCCGCCGGGGACGCGGACCCCGGCCCGGTCCAGGTTCTGGATCATCTCCCCGAGCGAGGAGTTCTTCCCCCCGACGGCGTCGACGTCCTGCGACGACAACGTCTCCAGCCAGCGCACGTGGTCCATCCCGGCCCTCCGTCCCGAACCCGGGCGACCGCGCCCCGGTTCACACGGACCTCAGGTTCCCGCCACTGGTTGATCTGGAAACGGTGGCGCTGCCCCACCCGGCCGAACGACCAGGGCGACCGGCACCCTGTGACACAGAGCACGTCCGCGCCTGTCACGGGCCGGTCCCGCCGTCGGTCTCCTCCTCGACGACACGGCAGCGACCAGGGAGGTCGGCGATGACGACGACGGAGACGAACACGGTGAGGGCGCCGCACGGCGGCCGGGACCGGGCCCACGTGGTGGTGCTCGGCGGCGGCTACGGGGGCCACCTCGCGGCGCAGGCGCTGGCGGTCCGCACCGACGCCCGGATCACCCTGGTCAACGACGGCGACCGCTTCACCCAGCGGATCCGCCTGCACGAGGCCGCGGTCGGCCAGGAGCCGGCCGCGCCCCGCTACGTCGACCTCCTCGCCGGCACGGGCGTCGCGTTCGTCGACGACCGCGCGGTGGGGCTCGACCCGGCCGCCCGCCGGGTGCGCCTGCGCGACGGCGACCCGCTCGACTACGACCTGCTGGTGCTCGCGCTCGGCAGCCGCCCCGACCCCGACGCGCTCCCCGGCCCCGTGTTCGAGGTCTCGAGCGCCGAGGGCGCGGCGCGGTTACGCGAGCGTCTCGCGGCGGACGACGTCGGGCGGGTCGCGGTGGTCGGCGGCGGCCTGACGGGCCTGGAGCTCGCGACCGAGCTCGGCGAGACCGGGCGGCCGACGACGCTGGTCACGGACGGCGCGCTCGGCGCCGACCTGTCCGCGCGAGGCGCCCGCCACGTACGGGAGGTCTGCGACCGGCTCGGGATCGAGGTCGTCGAGCACGCGCGGGCCGTCGCCGCCCACGACGACGGCCTGACCCTGGCCGACGGGCGGACGGTGGCCGCCGACATCGTCGTCGGGACCACCGGGTTCACGGTGCCGTCCCTGGCGCGGGAGGCCGGGCTCGCCGTCGACGAACACGGGCGGGTGCTCGTGGACGCCGCGCTGCGGTCGCGCTCGCACCCGGAGATCCTCGCGGTCGGGGACGCCGCCGCGGCGACCCGGCCCGACGGGCAGGTCCTGCGGATGGCGTGCGCCACCGCCCTGCCGGCGGCCCAGCAGGCGGCCCGGACCGTCGCGGCGCTGCTCGCCGGCACGGCCCCGCGCCCGCTGCGCTTCCGCTTCGCGATCCGGTGCATCAGCCTGGGTCGTCGGGACGGGCTGGTGCAGTTCGTCCAGCCCGACGACTCGCCGCGCGAGCTCGTCGTGACCGGTCGCCTCGCGGCGGCGGTGAAGGAGGCGATCGTCGTGAACGCCCTGCGCGTGCAGCGCCACCCGCGGATCCCCACCGGCGCATGACCGCGACGGTCGAGGTCTTCGAGGCCGAGCGCGGCCGACTCACGGGGCTCGCGTACCGGATGCTCGGCGAGCTGCACGAGGCCCAGGACGTGGTGCAGGACGCCTGGGTGCGCTGGTCCGGGTCATCGGCGGACGTGCTCGACCCGCCGGCCTGGCTCACGCGCGTCGTCGTGAACCTCTGCCGGACCCGGCTGACGTCGCTGCGGGTACGGCGGACCGAGTACGTGGGGCCGTGGCTGCCCGAGCCCGTGGTGACCGGCTCCGGCGGCCCCGACCTCGGGCCGTGCGAGACGGTCGAGCAGAGGGAGAGCCTCTCGCTGGGGGTGCTGCGGCTGCTGGAGTCGCTCACCCCCACCGAGCGGGCCGTGTTCGTGCTGCACGAGGCGTTCGGGCACCGGCACGCCGAGGTCGCGACGCTGCTCGACCTGTCCGAGGCCACGGTCCGCCAGCACCTCCACCGGGCGCGCGAGCGCGTCGGGGCCGGACGGGCGCGCTTCGAGGTGGACGTGGACGCCGCGACCCGCCTGCTCGCCCGGTTCCTCGACGCCGCGGCCGGCAACGACGTCGCGGCCCTCGAGCAGCTGCTCGCCCACGACGTGGAGGCGGTCTCCGACGGCGGCGGGGTGGCGAGCGCGGCCCGGCGGCCGGTGGAGGGCCGGGAGCGCGTGGCCCGGTTCGTCGCGGGGATGGCCCGGCAGGCGACGGCGGCGACCCTCGAGATCGCCGAGGTCAACGGGACGGTGGCCGTGCTCGTCGTGGTCGACGGCGCGCTCGTCGTCGTCATGCAGCCCGAGTTCGACGCGGACACCGGCGAGGTCGTGCGGCTCTGCCTGCAGGTGAACCCGGGCAAGCTGACCGCCGCGGGGGCAGCATGAGGGGATGGACTCCTCGCGCGAGGCGGTGGCCCGCCGGTACGACGAGCACCTCACCGACCGCGACCTGCTCGCCCTCACCGGCGACCGGCCCGACCAGGTCCCCGCCCTGCGCCGGCAGCCCGAGCTCGTCCTCGACCTGCTCGACCGGCCGGCGGTGGCCGACTCGGTGTTGTCGGCCCAGCACGACATCCAGGGCGAGCGGAGCGACGGGGGAACGTTCGGCGGTCGGTTCCGGCACGTCTCGCCGTTCCTGCTGTTCGCCGCGGCCGTCCACCGGGCCTCCGGGGCGCTCGTGGGCCACGCCTCGGTGCTCGACCGCACGGCCCCGCGCTCGCGCATCCCGATCCTCGACGGCCCGGTGATCGCCGCCTTCGCCATCGAGCCCGCCCACCGGCTCTTCCTCGCCGAGCTGCTCGCCTCCTACGCCCGGCTCTCCTCCGGCGTGGTGTGGCGGCGCGACGAGCGCGGGTGGCACCGGCGCCGCTGGGACGACCTCGACCTCGCGCGCCTCGGTGACCGCCTGACCGACGTGCCCGAGGCCGAGCGGCCCGGGGTGTGGCGGCGGATCGGGGACGGCGCGCTGTTCCTGGCCGGGGTGTTCCCGGAGTTCGCGGAGCGCACGTACGGGTCGACCGGGACGCTGCACCTGTCCCGGTCGACCGGCTTGCGCCTGCACGCCGAGGGCCCGGTCACCGAGCTCCTGGAGGACCTCGCGGGCCGCGCGTACCGGCAGACGCGCGGGGCGGTGCCGCCCGGCGTCGTCGAGTCGCCGCACTCCGCGCGCCGGGTCCTCACGCTCGTCGCCGACCGCCACCTGCACCGTGACGCCGTCATCGGTCCGGGGCGCTGAGGATCGGGCGGCGTTCACCCGACGGCCATGCGCGACCGGCACGCTGCCCGGGTGCTGCGCCGCCTCGCCCCGCTCCTCGTCACCGCGGCCCTCGCGGGATGCGCGACGACGACCGCGTCCGCCCCGACCGCCGCGGGGCCCGGTCCGTGCTCGCCGAGCACGGCGATCGAGTCGTACTCCGACGCGCTCGAGGGACAGGTCGGGAACCTCTCCGCCCTCGCCTCCCGACCCGACGGCACCGTCTACGCCCTGTCCGACCGCTCCGCCCTGGTCACCCTCGACGCCACCGCGACCCGCGTCCTCGCCGTGGTCCCCCTCGCCGACCCGGCGGGCCGCCCGCTCGACTCCGAGTCGCTGGTCCTCGACCCCGACGGCACCCTCGTGATCGGCGACGAGACCGGCCCCCAGGTGCTGCGCTACTCCCCCGATGGCCGGCTGCTCGGCGCCCTCGGCATCCCGGCCGACCTCGTCGGGCGCACCCAGGACAACGCCTCGTTCGAGGGCCTCGCCCGTCAGCCCGACGGCCGGCTCGTGGCGTCGCTGGAGAAGCCGCTCACCGGCGAGACCGACACCCGGCTGGTGACGATCCCCGACGGCCCGCAGGTGCCCGTGCCCCTGCCCGCCGGCCTCGGCGTCGCCGAGCTCACCGCCGTCGGCGACGGCCGGCTGCTCGCCCTCGAGCGCGGGTACGACGAGGCCGTCGGCAACACCGTGCACCTCGTGCTGATCGACCCGCAGACCGCTCCCGCCGCCGTCACCCTGCTCGCCGACCTCGGCGACTGCCCCTCGCTCGGGGCCACCGCGAAGCAGCCGCAGCGCAACCCGCTGCTCGACAACGTCGAGGGCATGACGATCACCGGCCGCGGCCCCGACGGCGCGTACGAGCTGCTGCTCGTCAGCGACGACAACGACAGCCCGCAGCAGATCACCCGCACCTACCGGCTGCGGACGACTCTCTGAGCGGCACCCGCCTCTCGCCGCGCCGGGCGCACCGTTGATCGTCGACGCTCTCAGGTTCGCGGGTCGTCACGGACGGCCTCCCTACCGTCGCGCTCCGTGCGAGCATCCACACGACGGACGATCTGGACGGTGCTGGCGGCGGTGGTGCTCGTCGGCCCCGTCGCGCTGACGGCGCTGCGGAGCGAGTCGCGGCCCCTGCCGACGGCCCTCGTCGCGGTCGGCCTCGTCGCCCTGATCGCGATGGCCCTGACGATCGTCGCCCCGGCCCGGCTCCGGACCCTCACCCGCGCCTTCGGGATCGACCGCATCATCGCCTCGCACCGCTGGCTGGGCGTCGTCGCGATCGGCGCCGCCCTGGCCCACCTGGTGCTCGTCCTGGTCCGGTCGCCGCAGCTGATCAACCCGTTCGCGGCGTCGCTCTCGATTCAGTGGGGGTACCTGGCGACGGCCGCGCTGGTGGCGGTCGGGCTCGTCGCCGCCTGGGGCCGGCGCTCCGGGCGCCGCTACGAGGTCTGGGCGCGGGTGCACGTCCTGCTCGCGGCCACCGCGATCGTCCTCGCGGGCCTCCACGTGATCTGGATGGGCGACCTGCTCGCCGACCCCGTCCTGCGGGTCGTGCTCTCCGGGCTGACCCTCGCGTTCCTCGCCGTCCTGTTCCTGCGCTGGGTGTGGCGCCCACTGTTCTCCCGCGACGGCGCCTACGTGGTCTACGGCATCCGCGAGGAGGGCCCGTCGACGGCGACGCTGGTGCTCGCTCCGGTCCACCTGCACCGCGGGCTGCGCTTCCACGCCGGCCAGTTCGTCTGGCTGCGGCTGCGCCGCTCCGTGCTCGGCACCGAGGAGCACCCGTTCACCATCGCCTCCTCGGCCCGCGTCACCGGCCGCCTCGAGCTGACGGTCCGGGGCAGCGGCGACTTCTCGACGACGCTCGCGAGCCTTCCGCCCGGGACGCGGCTGTGGCTCGACGGCCCGCACGGGTCCTTCTCGGCGGCCCCCGAGGCGCCCGGCCTGGTGCTCGTCGCGGGCGGGGTCGGGATCACCCCGATGATGTCGATGCTGCGGACCCTCGCCGACGCCGGCGACGCCCGCCCGCACCACCTGGTCGTCGCCCAGCGACCCGACGAGCCCCTGTTCGAGCCCGAGCTCGCCTCCCTGGCCCGGCGGCTCGACCTGCACGTCACCCGCACCGAGGGCCGCCGCGTCGACGCTGCCCTGCTCGACGAGGCCCTTCCCGCCCGCGGCCGACGCCGCTACGACTGGTTCGTCTGCGGCTCTCCCTCGCTCCTCGCCGGCTCGCTCGCGGCGATCGAGCAGCTCGGGGTCCCCGCGGAGCGGGTGCACACCGAGCAGTTCGGCTGGTCGGGCGCGATCCCCGTGGCCCGGGCCCGGCGGTTCTCCGCGCGCTGAGCCACGGCGTTGCGGGCCGCACACAGTCAGGCACCGCCCGCACCCCGGCCTCGTTGCGTTGCGTGCCGCACACAGCTGGCGCGACTCGATCCCCGAACCGAACGCGTTGCGCGCCGCACACGGCCAGCCCGGCTCGCTCCCCGGGCCCGTCGGGTTGCGCCGCACACACGGCTGGCGCGACTCGATCGCCGAGCTCATCGCGTTGCGCCGCGCACACGGCCAGCCCGGCTCGCTCCCCGGGCCCGTCGGGTTGCGCCGCGCACACGGCTGGTGCGACTCGATCGCCGGGCCAAGGGCGTTGCGCGCCGCACACGGCCAGCCCGACTCCATCCCCGGAGTCGTCGGGTTGCGCCGCGCACACGGCGGGCGCGACTCGATCGCCGGGCCGAGGGCGTTGCGCGCCGCACACGTCCAGCCCGGCGCGCACCCCGGACTCGTCGGGTTGCATGGCGCGGCGCGGCGATCCCGCTCGAGCATGATCGCGACTTGGGGAGCGACACGCCCAAGGGGCGCCGCGACTCGCGACCGAAGTCGTGATCATGTCGCCGTCCGCGACCGATGCGTCCCGCAACACCGCGAGCGGCCTGGACCAAGCCCGACGGCCGTATGCGTCCCGCAACGCCGCGCGCCCCCCCCCCCCCCCCCCCCCCGACCGTCGACCCGCCGGCCGTGTGCGTCCCGCAACGCCCGCGAGCAGCCTGGACCGAACCCGCCTGGCCGTGTGCGTCCCGCAACGCCGTTGGCGGCGCCAATTCGACCTCGCCCGACCGTGTGCGTCCCGCAACGCCGCGCGCTACCGACGTTCGACCCGCCGGCCGTGTGCGTCCCGCAAGACCTCGTCGGGGCGGGAACCCCGCAGCTCAGAAGGCGACGACCGACTTCGTGAGCTGGCCCTGCGCCACGGAGGTCCCGTCCGACTCGAGGACCGCGTCCACCCCGACGAAGGCCAGGGCGCGGGTCCGGCGGGCGAGCTCGCCGCGCACGCGGACCCGCTGGCCCACCGTGACCGCCCGGAGGTACTGCACCGAGAGCTGGTGGGTCACGGCGTGCTCGCCGACGGTGAGGGTCGGCAGCACGGCCAGGTAGCCGACGAGCTCCAGGGCGGCCGCGAGGGCGGAGCCGTGCAGGGTGGCCGCGGGGGTCACCGCGATGCCCGCCACCTCGAAGGCGACCCCGGCGAGGGGGTCGGCGGGGTCGACGAACTCGAGCCCGAGGGCGTCGGGCAGGGCGACCGCGAGGGCGGCCTCGGCGCGGGCGAGCAGGGCGTCCCCGACGAGCAGCTGAGCCATGGCCGCCAGCGTGACCGGCCTCGTCGTCGGGACGGTGAACCCCGGGTGGGCGCCGGGTGACGGCGACGGTGTTCACCTCGCGGCCAACTCGGCGGGTGATCATGCGGCCCGTGACCCCAGACGACCCCGTCGCCGCGCTCGGCGACATCCCCCTCGACCAGCTCTCCGTCGACACCGACGGCGCCGAGGACGACGACCCGGCGCTGCTCGGCCCCGACGGGCGTCCCGTCGACACCTGGCGCGAGGGCTACCCCTACGACGAACGCCTCTCCCGCGCCGAGTACGAGCACCAGAAGCGCCTGCTGCAGATCGAGCTGCTCAAGCTGCAGGCCTGGGTGAAGGACACCGACCAGAAGGTGGTCCTGCTCTTCGAGGGCCGCGACGCCGCCGGCAAGGGCGGGACGATCAAGCGGTTCACCGAGCACCTGAACCCCCGCGGTGCCCGGACGGTGGCGCTGGAGAAGCCCACCGACCGCGAGCGCAGCCAGTGGTACTTCCAGCGATACCTCGTCCACCTGCCCGCCGGCGGGGAGATCGTCCTGTTCGACCGCAGCTGGTACAACCGGGCCGGCGTCGAGCGGGTCATGGGCTACGCCGAGGCCCGCGAGTACATGGAGTTCCTGCGCGAGGCGCCCGAGCTGGAGCGCATGCTCGTCCGCAGCGGGATCCAGCTCGTGAAGTTCTGGTTCTCGGTGTCGCAGTCCGAGCAGCGCACCCGGTTCCTGATCCGCCAGGTCGACCCCGTCCGGCGCTGGAAGCTCTCCCCCAACGACCTCGCCTCGATCCACCGCTGGGACGACTACACGGCGGCCAAGGAGGCGATGTTCTTCTACACCGACACCGCGGACGCCCCGTGGACGGTGGTGAAGAGCAACGACAAGAAGCGGGCCCGGCTCGAGGCGATGCGCCACGTTCTCGCGCGGTTCGACTATCCGGAGAAGGACCCGGAGGTCGCGCACCCGGCCGACCCGGCGGTCGTCGGGCCGGCCTCGGAGCTCTTCGAGCACGGGGAGCAGTCGGGCGCGCGGCACGCCCCGCCGTTGCGCTGACGGACGGGCGTCCCCGGGACACGGGGACGCCCGCGCCGACGTCAGAGCTTGTGCAGCTTCGGCTTCGTGTAGGCGGTGACCGCCGCGGCGAGCGCCTCGTCGGCCTTCTCCCGGCGGGCCCGGGCCTCGGTGTGCAGGACGCCGTAGGTGAAGCTCGGCTCGCCCGCGCGGTGGGCGATGTCGGCGAGGTCGACCAGCCAGTGCGCGGCCGACTCGCTGCGGCGGCGCTCGTCGAGCGCGGCCGCCATGGCCTCGGCCGCGTCGGCGAGCTTGCGGGCCTGCTTGCCGAGCACGGGCCGCGTGACGCGGGCGGTGACCGCCACGGTCGTCGCGGCCGTGATGACGGGCGCGAGCTGCGGGGTCCCGGAGCGGTCGGCGCCGTGGGCCTCGGCGACCGCGGCGTCGGCGGCCTCGCGGGCGGCCGAGTCGGCCCCGGCCAGCGCGCGGGCGAGCACCTTCTCGGTGTTCTTCGTCTTCGTCCCGGCGATCGGGGCGGAGAGCACGAGGCGGTCGGCGTGCTCGAGCAGGCTCGCCCACTCGGGCTGGGCCAGCATCGACTCCACCTCGGCGCGGCGCTCGGCGCTGCGCGCGTTCACCACCAGCTGCAGCCGCTGCTCCACCGGCCCGAGGCGCAGCGAGGGGTCGAGGTCGTCGAGCAGCTCGGAGAGCACGTCGACGGTGCCCTCGAGGCCGTGGGCCTCGTCGACGATCGCGCGGGCCCAGGCGAGCTCGGGGCGCAGGGCGGCGACGTCGGGGCCCTCGATCAGCGGCGCGAACCCGGAGACCACGGCGTCGAGGTCGGCGAGCACCTCCGCGAGACCCTCGACGTCCATCCCCGCGGCGGCGACGGACTCGTCCTCGTCGTCGTCGGGCACCTCGTCGGGCGCGGCCGGGACCGTCACGGAGCTGCCGCCGTCGTCCGCCGCCTCGTCCCCGTCGGTGTCGGCGGTGTCGGTGGCGAGGTCGGTGTCGTCGAGGGAGGGGGTCGGCTCGTCGGTGTCGAGCTCGACGGCGGCGTGGAGGGCGGCGACGCGCTCACGGAGCGCGGCGAGGACGAGGGTCGAGGCGGTCACGGACTGTTTGCCGCGCTTGGAGGAGTCGGTCTTGGCCACGCCGGGCCGAGTACCCCGTGCGCGACCCGCCTCCACCGTCCGGCGGCGGCGATCGTGCAACGTCTGCGCACTGTTCACCACAGCGCCGGCCGATCCGACCTGTCAACCGGTCAGGAGAGCCCACAGGTCGTCGGTGCCGGTCGCGGCCGCGCCGAGCCGGCCCGCCCAGGTCCGCTCGTCGCCGTCCTCGTCGCGCCACGACCACAGTCGCGTCGTCGACAGGCGCAGCGGGCTGCGCTCGGTGAACCCGACGGCGCCGTGGAGCTGGTGGGCGATACGCGTGATCTCGGCGACCGACTCCGACGCCTGCGCCTTCGCCACCGCCGCCCCGAGCTCCCCGCCGCGCTCGACCCCCACCGCCACGGCCGCCTCCACCAGCGCGACCTCCTCGACGAGGCGCGCCACGTCCTGCTTGACCGCCTGGAAGGACACGAGCGGGCGCCCGAACTGCTCGCGGGTCCGCACGTGGGCGATCGCGAGCTCGCTCGCCCGCAGCGCCGCCCCGCCGATCGCCGCCGCGCGGAGCAGGGCGAGCCGCTCACGGACCCCGGCCACGGGCACGGCCGCCACCTCGGCCCCGTCGAGGGTCAGGGTGTCGCGCTGCTCCCCCGCGAGGTTCTCCCCCGTCCCGACGAGGCCCGTCCCCGGCCCGAGCACGGCGGCGACGGCCCCATCGGTGGGAGCCCCGTCGGGCCCGTCGGTGACGACGACGACCGTCGCCTCCCGACCGCGCGGGACGCGCGGAAGCGTGCCGTCGAGCCGGACCCGCCCCTCCCCCGAATCGCGCACCTCGAGGGCATCGGCGACGACGAGGGTCAGCGGCCCGTCGGGCACCGCCAGTCCCGCCCCGGCGAGCACCGACCGGGCCGCGAGCTCCTCCACGGGCGGGCCGGAGTCGGGGTCGACGCCCACGGCCCGGGCGTACGCCACGAGCTCGGCCACCGGGGCGTCGGCCGCGGGGACCGGTCCCAGGCCCCGTACCTCCTCGTCCGGAAGGCCCTTGGTGATGATGCCGCGGAGGATCTCGTTGGTGCCGCCGCGCAGCGTGTAGGCGGGCAGGTGCGTGATGCCGAGGGCGAGCAGCTCGGCGACCGCGCCCTCCGGCGCGCCGGCGTCGGCGGGCACCGGGGACAGGGTGCGGGCCGCGTGGACCACGTCGCCCTCGAAGCGGGTGCCGAGGTCCTTCACCAGCGCCGCTGCGACGTCGGGCGACTCGCCCCGCGCCAGCGCGCTCGCCACCCCGAGGGAGAGCCGGCGCAGCGCCGCGAGCCGCGCGACGAGCCCGCCGACCCGGACGAGCTCGCCGTCGTCGAACCCCTTCCGGGCGTCGAGCACCGCCGCGAGCAGCGGGAACGTCGAGAGGAACCGCTCCGGGCCGCTGCGCTCCTGGCCCAGCTCGCCGGTGACCTGCGCCCAGCCCGCGCCCTCGGCCCCGAGCGGCTCGCCGGGCACGCCGTGCAGGTGCGTGGCGTTGAAGCGGTGCTCGCCGGTGAGCAGGTGGATCGGCTCCACCTCGACCTCGGGGGCTCGCAGGTCGACGACGTACTGGGAGAGCCCGGCGTGGCGCGAGGAGTCGGGGTCGCTGCGGGCCAGGACGATCGCGGCGTCGTTGACGTGGGCGCCGCCGGTCCACATCTTCGTGCCGGTGAGCCGCCAGGTGCCGTCGTCGTCGCGCTCGGCGCGGGTGGCCACGGCGGCGAGGTCGGAGCCCGCGCCCTCCTCGCTCATCCCGATCGAGAAGAAGCACTCGCCCCGGGTGATCGCGGGGAGGTAGCGCTCGCGCTGGGCGTCGGTGCCGTTGGCGAGGATCGACGGGCCGGCCTGGCGGTCGGACACCCAGTGGGCGCCGACGGGGGCGCCGGCCGCGAGCAGTTCCTCGATCACCACGTAGCGCTCCAGCGGCGACCGCCCGCCCCCGCCGAACGCGACGGGCAGCGTCATGCCGACCCAGCCGTGCTCGGCGAGCCGGCGGCTGAAGTCCCGGTCCCACCCGGCGAACCACGAGTCGGGCCGGCCGAGGACGGTGCCGCGGGAGCGCTCGTCGTCGAGGAACGCGCGGACCTCGGCGCGGAGCTCCTCCGTGCCCTCGGGCAGGGTGATCTCGGGGACGAAGGACATCGTCGCTCCTCTCGCGCGGCTGGGGCCCGACTCTCACACGACCGCGAGGACGGCGCCGAGCAGGGCCGCCGCCGTCCGCACGCGGTGCGCCCGCGTCCACGGCCCGACGAAGCGCTCCCACGGCCCGCCCTGTTCCAGCGCGGTGTTGAGCGGGACGTTCACCGCCATCGTCACGACGAGGCCGGCGGTCTGCAGCACCGCTGCGGTCACCGTCGCGGGGGTCGGGACGACGACCGCCGCGGCCACCGCGAGGGCGGGCGCCCCGAACAGCAGCGCGAGGAACGCGGGCCGGACGATCACGACGTTGATCGCCCGCATCGTCGCGGCCGGGTCGTCGGGTCCCCCGACGGGGGCGCGGCGCAGCGCGGGGAGCACCGCGAGGTCGAAGGCGAGGTAGACCCCGCCGAGCACCGCACCGGCCAGCGCCGCGGTCACGCCCAGCACCCCGGTCACGGCCGGCACCCCGCTCACAGGGCACCGGCCATGACGTCGGCGAACCCGCGCGGCTCGCGGCCCAGCGCCCGGCGCACCCCGTCGGTGGGGTGGACGTTGCGGCCGTCGAACAGCTCGGCGAACAGGCCCGCGAGCCCGGCGGCGTCGTCGTCGGGCAGGCCCATCCCCCGCAGGTCGGCGCGGAACTCGTCCGCCGACACGGGCTCGTAGACGATCTCCCGGCCGGTCTCGCGGCTCAGCACCGCGGCGACCTCGTCGAACCGCAGCGCGTCCGGACCGGTCAGCTCGTGGACGCCCGGTTCCAGGGTCCCGACGAGGCCCGCCACGGCGACGTCCGCGAGGTCCTCGAGGTCGACGAACGGCTCGGGGACCTCCCCCGCCGGGAGGCGCAGCACGCCCGCGCCGACGCCCTCGGCGAGCAGGTCCTCGGTGAACCCCTGGGCGAAGAAGGCCGAGCGGACGATCACGGTGGGGAGCCCGGCGGCGACGACCGCCTCCTCCGAGCGCAGCGCCCCCGCCTCCCCGCGGCCCGTCAGCAGCACGAGCCGGCCCATCCCGGCGTCGGCGGCGGCGCGGGCGAAGGCGCCGAGGACCGCGTCGGCCCCGGGGAAGCCGGCGTCGGGGGCGTAGGCGAGGTAGGCCGCGGCGGGCGGGTGCCCGTCGGCGTCGGGGGCGAGGACGGCCGGCCACGTGGTGGGGTCGGCCCAGTCCAGCGGCGGGGTGCTCGTGCGGCCGACCCCGCGCACGGGGACCTCCGCGGCGGCGAGGCGGGCGGTGACGCGGCGGCCGGTCTTGCCGGAGGCGCCGGTGACGACGATCAGGGTGCTCATGGCGACCATTCCAGCCCGGTCGGACCGGACGTTCCATGATTGCGCGCCGCGTCCGCATGCGCGATCGTCTCACCGTGGACCACATCGCGGGCCTTCTCGACGGGCCGCGCGCGCGGGGGGCGTTCCTGCTGCGCTGCGTGCTCGAGCCGCCGTTCGCGGTGCGGATCGAGGACGGGGCCCCGCTCACGGTCGTCGTGATGGTCCGCGGGGAGACGGCGCTCGAGGCCGACGGGGAGGTCGTCGCGGCGCGGGCCGGCGACGTCGTCGTCCTGCGCGGCCCCGCGCCGTACACGGTGTGCTCCGATCCGGGGGTCGCGGTCCAGGCCGTCATCGGTCCCGACGAGGCCTGCTCCTCGCCGCCCGGTGCGGTGCGGCCGCCGACCGAGCTCGGGGTGCGCACCTGGGGGCACGCGCCCGACGCGGCGACCTCGATGCTCGTCGGGACCTATCCCGTCGGCGGGGAGATGGGCGCGCGGCTCGTGCGGTCGCTGCCGCCCGTCGCGGTGCTGCGTCCCGACGACCTGCCCGGGCTCGCCCTCGGGGCGCTCACCGCGCTGCTCGACGCCGAGCTCGACCACGAAGGCCCCGGCCAGGAGGTCGTGCTCGACCGCGCCCTCGACCTGCTGCTCGCGACCGTGCTGCGGGCCTGGTTCGCCGGGCCGGCGGCACCGTCGGCGGCGCTCGCCCGGCGCGATCCCGCCGTGGGGCCGGCGCTGCGGGCGGTGGAGG
Organism: Actinomycetospora atypica; assembly: GCF_042653685.1. NCBI lineage: Bacteria > Bacillati > Actinomycetota > Actinomycetes > Pseudonocardiales > Pseudonocardiaceae > Actinomycetospora > Actinomycetospora atypica. The sequence continues at coordinate 13,851 of NZ_JBHSIV010000011.1, read as the reverse complement.
CCGAGCCCGCCCGCGGCTGGACGGTCGACGCCCTCGCCCGGCACGCGGGGCTCTCGCGGGCGGCGTTCGCGCGGCGGTTCACCACGCTCGTCGGGGAGCCGCCGATGTCCTGGCTGACCGACCTGCGCCTCACCCTGGCCGCCGACCTGCTGCGCGGATCCGACCTCACCCTGGCCGCGATCGCCGACCGGGTGGGCTACGCGAGCCCGTTCGCGCTCTCGGCGGCGTTCCTGCGCGAGCGCGGGGTGCGGCCCACGGCGCTGCGCGCGGGGTGAGGCCGGTCGGGCGACCCCGGCCCGGAGCGGGCACGATCTCCGGCGTGCCCTTCGCCGCCACGCCCAGCATGCTCGTCACCGGGGGCTCCCGGGGGATCGGCGCGGCCACCGCGCTGCGCGCCGCCGCCGCGGGCTGGGCGGTCTGCCTGACCTACCGCTCCGACCAGGCCGCGGCCTCGTCCGTAGTGGCCGCCATCGAGCGCGCCGGCGGGCGGGCGGCCGCCGTGCAGGCCGACGTCGCCGTCGAGGCCGACGTGGTCGCCGCGGTGGAGGCGACCACCACCCTCGGCCCGCTCGGGGCCGTCGTCGCGAACGCCGGCATCGTCGGGGAGAAGACGCGCGTGGACGAGCTGACCGTGGAGCGCGTCGAGCGGATGCTCGCCACCAACGTCACCGGCACGATCGTCACCTGCCGCGAGGCGGTGCGGCGGATGTCGACCGCGTACGGGCACGGCGGCGGCTCGATCGTCCTGGTGTCCTCGGCCGCGGCCCGGCTCGGCTCGCCCGGGGAGTACGTGGACTACGCCGCGTCCAAGGCGGCCGTCGACACCCTCGGGGTGGGGCTGGCCAAGGAGGTCGCGGGCGAGGGGATCCGGGTGAACGTCGTCCGGCCCGGGATCATCGACACCGACCTGCACGCCTCCGGCGGCCAGCCCGACCGCGTCGCCCGGATCGGCCCCGCCGTGCCCGTCGGCCGCGCGGGCACGGCCGACGAGATCGCCGCGGCGATCGTCTGGCTGTCCTCCGCCGAGGCCTCGTACGCCACCGGGAGCATCCTCGACGTGGCCGGGGGACGGTGACGGCAACCGCTTGCGCTCCTAGGCTGGGGCGATGAGCGCCGACGCAGTCGCCCTGAGCCGCGCGAGCCTCCCGGAGCTGTCGGTCCCGGTCCCGACCTACGACCGCGACGCCCTCGCCGTCGGCATCGTCCACATCGGGGTCGGCGGCTTCCACCGCGCCCACCAGGCGATGTACCTCGACCGCCTCTTCACCGAGGGTCGCGACCACGAGTGGGCGCTGTGCGGGGTCGGCGTGCTGGAGGCCGACCGGGCCATGGGCGAGGTCATGCACCGCCAGGACGACCTCTACACGCTCGTGCTCAAGCACGCCGACGGCTCGCGCGAGCCCCGCGTCATCGGCTCCATGGTCGACTACCTCGTGGCACCCGACGACCCGGAGGCCGTCCTCGACCGCATGACCGACCCGGCCACCCGGATCGTCAGCCTCACCGTCACCGAGGGCGGCTACCACGTCAACACCGCCACGGGCGAGTTCGACGGCTCGGAGGCGAGCGTCGCGCACGACATCGCCCGCGACGCCGACACCCTGCCCCAGTCGGCCTTCGGCTACCTCGTCGAGGCGCTGCGCCGGCGCCGCCACGCGGGGACCGCGCCGTTCACCGTGATGAGCTGCGACAACATCGCCGGCAACGGCGACGTCGCCCACCGCATGATCACCGCCTTCGCCCGCCTGCGCGACGAGCAGGCCGCCGACGACCTCGCCGCCTGGATCGAGGCCGAGGTCCCGTTCCCGAACTCCATGGTCGACCGGATCACGCCGCGCACCACCGACGACGACCGCGAGGAGCTCGCGTCGCAGTTCGGGGTGCAGGACGGCTGGCCCGTGGTCTGCGAGCCGTTCACCCAGTGGGTGCTCGAGGACCGCTTCGTGTCCGGCCGCCCCGCCTTCGAGGAGGCCGGCGTGCAGGTGGTCGCCGACGTCGAGCCCTACGAGCTGATGAAGCTCCGCCTGCTCAACGCCTCCCACCAGGCGATCGCCTACCTCGGCTACCTCGCCGGGTTCCGGTACGCCCACGAGGTGTGCGCCGACGACGAGTTCGTGCGCTTCGTCCGCGGCTACATGGACGACGAGGCCACGCCGACCCTGCTCCCGGTCCCCGGGGTCGACCTCGACGAGTACAAGTCGACGCTGGTCTCCCGCTTCGCCAACCCCGAGATCCGCGACACCCTCGCCCGCCTCGCCGCGGAGTCCTCCGACCGGATCCCGCCGTGGCTGGTGCCCGTGATCCGGAAGAACCTCGACCAGGGCGGCCAGATCGAGCGCTCGGCGCTGATCGTCGCCGCGTGGGCCCGCTACGCGGAGGGGGTCGACGAGTCCGGCGAGCCGATCGACGTCGTCGACACCGGCCGCGCCGAGGAGCGCACCGCCGCCGCCCGCCGCTACCCCGACGAGCCCCTGGCCTTCCTCGAGGACCGCTCGCTCTTCGGCGACCTCGTCGACGACTCCCGCTTCACCGACGCCTACCGCCGCCACCTCGACCGCCTGCACACCGAGGGCGCCCGCGCGTCACTCCGCGCCGTCCTCGACGGGTAGTCGGTCCCGACGCCGCACCCGTTCCGTCCCGCACACGGCCGGCTCGGCACGACGACGAACCGTCGTCACCGTTGCGTCCCGCACACGGCCGGCTCGGCACGACGACGAACCGCCGTCGCCGTTGCGCCGCGCAACGCTGCCGCTGGCGTACCTCGACGCTTCTGACCGTGTGCGTCGCGCAACGCCGTAGCGCTGCCAGGCCTCGACCTCGCTGACCGTGTGCGCCGCGCACTGCCGTAGCGCTGCCGGGCCGACCTCGCTGACCGTGTGCGTGACGCAACGCTGCCGCCGGCGTACCTCGACCCGGCTGACCGTGTGCGTCGCGCAACGCGTCGGTCGGGAGGGTCAGCCGCCGACCCGCTCCCCCGAGGTCGCGTCGAACACGTGCAGGGCGTCCGGGTCGACCCGGACCGCGATCGTCTCGCCGTAGCGGACCTTCGTCCGGCCGGGTCCGCGGACGACGAGCGTGGTGTCGGGGTGCTCGGCCATGTGCGCGTAGAGGTAGGACTCGCTGCCCAGCTCCTCCACCACGTCGACGACCGCCTTGATCCCGCCGCCGTCCGACTCCAGGGACAGGTCCTCCGGGCGCACGCCGACGGTCAGGGTGTCCGACGACCCGGCCGCGTCGCGGATCGTGCGCGCCAGCGGGATCTCCGACCCGCCCAGGGACACCCCGTCGCCGGTGCGGCGCAGGTCCATGAGGTTCATCGCCGGCGAGCCGATGAACCCGGCGACGAAGGCGTTGTCGGGGTGGTCGTAGAGGTCGCTGGGCGTGGCGTACTGCTGGAGCCGGCCGTCGCGGAGCACCGCGACGCGGTCGCCCATCGTCATGGCCTCGACCTGGTCGTGGGTGACGTAGACGGTGGAGACGGCGAGCCGGTTCTGCAGCCCCGCGATCTGTGAGCGGGTCTGGACGCGCATCTTGGCGTCGAGGTTCGACAGCGGCTCGTCCATGAGGAAGACCTGGGGCTCGCGGACGATCGCCCGGCCCATCGCGACACGCTGGCGCTGGCCGCCGGAGAGGGCCTTGGGCTTGCGGTCGAGGTACTCGGTGAGCCCGAGGAGCTCGGCGGCGTCGTTCACGCGCTTGGCCTGCTCGGCCTTGTCCATGCCGCGCATCTTGAGCGGGAAGGCCATGTTGTCGCGCACCGTCTTCGACGGGTAGAGCGCGTAGCTCTGGAACACCATCGCGATGTCCCGGTCCTTCGACGGGACGTCCACGACGTTGCGCCCGTCGATCTTCACGCTGCCCGCGTCGATCGGCTCGAGGCCGGCGAGCATCCGCAGCGCGGTCGACTTCCCCGAGCCCGACGGCCCGACGAGCACCACCAGCTCGCCGTCGGCGACGGTCATGTCGAGCCGGTCGACGGCGGGCTTCGCCCCGGGCGTGTAGATCCGCGAGGCCTGCTCGAACACCACTTCGGCCATCAGAATCCCCTCACTTGACGGCGCCGAACGACAGACCCTGCACCAGCTTGTTCTGGGCCACCCACCCCGCGAGGATCACCGGCAGGGCCGCGAGGGTGGCCGCCGCGGAGAGCTGGGCGAAGTAGAGGCCCTGCGAGGTCACGAACTGCACCAGGAACGTGGGCATCGTGCCCGCGTTCGCCGACGTCAGGTTGACCGCGAAGAAGAACTCGTTCCACGAGAAGATCGTGCAGATCAGCGCGGTGGCGAAGATGCCGGGCGAGACGATCGGCAGCACCACCTCGCGCAGGGTCCGCCCCAGGCTGGCCCCGTCGATCGACGCGGCCTCCAGCAGCTCGGACGGCACCTCCAGGAAGAACGAGCGCATCATCCAGATCGCGATCGGGAGGTTCATCGCGGTGTAGAGCACGACGAGCGTCCAGATGTTGTCGAGCAGCCGCAGGTCGTTCACGACGACGTAGATCGGGACGATCGCGGCGACGACCGGGAGCATCTTCGTCGAGATGAAGAAGAACAGGACGTCCTGCGTCTTCTCCACGGGGCGCAGCGAGAGCGCGAACGCCGCGGGCGTGGCGAGCAGCAGGACGAGGACGGTCGAGATGACCGTCGCCCCGAGCGAGTTCGCGAAGTACGGCCCGATGCCCGCGTCGAAGACGGTCCGGAACTGCTCGAGCGTCGGCGTGAACGCCAGGGTCGGCGGGTCGGTCTGGGCGTCCTGCTCGGTCTTGAACGCCGTCAGCACCATCCACAGCACCGGGAAGAAGAACCCGATGGCGACGATCCACGTGACGACGGTCAGCAGGACCGGACCGGTGCGCGACGCGCTCCGGGGCTCCTGGGGCTCGGGTCCCGACGACGAGGTGGTCGGCCGGGCCTCGGTGCTCGTGGCCATCAGTTCTCCTCCGCCGCGCCGAAGCTCGTGAAGACCAGGCGCAGCGCGAAGGTGGCGACGATGATCGTCATGACCACGACGACGACGCCCATGGCCGCCGACTGGCCGATGTCGAAGCCGAGGAACGCCCGCTGGTAGATGTAGTACGGCAGGTTCGCCGACGCCGTGCCGGGCCCGCCCTGCGTGATCATGTAGACGGCGTCGAAGGTGTTCACCAGGTAGATCGCGCCCAGGACGGTGCCCAGCTCGATGAAGCGCCGCAGGTGCGGCAGCGTCAGCTCCCGGAAGATCGCCCACGCGCCCGCGCCGTCCATGCGGGCGGCCTCGATCTGGTCCGACGGCATCGACTGCAGGCCGGCGAGCAGCAGCAGCATCATGAACGGCGTCCACTGCCAGATGAGCGCGACCATCACCGACACGAGCGGGTAGCTCGAGGTCCACGCGACGTCGCCCACCCCGAACGGAGAGAGCAGGAAGTTCACGAGGCCGTAGGTCGGGTCGAGCAGCGTCGTCTTCCACAGCAGGGCCGCCGCGACGGGCGTGATGAGGAAGGGCGTCACCAGCAGGGTGCGCACCACGCCCCGCCCGACGAAGTGGCGGTTGAGCAGGAGCGCCAGCACCATCCCGAGCACGACGGCGACGAGCACCGACCCGACCGTCATGACCACGGTGTTGAGCGCGACCCCGCGGAACTGCGAGTCGGCGAAGACGCTGACGTAGTTCTCGAACCACACGAACTGCTGCGACCCCGGCCGCACCAGGTTCCACGACTGCAACGAGTAGAAGATCGTCAGCAGGAACGGGATCTGCGTGATGATGATCGTGAAGACGAGCGCCGGGAGCAGGGGCGCGCGGCGCACCCAGCCCTCGCTCCTCGTCGACCGGGGACCGGGCGTCCGCGGGGCGGGGGGCGGCCCGGCCTCGGCGGGCGGCCTCTCGAGAGTGCTGGTCATGACTGCCCCAGCTCTCCTACCGGCGTGCTCCCCTGAATGCGTCGTGAATTCATGGCTGGTAGCTCTCCCCCACCGTCGTCGCGTACTCCTGCGACTGCTCCAGCGCCTCGGCCGGCGTGATCTGCCCGGCGATGGCGGCGCTCATCTGTTGGCTCACCCGCGTGCCGAGGTCCTGGAACTCGGGGATCCGGAGGAACTGCACGCCCTCGTAGGGCACCGGCTGCACGGTCGGCTGCTTCGGGTTGGCCCGCTGGATCGCGTCGCGGACCGTGTCGGCGAAGGCGCCGGCGGCCTGCTGGTACTGGGGCGAGTCGTAGGTGGAGTTCCGGGCGCCAGGGGGCGCGGACTCCCAGCCGAGCTGGGTGCCGACCCGCTGGACGTACGCCTTGTCCGTCATCCAGCTCATGAACTCCCACGCGGCGTCGACGCGCGGGGAGGTCTTGGGGATGGCGAGCGACCAGGAGTAGAGCCACCCGGAGCTCGGGGTGGCGACCACAGGCGCGGCGGCGAACCCGACCTGGTCGACGACCCGGGACTCCTCGGGGTCGATCACGGTCCCCGCCGCGGAGGTCGAGTCGTACCACATGGCCACGTTGCCCTGGCTGAACGCGGTGCCGCACTCGGAGAAGCCGGCCTGCGAGCCGCCGGCGATGCCGTGGGCCCGCGCCAGGTCGACGTAGAACTGCGCCGCCTGCTCGAACTGCGGGCTGGTCAGCTGGGCGTTCCACTGCGGGTCGTACCAGCGGCCGCCGAAGGTGTTCACCACCGTGTTGAACGGCGCCATCATCTCGCCCCAGCCGGGCTTGCCGCGCAGGCAGATGCCGGCGGTGTTCCCGCCGCGCGAGCGGTCGTCGAGCCGGGCGGCGGCGTCGGCGACCTGCTGCCAGGTCGGCTGCGCCGGCATCGTCAGGCCGGCCTGCGCGAAGAGGTCCTTGCGGTACATAAGGAACGACGACTCGGCGTAGAACGGCACCGAGTACATCCGCCCCTGGAACGACAGCGCGTCGCGCACCGTGGGCAGGAAGTCGCCGGGGTCGTAGCCCGGGGTGCGGTCCATGAGGGGCGTCAGGTCGGTCAGCCAGCCGTTCTGGGCCCACTGCGGGGTCTCGTAGTTCGAGATCATCACGGCGTCGAACTCGCCGCCGCCGGTGGCGACACTCGCGGTGATCTTCGCGCGGGCCTCGTTCTCCGAGAGCGAGACGAAGCGCAGGCGGATACCCGGGTGCTCCTGCTCGAACTGCGGGGACAGCGAGATCGCGTCCTCCATCTGCGGGTTCGAGACGATCGCGACGGTCACCGTCTCGACGCCCTCCTCGGCCCCCAGCGCGCCCGCGCCCGAGCAGCCCGCCACGAGCCCGAGAAGCGCCACGCCCAGCAATGCCGGCAGACCTCGTCGTCTCACGCCGCCTCCGCTCCGATCCACACGTGATGTGGGCCACGCCGGTATCACGTCGAGCGACCGTAGGACTCCCCCGCGTGCCGACGCAAACGCTTGACCATTCCGGTCGTCCTGTTCGCGCGGCGGGCACGTCCTCCCCCGATCGCGTCCGAGCGGGCATCATCAGCGCGGTCAGCAGGCGGGGTCGTGAGCGGAGGTCCGACGGGTGGTCACGATGGCCGACGTCGCGCGGCGGGCCGGGGTCTCCACGGCCACCGTCTCCCACGTCCTCAACAACACCCGGTCGGTCAGCGCCGACACCCGGGCCGCCGTCCTCGCCGCGGTCGAGGAGACCGCGTACACGCCGAACACGGTCGCCCGGTCGCTGGCCACCAGCCGCACGACCACCCTCGGGCTCGTCCTGTCGGCGATCTCGAACCCGTACTTCGGCGAGCTGCTCTCCTCCGCCGAGTCGGCCGCCGCGGCCGCCGGCTACACACTGCTGCTGGTCGACCCGCACGAGGACCCCGACTACGAGCGCACCGTCGTGGCCCGCCTGCACCACCACCGCGTCGACGGGGTGGTACTCGCGCCGTCGCCCGCGCCCGAGGCGGCGCTCGAGTACCTGGCCCGCCACGAGGTCCCCACCGTGCTGCTCGACCGCCTCATCAGCGACGGGATCGCGAGCTCGCTCGACCAGGTCGGCAGCGAGAACCGGGAGGCGACCGCGACGCTCACCCGCCACCTCGTCGGGCACGGGCACACCCGGATCGCGCTCGTGGCGGGGCTGAGCGGCCTGACGACGACCTCGGAGCGCTGCGCGGGGTTCCTGCAGGCGCTCGACGAGACCGGCGTGGTGCCGGACCCGGCGCTGCAGGTCTCCGGGGAGTCGGCCACCGAGCCCGCCCGGGCCGCGATGGCGGACCTGCTGGCGCTGCCCGAACCGCCCACGGCGGTCGTCGTCGGGAACAACAGCATGACGATCGGCGTGATCGCGGCCCTGCGCGACGCCGGCGCCCGCGTGCCCGAGGACGTGGCGGTGGTGGCCTTCGACGACTTCGCGTGGGCCGACCTGTTCGCGCCCCGGCTGACGGTGATGGCGCAGCCCTTCACCCGGATCGCCTCCGAGGCCGTCCGGCTGCTGCTGCGCCGGCGCGCCCAGCCCGACGCGTCGGTGGAGGTCCAGCAGCTGGCGCCGAGCTTCGTCGTCCGGGAGAGCTGCGGCTGCGTGCCCGGCGAGCCGCCGGTGGTGCCGTAGCCCGCGGGATGCTGACATGGGCGGATGCCCGCCTACGTCGCCGGAGTCGACTCGTCCACCCAGGCCACCAAGGTCGTCGTCGTCGATCCCGCCGACGGGTCGGTGGTGCGGGAGGCCCGGCAGGCCCATCCCGAGGGCACCGAGGTCGACCCGCGGCACTGGTGGACCGCGCTCTCCGCCGCGCTCGGCGAGGTCGGGACCGACGACGTCGCGGCGATCGCGGTGGCCGGGCAGCAGCACGGGATGGTGCTCTGCGACGGCCGCGGCGAGCCGATCCGCGACGCCCTGCTCTGGAACGACACGCGCTCGGCCGACGCGGCGCACGACCTCGTGTCCGAGCTGGGGGGCGCGGACGCCTGGGCCGACGCGGTCGGCACCGTGCCCGTCGCCAGCATCACCGCCTCGAAGCTGCGCTGGACCGCCCGCGAGGAGCCGGCGAACGCGGAGCGGGCGCGGTCGGTGATGCTCCCGCACGACTGGCTCACCTGGCGGCTGCGCGGCGGCGCCCGGGCCGGGGTCGAGGCGGTCACCGACCGGGGCGACGCGTCCGGCACCGGCTACTGGTCCCCGGCGCAGGAGCGCTACCGCCCCGACCTGCTCGAGCTCGCCTTCGGGCGGGAGCTCGACGTCCCGCGGGTCGCCTCGCCGGGTGAGGACGTCGGCCGGGGGCACGAGCACGGACCGGCGAAGGGCCTCGTCGTCGCGCCCGGCACCGGGGACAACATGGGTGCCGCCCTGGCCATCGGGAGCGCGCCCGGGGAGCTGATCGTCTCGATCGGGACCTCGGGCACGGTGTTCGCCTCCGCCGACGACCCGACCGCCGACCCGAGCGGGCTCGTCGCCGGGTTCGCCGACGCCCGCGGGCGCTACCTGCCGCTGGTCTGCACCCTCAACGCCGCGCGCGTGCTCGGGGTGGGCGCGACCCTGCTCGGCGTCGACCCCGACGGGTTCGACGACCTCGCCCTCGCCGCCGCACCCGGGGCGGGCGGCCTGGTGCTCGTGCCCTACCTCGAGGGCGAGCGGACCCCCGACCGGCCCGACGCCACCGGCACGATCGCCGGGCTGACCGGCGCCAACGGCACGCGGGAGAACCTCGCCCGGGCCGCCGTCGAGGGGATGCTCTGCGGCCTCGCGGCCGGGGTCGGGGCGCTGGCCGACGTGGGGGTGGCCGGCGAACGGATCCTGCTGATCGGCGGCGGCAGCCGGTCGCGGGCGGTCGCCGCGATCGCCCCGGCGGTGTTCGGGCTCGACGTCGAGGTGCTCGCGCCCGCCGAGTACGTCGCGCTCGGGGCGGCCCGGCAGGCGGCGTGGGCGCTGCACGGCGAGGAGCCGGCGTGGCGGGTGCCGCGGGAGTCGGTGATCGAGGCCACCGCCGCCGACCGCGAGGCCGCCCGCTCCCTGCGCGCCGCCTACGCCAGGGTGGCCGGGTGACCGATCTCCCCCTCGCCGAGGACGACCTCGACCAGCCCGGGATCATCGCGCCCGGTGCCATGCGCACCAGCGGCGAGGTGCCCGCCGACATCGTCCTGTGCTTCTTCCCGGAGGTGCTCGCCGCGCTCGCCCGGGAGCACCCCGAGGTGGCCGCGCTGCACTCGGAGAACGGCCGCTCCCCCGTCCTCGGGGTCACCCGGCCCGACGGGCGCACGGTCGGCGTCGCGCACCCCGGGGTCGGTGCCCCGATGGCGGCCGCGAGCCTGGAGGAGCTGATCGTGCTGGGCGGGCGCCGCTTCACCGCGGTCGGTGGCGCGGGCGTGCTGGTGGGCGACCTCGTGCTCGGCCACGCGGTCGTCGTCGACTCCGCCCTGCGCGACGAGGGCACGTCGTTCCACTACCTGCCGCCCGGCCGGGTGGTCGACGCCGATCCCGACGGGGTGTCGGCGCTGGTCGCGGACCTGCACGCGGCCGACGTGGCGCACACGGTCGGGCGGACGTGGACCACCGACGCCGTCTACCGGGAGACCCGCTCGCGCACCGACCGCCGCCGCGAGGAGGGCTGCGTGACCGTGGAGATGGAGGCGGCCGCGCTCATCGCCGTCGCCCGCTTCCGCGGGGTCGCCTTCTCCCAGGTCCTCTTCGCGGGCGACTCGCTCGCCGGCGAGACGTGGGACCACCGGCGCTGGACCACCGCCCACGACGCCCGGGCCGGCCTCGTCGACGTCCTCGTCAGCTCCCGGTGACCAGCGTCAGACCGAACTGGTTGAGGATCGGGCGCAGCGGCTGGAAGTAGCTGGTGCCCCCGCCGGCGCAGCTGCCGGAACCGCCCGACAGCAGGCCCTGGGCCTGCCGGGTCCCCGGGGCGAGGACCGACCCGCCGGAGTCGCCGGAGTCGGCGCAGGCGGTGGTCTGCGTCAGCCCCTGCACGACGACGCCGCTGCCGTAGTTGACCGTGACGTTCTTCGCCCGGACCACTCCGCAGTGGTAGCCCGACGTCGAGCCGGACCGGCAGACCTGCGTGCCGACCGGCGCCTCGGTGGCGCCGGTGACCGTCGGCCCACCCCGGACCTGACCGCTGCCGCGCCAGGCCGCGGTGTCGGTGACCTGGACGATCCCGTAGTCGGCGGTCGGCCAGGCGGTGCGGGCGACGGTGCCGATGGTCTGCCCGTTCGGTCCGGACCAGCTCGTGGTGCCCTGCGTGCAGTGGCCGGCGGTGAGCAGGTAGGTCGTCGTGCCGCGACGCACCGACCAGCCGTCGGAGCAGCGGAGCCCGGTGCGCGTGGTGGTGCCGCCGGAGGTCGTCGTGCTGGTCACCGTGGTGATCGCGCTGCCCCCGACCAGGGGTGCGGCCGCGGCCTGCCGGAGGGCCGAGCTCCGCTGCGCCCCGTCGCCCAACGGCCGGATCGGCGCCGACATCGGCTGCACCCGCACCGCGGCGGGGTTCTCGTCGGCCGCGAAGTCGGTCGCGTCCCTCGTGGCGGGGCCGACGACGGCGACGACGGTCTGGTTGGTGGCCGGGTCGACGTACCAGGCGGCGACGTTCGCGGGCACACGACCGCGGCGCTCGTCCAGGCGCCGCTTCGCCGCCTGGCCCGCGCCCGGCTCGACCGGCGTGGGCCGGTTCGTCGAGCCCGGACCGGGCGGCAGGGGCGGCGGGGTCGGGGAGGGCTGCGCGAGGGCCGGCACGGCGAGGACGAGGACGGCGGCCAGGGCGAGCGCCAGCACGGCGCCGGCACGACGGGCGGGGTCGGTCAGGGGCACGAGAATCCTCCGGTCAGCACGGACGGTGAGCTGTCGTGTCCCGGGGGTATCGCAGTGGCGGACGCAGACGTTAACCCGTTCGGCCTAATCGCCAAGCCGGGATGGTGCTCAGCTGCCGGTGACCAACGTCAGGCCGAAGCGCTCCAGGAGCGGCGCCAGGGGTTCGAAGTAGCTCTCCCCGCCGCTCGTGCAGTCGCCGGAGCCGCCCGAGAGCGTGCCCTGCGCCTGCGCGGTGCCGGGGTCGACGAACGGGCCGCCGGAGTCGCCGGGCTCCGCGCACGCACTGGTCCGGACGAGGCCCGAGACGACGACGCCGCTGCCGTAGTTGACGGTGGCGTCGAGCCCCTGGATCTCGCCGCAGTGGTAGCCCGAGGTCGAGCCCGACCGGCAGACCGGCGCCCCGATCCCCGACGGGGTCGACCCGGTGACCGTCGGCCCGCCCGCCACCTGGCCGCTCGGTCGCCACGCCGAGGGGTCGCCGACCTGGATCAGGCCGTAGTCCTCGGTGGGATAGCGGCTGCGGGTGACGGTGCCGAGGGGTCGACGGTCGGGCCCGTCCCAGGTCATCGCGTCCTCGGTGCAGTGGCCGGCCGTGAGCACGGAGAGCGTGGTGGCGCTGCGCACCGACCAGCCCACCGAGCAGCGCACGGACTCGGCGGTGATCGCGGTGCCCCCGACGAGGGTCGTCGGCGCCTGGGGCGGGGCGACCACCTGCAGCGGGCGGACCGGGGCCGACATCGGCCGGAGCCGGACGGCGGCCGGGTTCTCGTCGGCCGCGAACTCGGTGGCCTCGGGGGTGACCGGCCCGACGACCGCCACGACCGTCTGCCGCGTCGCCGGGTCGACGTACCAGGCCGTCACGGTCGCCGGCACCCGGTCGCTGCGGGCGTCGAGCCGCTCCTTCGCGTCCTGCCCCTCGCGCGGGGTGACCTCGATCGACCCGGTAGGTCCAGCCGGGCGCGGGGGGCGGCGGGGCGGGGTCGGCGAGGGCCGGGGCGGCCGTTCCGACGAGGGCGGCGAGCACGAGCAGGACCGCGCCGACGAGGCGGGCAGGGGTGTTCTCGACGGGCACGCGGGTCCTTCGGGTGGTGTGTCGCAGATAGGCCACACGGACCAGTTGGTGACGCTGTCGAGACTAAGGTCGGGGCGGGCCGTCGGCGTGCGGTCGCACCCGTCCGTGGTGCGGCGCCGCCCCTTCGCCCCGTCGCACGACCGGGACGCCCGCCTCGACGTGCGATTCGTGTGAGCCGGTCGGAAATTGCGAACGCGCCCGCGGGAATGGGCCGGGAAATAGTTCCGACGACGCCCCCGTGGGGACCGGCCGGACCTCGGCTACGGTGACTCCGTGGCCGATCGGTGGGACCCGCGCCCGGGCGACGACGCGGGACGACGGCCCGGTCCCGCCCGGTGGTCGAGCGGGTCCTTCTCCCGCGGTGCCCGCCGGTCCGGTGGCGCCGTGGCGGAGCGGCCCCCGGCGGAGCCCGCGCGGCCCCGTCAGTCGGGACGCTTCGCGGTGGGCCCGGGGTACCCGTGGCCCCTGCTCTCGGCCGTCGCGCTGGTCGTCGTCGTGCTGCTCGCGTGGTTCCTGCAGCACCGCGCGGGCCTGCTCGGACTGCTGTTCCCGGTCGGCTACCTCGTCGTGTGCGTGCTCGCGGTGTGCGCGGCGCGGCCCGACGGCCTCGTCGTGCCGGCCCTGCAGCCCCCGGTCCTCGCGTTCCTCGCCCTGGTGGTCGCCACGATCCTCGCCGGCGACGCCTCGAGCACCACGATGTTCGCGCTCGGCGTCTTCGCGCCCCTCGCACAATTGTTCTGGTGGATGCTCGTCGCGCTCGTCGCGTGCGTTCTCCTCGGATTCCTGCGGCACCGCGACGCGAATCCCGGATTCTCGCTCCGGACCGCGCTGCGCGGCGGAGGGAATGCGTGATGGCCGATCCCGAGAAGCCCGACCGCCCCGGGCAGTTCCGCATGCCGCGCCGTCGGGCCACCCGTCCCGACGGTGGCGCCCCGCGTCCCGCCCCGGAGCGAGGTCGCCCGGCCGGACCTCCCCCGGCCTCCCCGCCCCCGGCCGGCCCGCCACCGGCCTCCCCGCCCCCGGCCGGCCCGCCACCGGCCGGCCGCCCCCCGGTCCCGCCGTCGCC
>NZ_JBHSIV010000010.1:0-190269 GCF_042653685.1 Actinomycetospora atypica | reverse complement strand
GGGTCGCCGAGCCCGGCCGCGAGGGCGGCGCCCTCCTCGAGCGCGGCCATCTCCCCCGGGACGTCCCCCGCGGCCGCGGCTGTGCCCGCGGCGGCCTCGACCGCGACCGGGTCGGCCGCCGCCAGGGCGTCGACCAGGGCGACCACCGGCGCGGTGAGCACGCCGTCGGGCGCATCGGCCCGCAGGGCGGCGGCGACCGCGTCGAGGGCGTCGCGGCGGTCGGCGCGCAGGGCGAGGCGGGCGAGGTCGGGCCCGAACATCACCGACACGATCGTCCGGCCGCCGTCCCGCGCCGCCGCCCACGCCGCGTGGGCCCGCGTGTGCGCCGCGGCGAGGCTGCCGCGCGCCTCGTCGACGAGGGCGACCGCGATCGCGACGGCCGGCAGCCCGAACTGCTCCGGAGCGTCCCGGGCCCGGTCGAGCGTCGCGGCGGCGGCCCCGGCGTCGCCGCGGTCGAGCTGCATCCGCGCCCGACCCGCGAGCGCGAGCGAGGTCCAGCCCGTGCCGGTCCCGGCCGCCGCGGCGAGACCGGCGTCGATCTCGGCCGACGCCTCCCGCCACCGGCCCGCCGCCGTGTGGATCCGCGCGGACACGAACTCGTGGTACGGCCCGAGCCACAGGTGGCCGGAGCGCCGGGCGCGGGAGCGCACCGCGAGGGAGTCGCGCTCCGCGGCGGCCGGCCCCTCGGCGAGCAGCCGGCACCAGGCGGGCCACACGGTCGCCGACGCCGCGTCCGCCCACGACTCCCCCGCCCGCGCCTCGACCGACGCCGTGGCGAGCTCGGTGGCCCGGTGGGTGCGCCCGCGCAGGAGCGCGGCGATGGCGGCGTTGAGCAGGGCGGTGGGGTGGTCGGGGTCGGCCGGCGGGTCGGGCAGGGCCGTGTCGCCGGCGAGCAGGTCGACCCAGGTCCGCAGGTGCCCGAGCCGGGTACGGGCCTCGTCGGGAAGGGGCAGCGCCAGCAGCGCGTCGATCTCGGCGCGGGCGTCGGCCACCCGCGCGGCGCTGATCAGGGTGAAGCACAGGAACGAGCGCAGCCGGGAGCGGACGGCGGGGTCGTCGCTGGTGGCGAGCCCTTCGCGCGCGACGTGGACCGCGTCGTCGACCCGGCCCGCCGCCGCGAGCGTGCCCGCCCGGCTCAGCGCGTCGTCGGCCTCGAGCGCGGCCGCGTGGGCGGTGTGCAGCAGGCGCCGCAGCGGGGGCGGGACGTCGTCGTACACGGCGTCGCGGTCGGACTCGCGGACGAACTCGAGCCGGTCGTCGGGGCGCCAGCGCAGGACGCCCGCCGCCGTCGCCTCGCGGACCGCGGTGAGCATCGCCCCGGCCGGCAGACCGGACACCGAGGAGAGGTGCTCGACCGACGCCGCCCCGCCCCAGACCGCGAGCACGGCGGCGAGGTCGGCGGCCGGACCCTCCAACGCGCGTCCGGGAAGGGCCACCACGACCCGAATCTAGACAGCCGACCCGGGCCGTGCCGCGGGACTCACCCGGTCGGGCGCTCGACCCGCTGCTTGACCGTCCGGAGCGTGGCCTGCATGCCCTCGCGGTTGTGCGACGGGCTGTCGCCGGTGCGCGCCTTCCCGACGAGGGCCGCGATCGCGGTGCGCTTGTCCTGCCAGCGCTGGGTGACCTTCGTCCCCTGCCCCTCGGGCGTGAGGGTGAAGCTCCAGCGGGCCACGGACTGGCCGACGACGTCGACGTCCCAGCTGATGTGGCGCTGCTCGTCGTACTCGGCGACCGTGCTCGTCGTCGGCCAGCGGAGCAGGCCCTTGCGGTTCCACCCGACGAACCGGGCGCCCGGGCGCGGACCGTCGGCCCCGCCGAGCCAGCGGACCGCGTAGCACTCGGGCGAGATCTCGACGATCCGCGCCGGGTCCCCGACGAGCTCCCAGACCTCGTCGACGGGCGCGTCCACGACCTCGCTCACCACCACGTCCGGCGCCTTCTCGGGCACGCGTGACCTCCTCCTGGTTCGACGGCTACCGGTCGGTACGACCGATCGTCGGCGAACTCTAGGGGTGCACCCGGGTTACCGTGTCGGCGCGGCCCAGCGACGTGGCGCTACGCTTCGTTCGGGATCGATACAGAACAGATCGGACGGGACCCCATGTCGCTGACCCTCGACGACCTCCGCGTCCGCACCCTCGGTGACTGCGAGTACGACTCACCCTTCGCCGAGATGCTGTCCACCAAGCGGACGTCGCCCCACTACGTCGCCGAGGACGACCGCGTCCTGGTCGACGACACCGTCTCCGTGCTGCTCTCCCACGGCGTGCCGATCGACCGGGTCCCGAGCTTCGAGACCGCCGGCCCCCGCAAGAAGATCTACTTCGACCCGGCGCGGACCACCGTCGGCATCGTCACCTGCGGCGGGCTCTGCCCGGGGCTGAACGACGTGATCCGCGGCATCGTCCAGGAGCTCACCGAGCACTACCACGTGAAGCGGATCCTCGGGTTCCGCAACGGCTACCAGGGCCTGTCGAAGGACTCCCGGCACACGACGATGGAGCTGAGCCTCGACCGGGTCCGCGACATCAACAACGCCGGCGGGACGATCCTCGGCAGCTCGCGCGGCGCGCAGGACCCCGAGGAGATGGTCGACACCCTCCTGATCCACGAGATCGACGTCCTGTTCGTCATCGGGGGCGACGGTTCGATGCGCGGGGCGACGGCGCTGACCGAGGTGATCGACGCCCGCAAGCTCGACATCGCGGTGGTCGGGGTGCCGAAGACGATCGACAACGACCTGCCCTACACCGACCAGAGCTTCGGGTTCCAGACGGCGTTCGCGCGGGCCACCGACTTCATCCAGTCGGTGTTCATCGAGTCGCAGGCCGCGGAGAACGGCGTCGGGATCGTCAAGCTGATGGGCCGGCACTCGGGCTTCATCGCCTGCTACGCCGCGCTCTCGGTCAACGACGCCGACTTCGTCCTGATCCCCGAGGTGCCGTTCGGCCTCGAGGGGGACGACGGGCTGCTGTGCCGGGTGGAGCGCCACCTGCGCGAGCACGGGCAGGTCGTCCTCGTCGTGGCCGAGGGCGCCGGGCAGCACCTGCTCGAGGCCTCGGAGACGAAGGACAAGTCGGGGAACGCGAAGCTCGGCGACATCGGGCTGTTCCTCAAGGAGCGCATCACGACGAAGCTCTCCGAGGTCGGCCTCGAGCCGACCGTGCGCTACCTCGACCCCTCGTACGCGATCCGCTCGGTCCCGGCGAACGCCTACGACAGCGTCTACTGCGTGCGCCTGGCCCACGCCGCGGTGCACGCCGGGATGGCGGGGCGGACGCAGACCGTCGTCGTGCGGTGGCGCCGCCGGTTCGTGCACGTGCCGATGGCGCTGATCACCGGGCACCGCAACGAGATCGACCCCGACGGCGACCTGTGGATGTCGGTGCTCGAGGCGACGGGTCAGCCGGCGAACATCGGTCGCTAACCTTCGTCGCCGGCGCGACCTGTGCGTGCGTTTCCGTGCCCGGGCACGGAAACGCACGCACGAAGGCGCAGCCTCAATTGACCTTCACGAGGTCGACGACGAACACCAGGTGCGCGCCGGCCGGGATGACCGGCGGGACGCCCTGGTCGCCGTAGCCCTGGTGCGGCGGCACGACGAGGATGCGGCGCCCGCCCTCGCGCATGCCGGAGATGCCGAGCTTGAACCCGTCGATGACCTGGCCGAGGGGGAACTCGACCGGCGCACCGCCCCGGCTCCACGAGGAGTCGAACTCGCCGCCGTCGGAGACGCGGATGCCCTGGTACTGCACCTGCACGGTGTCGCGGGTCTTCGCCTCGGCGCCGCCGCCGATGACGAGGTCGGTGATGTCGAGGTCGCTGGGCAGGGTGTCGGGGGTGACCGACGCGCCCGGGGCGCGGGTCAGGTCCTCGGCGTTCTCCACGGTGACAGCCATGCGCCCACCGTAACGACCGGCCGGGGGCCTCCCGGCGCCCCGGCCGTCGTCGTACCGCTCTAGCTCTTGGGCGCCAGCCCCAGCAGCGAGCGGGCCTTCGCGCCCACCGTCTCCTTGACGCCGTTCGCGATGATCGCCAGCGCGTCGGGGTCGCCCGTGACCTGCGAGCGGGCGGTGTTGAACGCCTGCTGCAGCGTGACGTGCGGCGGGACCAGGGGGATGTCCTTGTCGACCTTGGCGTCGACGACGAACGGCCGGTCGGCGGCGAGCGCCCGGTCCCACACCGACCCGATGTCGGCGCGCTCGGTCAGGGTCGCGCCGTCGAGCCCCAGCAGCTTCGCCCATTCCGCGTAGGGCACGTCGGGCAGCGACTGCGACTGCGGGTCGGGCGCCTCGCCGAGCATCCCGCGGGTCTCCCAGGAGACGAACGAGAGGTCGTCGTTGGAGAGCACCAGCACGACGAAGCGGGGGTCGGCCCACGTCTTCCAGTAGCGCTGGACCGTGATGAGCTCGTTCACGCCGTTCATCTGCATCGCGCCGTCGCCGACGAGGGCGATCACCGGCCGGTCGGGGTGCGCGGTCTTCGCGGCGATCGCGTAGGGCATCGCGCCGCCCATCGAGAGCAGCGTGCCGGAGAGCGAGCCCCGCTGGGTGGGCCGCAGCGTGAGGTCGCGGGCGTACCAGGAGGTGGCGGTGCCGCAGTCGACGGCGATCTGGGCGTCGTCGGGCAGGCGGTCGGAGAGCTGCCGGACGACGAGCTCCGGGTTCAGCGACGACGTGTGGGTGTGGGCGCGCTGCTCGGAGAACGAGTCCCACGACGCGGTCCAGCGCTCCACGTGCGCCCGCCACGACGAGCTCTCCTTCTCGCGCAGCATCGGCAGCAGCGCCGAGAGCGTCGCGTCGGCGTCGCCGGTCAGGTTCACCTCGGTGTCGTAGCGGATGCCGCAGCGGGAACCGTCGACGTCGATCTGCACCGCCCGGGCCTGGCCCGGCGCCGGGTAGTACTCGGTGTACGGCATCGTCGAACCGACGATCAGGAGCGTGTCGCACTCGCGCATGAGGTGCCACGACGCGGTGGTCCCCAGCAGGCCGACGGCGCCGGTGTTCCAGGGCGAGCGCTCGTCGACGACGCCCTTGCCGAGCAGTGCGGTGGTGAGGCCGGCCTGCAGGCGGTTGGCGGTCTCGGTGAGCACCTGGGAGGCGCCGAGGGCGCCCGCGCCGGCGAGGATCGCGACCTTCTCCCCCGCGTTCAGCACCTCCGCCGCGGCGCGCAGCGCGGAGTCGGCCGGGGCACCCGGATCGGACGAGGGCACCGCGGAGGTGTGGTAGTAGCCGTGGGCGTCCGGCGGGTCGGGGACCGCGTCCTCCTCGAGGACGTCGCTGGGCAGGATGATCACCGCGACGGTGCGGTCGGCCAGCGCCGTGCGGCAGGCGCGGTCGACGATGTGCCGCACCTGCGAGGGGTCCTTCACCTCGGCGACGTAGCCGCCGACGTCGGAGAACAGGGTGGAGAGGTCGACCTCCTGGTAGTAGCCGCCAGCCTGCGCGGTCTGCGCGGTGTGGCCGAGCAGGGCGACGACGGGCTGGTGGTCGAGCTTCGCGTCGTAGAGGCCGTTGAGGGCGTGGACCGCGCCGGGCCCGCCGGTGACCGCGCAGCAGCCGATCGTCGAGCCGCCGTACTTGACGTCGGCGCACGCGGCGAAGGCGGCGGTCTCCTCGTGGCGGACCTGGACGAACTCGGCGTCGTCCCGCTTGGGCAGCGCCGTGAAGATCCCGCCGATGCCGTCGCCGGGGTAGCCGTAGAACCGGTGCACTCCCCAGGCGGCGAGACGGTCGAGGACGTGCTCGGCGACGTTCTTCGGTGCACTCACCCCCGACGGCTACCCGCTCGGCCTACATGTCGATCGGGCCCAGCGGACGCAGCGGGTGCTCCAGCGGCGTGGGTGCCGAGCCCTCGGGGCCGAACGGCGAGCCGCCGAGCTCCTCGCGGTGGTGCGTGGTCAGCCAGGCCGACGGCTCCGGGCCGAGCGGGACGATCTGCGTCGGGTTGATCGTCGTCTGGACCATGTAGTAGTGCCGCTTGATGTGGTCGAAGTCGACCGTGTCGCCGAACCCGGGGGTCTGGTAGAGGTCGCGGGCGTAGGCCCAGAGCGCGCCGAACTCGGCGAGCTTCTGCCGGTTGCACTTGAAGTGGGACTGGTAGACCGCGTCGAACCGGGCGAGCGTGGTGAACAGCCGGATGTCGGCCTCGGTGATGTGGTCGCCCACGAGGTAGCGCTGGTTCTCGAGCCGCTCGTCGAGCGCGTCGAGCCGGGCGAACAGGGCGGTGAAGGCCTCCTCGTAGCGGGCCTGCTTCGTGGCGAACCCGGCCCGGTAGACCCCGTTGTTGACGTCGTGGAAGACGCCCTCGTTCACCCCGTCGATCTCCTCCCGCAGCTCCTCGGGGTAGAGGTCGGGGGCGCCCGCGCGCTGGTGGGCGCGCCACTGCTGCCCGAGGTCGATCGTGATCTGGGGGTAGTCGTTGGTGACCAGCTGCCCGGAGGCCACGTCGACGATCGCCGGGACGCTGACGCCGTTCTCGGTGCCGTCCTCCGGGTCGCGGGCGAGGTAGGCCTGCTCGAGGTGGGTGTAGCCGAGCACCGGGTCCTTCGCGTCCTCGTCGAGGGAGAAGCGCCAGGAGCGGTCGTCCTGCAGCGGGTCGGTGATCCCGAGCGAGATCGCGTCCTCGAGCCCCATGAGACGGCGGACGATCACCGAGCGGTGCGCCCACGGGCAGGCCAGCGACACGACGAGGCGGTAGCGCCCGGGCTCGGCCGGCCACTCGCCCTCCCCGGTGGGATTCGCGACGATGCGGTCGGTGAACCGGGGCCCCCGGCGCTTGAACGAGCCGCTCGAGTCGGCGTAGGCCTTCGTGTTGCCGGCAGTGGTGCTCACACCCGGAGAGGTTCCCACCGGCGCGGCTGTCGATTCGGCGGAACGAGCGCGACGTCATGACGAGGGCCACCACCCGGGCGGCCCGTCGAGGGAGGACCACCATGGCCGGCTACCTGATCCTGCTCTACGTCGACGAGTCCGACGAGCTCCCCGAGGACCTGCTCGCCGCGCACGGGCGGTTCCAGGAGGCGAACGGCGCCGTGCTGCGGGGCGGCGGCTGGCTCGCCCCCACCACGACCGCCACCGCGGTCCGGGGGAAGAACCTCGCGCCCGACTACACCCCCGGCGACGACGCGGAGGTGACCGACGGGCCGTTCGTCGAGACCAAGGAGGCCCTCGGCGGCTACTACATGGTCGACGTACCCGACCTCGACGCCGCCCTGGCCGTGGCGCGCCAGGTCCCGGCGCCGTCCGGCGGGGTCGAGGTGCGGCCCCTGATGCCCACCTCGTGACACCGGACGAGGCTCTCGCCGACGCGCACCGCCGCGAGTGGGGCTCCGTCCTCGCCGCGGCGGTGCGCGTCACGCGCGACCTCGACGCCGCGGAGGAGTGCGTCCAGGAGGCGTACGCGCAGGCGTTGGGGACGTGGCGCACGTCCGGGGTGCCCGCGAACCCGGGCGCCTGGTTGACGACCGCCGCGACGCGGCGCGCGCTCGACCGGGCCCGGCGCGCGGAGGTGGCGCAGCGGGCGCTGCCGCTGCTCGTCGTCGACGAGGTCCTTCCCGACGAGGATCCGGTGCCGGCCGGGCACGACCTCCTCGCCCTGGTCTTCACCTGCTGCCACCCCGCCCTCGCCCCCGCCGCCCGCGTGGCGCTGACCCTGCGCCTGCTCGGCGGACTCACCACCCCGCAGATTGCGCGGGCGTTCCTCGTCGCCGAGCCGACGATGGCCGCCCGGATCACGCGGGCCAAGAAGAAGATCGCCGCGGCCCGGGTGCCGTTCCGCGTGCCGGGCCCGGCGGAGATGCCGGAGCGCCTCGACGCGGTGCTGACCGTCGTGCACCTCGTCCTGACGACCGGCCACACGGCACCCGACGGCGACGAGCTCGTCCGCCGCGACCTGCTCGACCGCGCGCTCGACCTGGCGCGGATGCTCCGGGCCCGGTTCCCCGCGGACGCCGCGGTGGCCGGCCTCCTGGCCCTGGTGCTGCTGACCGACGCCCGCTCGGCCGCCCGCACGGACCCCGACGGCCTCCCGGTGCTGCTCGCCGACCAGGACCGCTCCCGCTGGGACGCGGCCGCGATCGCCGAGGGCACGGCCCTGGCCCGGGAGGCCCTGCGGGGGCGCCCGGTCTCCCGGTACGCCCTGCTCGCGGCCGTCGCGGCGGTGCACGGGGAGGCGCCGACGTTCGCCGAGACCGACTGGGCGGAGATCGTCGGGCTCTACGACGTGCTCCTGGCCCGCTGGCCGAACCCGGTGGTCGCGCTGAACCGGGCCGCGGCGATCGGCCTCGGCGAGGGGCCGGCCGCGGGGCTCGCCGCCCTCGACGCGCTCGCCGACGACCCGAGGCTCGCGACCTACCACTACCTCGCCGCCGCGCGCGGCGCGTTCCTGCGGCGGCTCGGGCGGGACGACGAGGCCGCCCTGGCCGAGCGGGAGGCCGCCCTGCTGACCGGCAACGCGGTGGAGCGGGAGGCGCTGCGGTCCCGGGACCGGTAGTCATATTCCTCTCCCCACCGGTCGGTGTTATCCGTACGGCCTTCCGGGGCACAATCAGCCACGTCCCCGGTGCCGTGGGCGACCCGTGACCGCGAGAGCCGAAGGAGACGCCAGCATGAGCACCGGACGCCGTTCCGACTCCGTGTCGACCGAGGGCAGTGTCTCCAGCGAATCGGAGCACTCGGCGCTGCGCACCGACATCCGCCGGCTCTCCACGCTGCTCGGGCGCACCCTGGCCCGCCAGAACGGCGACGACATGCTCGACCTCGTCGAGAAGGTCCGCCACCTCGTGCGGCAGGCGCCCGAGAAGGGCGACACCGGGATCCGGGACCTGCTCGCCGACCTCGACCCGGGTACGGCGGCCGTCCTCGCCCGCGCGTTCGCCACCTACTTCCACCTCGCGAACGTCGCCGAGCAGACCCACCGCGCCGCGGAGCGCAAGGCGATCCACGATCAGGGCGAGGGCCCGATCCGCACGCTGGCCGACCGCCTCGTCGCCGAGGCCGACCCCGACGAGCTGCAGACCGCCCTCTCCCGCCTCGAGCTGAAGCCGACCTTCACCGCGCACCCCACCGAGGCGCAGCGCCAGTCGGTGCTCGGCAAGCTGCGCGGCATCGCGAACGTCCTCGGCGACGGCCTGTCCGAGGAGGCCGCCGAGAAGCGGCTGGAGCGCCTGGTCGACCTGATCTGGCAGACCGACGAGATCCGCCCGGAGCGCCCGACGGTGCTCGACGAGGCCCGTTCGATCGCCTACTACCTCGACCAGCTCGGACGCCACGCCGTGCCCGAGACGCTCACGGTCCTCGACGAGGAGCTGGACCGGGTGGGGCTGCGCCTGCCCGAGGGCGCCCGGCCCCTGGTCCTCGGCTGCTGGGTGGGCGGCGACCGGGACGGCAACCCGAACGTCACCGCGCAGCTGACCCGCGACGCCATGGAGGTCTACGCCGACCGCGGCGTGCGCATCCAGATCGATCTGATCGAGGAGCTCGTCCAGGAGCTCTCGGTCTCCACGCGCCTCGTCGGGGTGTCCGAGGACCTGCGCCGCAGCCTCGCGAAGGACCGCCGCGCCCTGCCCGAGGTCTACGACCGCTTCGTCCGGCTCAACGCCGAGGAGCCCTACCGGCTCAAGTGCTCCTACGTCCACGCCCGGCTGCAGAACACGCGCACCCGCTACGCCGCCGGCTCGCCGCACGTCCCGGGCCGCGACTACCTGGGCTCGGCGGAGTACCTGCGCGACCTCGAGGTGATGGACGCGTCGCTGCGCGGGCACCAGGGCGAGCGGATCGCGGACGGGATGCTGCGCGACGTCATGCGCAGCGCCAACGCCGTCGGCCTGCACCTGGCCTCGGTCGACGTCCGGGAGCACACGAACTTCCACCACACCGCGCTCACGGCCCTGTTCGGCCGGCTCGGCGAGCTGGAGACCCCGTACGACGAGCTCGACCACGCGGGCCGCATCGAGGTGCTCTCGAAGGAGCTGGCCGGGCGCCGGGCGCTGACCCCGCGCCGGAACTGGCAGCAGATCGGGGACGACAGCTTCAAGGAGACCCTCGAGGTCTTCGACTGCATCCGCGACGTGCAGGAGACCTACGGCGAGGAGGCCCTGCACACCTACATCATGTCGATGGCGCAGAACGTCGACGACGTCCTCGCGGTCGCGGTGCTCGCCCGGGAGGCCGGGCTGATCGAGATCACCGCCGGCGACGACGGCGGGCCGCAGGCCACGTCGTCGCTCGACATCGTGCCCCTGTTCGAGACCGCGACCGAGCTGAAGATCTCCGGGGACCTGCTCGACGGGATGCTGTCGGACCCGTCGTACCGGGCGATCGTCGCGGCCCGCGGCGACGTCCAGGAGATGATGCTGGGCTACTCCGACTCCAACAAGGGCGCCGGCATCACGACGAGCCAGTGGTCCATCCACACCGCGCAGCGCCAGCTGCGCGACGTCGCCGCCAAGCACGGGGTGCGGCTGCGGCTCTTCCACGGCCGCGGCGGCTCGGTGGGTCGCGGTGGCGGTCCGGCCGGCGAGGCGATCGCCGCGCAGCCGCACGGCGTCGTCGACGCCGTCATGAAGGTGACCGAGCAGGGCGAGGTCATCTCCGACAAGTACTCGCTGCCGAGCCTCGCCGAGGACAACCTGGAGATCATGCTCTCGGCGGTGCTCGACGCGACGCTGCTGCACCAGACGAGCCGGGTGCCCGCCGACCAGCTCAAGCGCTGGGACGAGGCCATGGACGTCATCTCCGACGCCGCGCAGGAGGCCTACGAGGCCCTCGTCGGCCACGAGGGGCTCCCGAACTTCTTCACCCAGGCCACCCCGGTCGACGAGCTGTCGATGCTCAACGTCGGCTCGCGGCCCGGGAAGCGGCCCGGGGCCGGCGGCCAGGCCTCGCTCGACGACCTGCGCGCCATCCCGTGGGTGTTCGGGTGGACGCAGACGCGGATGATCGTGCCCGGGTGGTTCGGCCTGGGTTCCGGGCTGCGCGCCGCGCACGACGCCGGGTACGGCGACGTCATCGACGAGATGCGCGACTGGGCGTTCTTCGCGAACCTGCTCTCCAACGTCGAGATGACCCTCGCGAAGACCGACATGCGCATCGCGGCCTTCTACGTCTCCGAGCTCGTCGACCCCGAGCTGCAGGACGTCTTCGAGATCATCAAGGACGAGCACGCGCGGACCCTCCGGGAGGTCCTCGCCCTCTCCCCCGGCGACCGGCTGCTGGCCAACAACCCGCTGCTGCGCCAGACGCTCGAGGTCCGCGAGAGCTACCTCGAGCCCCTCCACCACCTGCAGGTCCACGCCCTCACCGAGCGCCGGGCCGTCGACGAGCCCGACCCCGACCTGCAGCGCGCCCTGCTGCTGACCGTCAACGGGATCTCGGCGGGCATGCGCAACACCGGCTGAGGCCGCCGCCCCGCCGACACGCGGGCGGCACCCGGTGGTGCCGTCCGCGTGTCGTTCTCCGGAATTCGTGTGCAGATTCTGCACACGGCGGAAACGCCCTCGACTGATCGTCTGTCAACCCGTTGCAATTGAGGGTGGCGCCGATCACCATCGCTCACGATCACATCGTGTCCGGCACATCGTGGCGATCAGCTCGGCGGGGAGCCTCTGCATGGAATCGATCTTGTTGTTCGTCGTCGGCATCGGGGTCCTGGTCTACAGCGCCGAGAAACTGATCGGTTACCTCGTCGGGGTGGCGAGCCGATGGACGATCTCGCTCTTCCTCGTCGCCGTCGTCTTCACCGGGATCGAGTTCGACGACCTCGCCTTCGGCGTCGTCCTGAACATGGAGGACCTCAGCGAGGTCGCCCTCGGGACGGTGATCGGCACGACGATCGCCATGACGGGCATCGTTCTCGCCCTCGCCGCGATCATCGCGCCGTGCCGGGTCGACGTGCCGAAGGACTACCTCGTCCTGTTCGTCGCGGCCCCGCTGCTGATGCTCGCGTTCGCCCTCACCGGGTTCCTCACCGTCTCCGCGGCGGTGGTGCTCGTCCTGCTCTTCGTCGGGTTCGTCGGCTGGATCGGCTACCGCGAGTACGCCTCCCGGCGCCCCGTCTTCCGCAACGCCGAGGTCTACGAGCAGCTGGAGAAGGTCGGCGCGGGGGCGGGCGGGCGGCCGGGCGGCACCGCCACCCTCGACACGCCCCCGTCGGGCGGCGGCTCCGGTCGCGGCGGGTCGAGGCACTTCGACCTCCCGCCCGACCTGCGCGTCGACCAGGGCTTCCTCCGGGCCCGGGCGCACTCCCCCGGCGTCGCCCTGACCCTCGCCGTCCTGGCGCTGGCCGGGCTGGTCATCGGCGCGGTCGCCGCGGGCGAGGGCACCGGCGGGATCATCGACACCTTCGACATCGACGGCACCGTCTTCGGCGTCACCGTCGCCACGCTGGCGCTCACGCTCGAGGACATCTTCCTCACCGTCGAGCCCTCCCGGCGCGGTGCGCCCGAGATCGGCATCGCCAACGTCATCGGCAGCGTCGTGTTCTCGGTGACCGGCAAGCTCGGGATCATCCTGCTCGCCGGCGGCGCGATCCTCGTCGACGCCGACGTGCTCGCCTGGCACCTGCCGGTCCTCATCGTCATGACCGCGATCTCGGCCGGCTTCCTCGCCACCGGCCACCTGCGCCGCTGGCACGGCTTCGTCCTGCTCGGGCTCTACGTCGCCTACTTCGTCATCAGCCTGACGGTGTTCGGCGGGGTGCCGGTGGGTGACTGACGTCCGGTGAGCCCTGTCGGCGTGCTCCCTGATTCCGTGCCCTGGCACGGATCACTGCTCACGAGCGCGGCAGCGCACCTCCCGGGGCGTCATCCCGAACGCCGCCCGGAACCGGCGGGAGAAGTGCGCGGGGTCGCGGAAGCCCCACTCGTGGGCGATCGTGGCGATCGTCTTGTGCCGCGACCCCGGCTGCGCCAGCTCGTCGTGGGCGGCCTCGAGGCGACGCGAGATGATCGACTGCTCGAGGCTGGTGCCCGCCCGCGCGAAGAGCGCGAAGAGCTGGCGACGCGAGATGTTGTGGACCACGGCGATCTCGTCGGCGCCGAGGTCGGGGTCCCGGAGGTTCTGCCGGACGTATTCGTGGACGCGGGCCAGGAGCGTCTCGTGGTGGACGGCCCGCCGGACCGTCCCCTGCTGCGCCGCCGAGGACAGCAGGGCGCGGACGAGGTCGACACCGGCGGCACCGACCGTCGCGGCCTGCGGGCTCGGGGCGAGACGGTCGGCCTCCCGGAACAGGTCGACGACGTGGCGGCCGACGAGGCCGGCGAGCGGGCTCTCGCCGAGGCGGGGCGCCGCGGCACGGACGACGTCCATCGGGAGGCCGAGCACGTCGAGGGGTACCTGCAGGGCACGGGACGCCCCGTAGCTCGTCCAGGAGAACGCGAACGGGGCGCTGAGGTCGACCATCATGAGGCCGCCGGGGGCGACCCGGGCCTGGTGGCCGAACTGCTCGTGGCGCGCATCGCTGCGCTCCTGGACTGCCAGGGCGACGATCGGCGTCCCGTCGCGTCGCGCCTGACGCAGGTCGCGGGACATCGACATCCCCGACGAGGCGCTGCGGAAGAGGGTCAGACGACCGAGCTGCCACAGCTCCATCCGGGCGTGGAGGTCGTCGTGCGGGGCGAGTGTGACCGTGGCCGCGCTCGCCCGGGCCATCAGGTCCGTGACGACGTCGGCGCGGTGCGGGGCCGGCGTGTCCGCGGAGTCGAGCAGGAGCACGGTCGTCCCCCTTCGGCCGCTGGGGTCACCCAGAGTAGGCGATGGGGCAGCGGACACCAACGGTCCGGCCGGACGAACCGCCCTGAAGTACGCACCCAGGGCCCAGAACCCCGCACTGTCGGACAACCACCGTCGTCGTCACCTACTTAGCGTGATCTTCCATGACTCACACCCGACACGCTCCCGACACCATCGTCCTGGTCCACGGCTTCTGGGTGACCCCGCGCTCCTGGGAGCACTGGGCCGCCCGCTACGAGAGCCAGGGGTACCGGGTGATCGTCCCGGCCTACCCCGGCTTCGAGGTCGAGGTGGACGCCCTCAACGCCGACCCGTCCCCCGTCGAGGCCCTCACGATCCCCGGGATCATCGGCCACCTCGAGGAGATCCTCCGGGGGCTGGCGTCCCCTCCGATCATCATCGGGCACTCCGCGGGAGGGGCCTTCACCCAGATCCTCCTCGACCACGGCTTCGGGGCCGCGGGGGTCGCCCTCAACTCCGTCCCCACCGAGGGCGTGTCGGTCGTCCCGTTCTCGCAGGCGAGGGCGACGTTCCCGGTGCTGAAGAACCCGGCCAACCGGCACCGGGCGATCCGCTACGACTTCGAGCACTGGAACTACGCCTTCACCAACACCTTTCCCGAGGACGAGGCCCGCGCGCTCTACGAGCGCTACGCCGTGCCGGTCTCCGGGAGCCTCGTCTTCGAGGGCGCCCTGGCCAACGTCACTCCCGGGCACCAGGGCACCTGGGTGGACTACCACAACGAGGACCGGGCACCGCTGCTCCTGGTCGCCGGAAGCTGCGACACGATCATGCCGCCGAAGGTGCAGTGGTCCAACGCCGCGCACTACCGGGCCGCGAAGACGATCACCGAGGTGGTCGAGTTCGGGGGGAAGCCCCACTTCCTCCCGGCCGCGCCGGGCTGGGAGGAGATCGCGGACTTCGTCCTGGCCTGGGCCGTCCGCCACGCCACGACCCCGCCGCCGATCGTCCCCGAGGCCACCGCGCCGGCGGAGCCGATCACGGTGTGACCTCCGGTCCTGTGAGCACTGATCCGTGCCCGGGCACGGATTAGTGCTCACAAGTGCTCACCTGTGCGGCCGCGCCACCAGCGGGAGGTCCACCCGGGTGTCGACGTTCGCCTCCTCCACCACCGTCTCGATCAGGCCGTGGTCGGGCGAGAGGTGGCAGACCGGGTCGGTGCGGGTGGCGTCGCCGGTGAGGGCGAAGGCCTGGCAGCGGCAGCCGCCGAGGTCGATCTCGCGGCGGTCGCAGCTGCGGCAGGGGTCCTGCATCCAGTCGGTGCCGCGGAACGCCGAGAACATCGGCGAGGACTCCCAGATCCAGCGCAGCGAGGCCTCGGTGACGTTGGCCGGGGGCAGCGGCAGCTCGTGGGCGGCGAGGCACGGGAGGGCGTCGCCGGTCGGCACGACGACGAGCTGGCGCGCGCCCCAGCCGCCCATGCAGGGCTTCGGGTAGGTCGCGTAGTAGTCGGGGACCACGTAGATGATCTCCATCTGGCCGCGCAGCCGCTCCTTCGCCGCGCGCACCGTGACCTCGGCCTGCGCGAGCTGCTCGCGGCTGGGCAGCAGGCCGGCCCGGTTCTTCGCCGCCCACCCGTAGTACTGGGTGTTGGCCAGCTCGATGCGGTCGGCGCCGAGGTCCTCCGCGGCGGCGAGCACCCGGTCGATGCGGTCGATGTTCTGCCGGTGCAGGACCACGTTGAGCGTCAGCGGCCAGCCCAGCTCCCGCACCGTGCGCGCGGCGGCGATCTTGCGCTCGAACGACGGCGTCCCCGCGATCCGGTCGGACAGCGTGGGCTCGTCGGCCTGCAGCGAGACCTGCACGTGGTCGAGGCCCGCGTCGTGCAGCTCCGCGGCGCGGGACTCGGAGAAGCCCAGCGCGCTCGTGACGAGGTTGGTGTAGAGCCCCAGCTCCGACGCCGTCCGCACGAGGTCGGCGAGGTCGCGGCGCAGCAGCGGCTCCCCGCCGGAGAGGTGGCACTGCAGCACGCCGAGCTCCGCGGCCTCGGTGATCACCCGCTGCCAGGTCGCGGTGTCGAGCTCGTCGCGGTAGGCGGCGATCTCGATCGGGTTGGAGCAGTAGGCGCAGGCCAGCGGACAGCGGTAGGTCAGCTCGGCCAGGAGCCCCATCGGGCCTTCGATACCGGTCACTCTCGTACCTCCAGGTGCCGCCGCTCGACGAGCTTGCCGAGGTAGCCGAGGACCTGGTCCTCGGGCACCTCGCCGTAGGTCTCGCGCAGGGCGGCGACGATCTCGTCCACCGTCCGCGTCCCGTCGCAGAGCTCGAGGATCGCGGTGCCGGTGGCGTTCAGGACGACGACGGTCTCGGGCAGCAGCAGCACGTGCTGGTCACGGGTGCGGTCGAACCGCATCTTGACCCCGCGCGCGAGCCGCGGCCGCCCGGTCGTCGGGATGGAGAGGGTCATGAGGGATACGCGTGGTCGATGCCGTCCATGACGGCCCACAACATGTCGTTCTTGAACGCG
Source organism: Actinomycetospora atypica (assembly GCF_042653685.1). Taxonomy (NCBI): domain Bacteria; kingdom Bacillati; phylum Actinomycetota; class Actinomycetes; order Pseudonocardiales; family Pseudonocardiaceae; genus Actinomycetospora; species Actinomycetospora atypica. Next base: position 174,048 of record NZ_JBHSIV010000010.1, on the reverse strand, counting down.
AGCGCGTCGTAGGCCTGCTGCTCGGTCTCCGGGGTGCGGCAGTGCTCGAGCACCACCTCGAGGGCGTGCTCGGAATCGCGCGGGGCCTGGTGGAGCCGGTTGCGGAAGTAGGTCAGGCCCTCGGGGTCGATCCACGTGTAGTACTTCTCGAACGCCGCGAGCCGCGTCGCCATGAGGTCGGGCGCGAAGAGCTCGGTGAGCGAGGAGGCGACCGCGATCGTCCACGGCTTCGTCCGCGCGAAGGTGATGTAGGCGTCGACCGCGAAGCGCACCGCGGGGACGAGGTGGCGGTGGTCGAGCATCTCGGCGCGCGGCACCCCGCACGCCTCGCCGAGGCGCAGCCACGCCTCGATCCCGCCCTCCTGGCCGTCGGTCCCGTCGTGGTCGGTGATCCGCCGGATCCACCGCCGCCGCACGGCGACGTCGGGGCAGTTCGACAGGATCGCCGCGTCCTTGATCGGGATGGCCTCCTGGTAGCAGAACCGGTTCGCCACCCAGCCGCGGATCTGCGCGGGCGAGAGCTCCCCCGCGTTCATGCGCACGTGGAACGGGTGCGCCGCGTGGTAGCGCTCGGCCTGCGAGCGCAGGCGGTCGACGAGGTCGCCGTCCGCCGCCCGGACCCCGTCGGTCAGCGTCTCGGTCATGCCTCGACCTCCAGTCCGTCGTACCCGATCTCCACCCCGGCCTTCCCGACGACGGCCCCTTCCGGGGCGTCGGGGAGAAGGATCGGGTTGGAGTTGTTGATGTGCACCAGCACCGTGCGCCCGACGCCGAGCTCGGCCAGGAAGTCCAGGGAGCGCTCGAGCGCGACGTGGCCCATGTCGGCGGCGGTCTTGCGGCCGAGGCCCTGCCGGACCAGTTCGTCGTCGTGGAAGGTGGTGCCGTCGACGAGCAGGGCGTCGGCCCCGGCGCACGCCTCGCGCAGCGGCTCCAGGTCGGCGATGCCGGGGGCGTAGACGACGACGCCGCCGGTGCGCCGGTCGTGGAAGCGGTACCCGACCACGCGGCCCTCCTCCGGCCCGCCGACGTCGAAGCGCGGCGTCTTGCCGGTGGGCAGGTCGATCGCGGTGTAGCTGAGGTCATCGGTCAGGGCGTGCTCCACCCCGATCCCCACCTCGACCACCGTCACCGGGCAGTAGGCCTCGAGCGTCGTCAGGAAGCCCGTGCCGCGGCGCAGGACGGCCTCCGAGGCGGCGGTGGCGTGCACGGTCACCCCGGCACCCTCGCGCAGGATCAGCAGGCCGAGCGTGTGGTCGATCTCGGCGTCGCTGAGCAGGATCGCCTCGACCGGGGTGCGGCGGCCGTCCCGCGGGTGCAGGTCGGGGCTCGCGGCGAGCTGCTGGCGGACGTCGGGCGAGGCGTTGACGAGGAACCAGCGCTCGCCGTCGGCGGTCACCGCGACCGACGACTGGGTGCGCGGGGTCGCGGTCCCGGCGCGGGCGGCGCGGCAGCCGTCGCAGGAGCAGTTCCACTGCGGGAGGCCGCCGCCGGCGGAGGACCCGAGGACGCGGACGCGCACGTCAGGTCACCGGCCCGGTCGGTCGTCGGATCCGGTCGGTCGGCGTGACCGCCACCTGGAGACCTCCTCGTCCCGTGCGATCCCGGGGGCAGGGGGTCCTGCGCACAGGGATGCCGCCACGGGGTCTTCTCGACCGTTCGGCCGACGACGTCGGCGGGGCGGCAGGGCACCCGTCCCGTCACCGGGTGTGTGCGCTGGGCCACGCCCGACCCTAGGTACCGCTCCCGGGCACGGCAAGGGCGCGCGGACCCCGATGGGCCGGGGTGACGGGCGCGCCCGCGGGGAACACCTCCGCCGATGACCATGACGGCGTGCCCGAAGCGGATGGAGTTCGGCCCGTGCGGCGGGGTGCGCCCGTCGGGCGCGTGCGAGCTCGGCGAGGACCTCCCGTGCCCGTGGACCGACGGCGCCCCGGTGCGGGCCTGGGACGGGCCCCCGCCACCCGCGCCGACCGTCGTCCCCGGCGGGCTGCTCGACACGGCCGCGCACCGGCCGGTCGTCCTGTCCGACCTCTCGGTGCCCGCCCGCGACCCGGCCACGATGCGCGCCGTGGCCGCCCGCCTCGCCACCAGCGCGGACGCCCTGCTGGTCGCCGACCTGCACGACCGCGCCGACTTCCCGCCGACGATGCTCGCCGCCCAGCTCCTCGACGTCGGGGTCCGCCCCTGGGTCACGCTGACCTGCCGCGACCGCAACCGGGTCTCGATGGAGCAGGAGATGGTCGGGCTCGCGGCCCTCGGCGTCGAGGGCGTGCTGTGCGTGACCGGCGACAGCCGCCCCGGCAGCGGCGCCGCCGCGGCCGTCAGTGCGGGAGCCGCCCAGGTGTTCGACCTCGACGCCACCCGCGAGACCCACCTCGCGGCGACCGCGGGCCTCGTCGCGAGCGTCGCCCTCGCCCCGGCCGCCCCGCCCCGCGCGGCCCGCCTCGGGGCCCTGCTGGCCAAGCAGGCGGCGGGCGCCCGCCTCGTCGTCGTGAACCACGTGGGCTCCCCGGCGGTGCTCGCGGACTTCCTGACGACGGCCCGCGCGGCCGGCATGACCCTGCCGGTGATCGCCGGGGTCGCCGTCTACACCGACGAGGCCACCGCCCGCGGGCTGGCCACGCTCCCCGGGCTCGACCTCTCCCCCGACGCCGTCCGCGCGGTCCTCGACGCCCCCGACCAGCGGGAGGCGGGCATCGCGGCGGCCGTCGACGAGGCCCGGGCGATGCTCGCGGTGGACGGCGTCGTCGGAGTGAATCTCTCCGGTGTCGGATCGAGCGCCGGGTGGGTACCTGCGGCCGACGTCAAGGCCGAGGTGGCGGGACGTCTCCGAGGCTGACGAGGAGTGCCCCCGGTGGACGAGCTGTTGGAGACCGAGTTCGACACGGTCGCCGCATGGACCGAGGCCGCCGTGGCGGAGCTCGGCCAGGACCACGCCATCCCCGCCGCCTGCCGGGGCTCGGGCCGCCCCTCCGACCTCGCCTGGCTCGCCGACGGCCTCGAGCTCACCGACGGCGACCGCTTCCTCGACGCCGGCTCCGGGCTCGGCGGGCCGACGGCCTGGCTGGTCACGGAGTTCGGCTGGCGCTGGCAGGGCCCGGTGCTGCTCGCCGAGCCGATGAAGCTCGCCGCGGCCGCGTCGGTGCGCCTGTTCGGGCACCCCGCCGTGGCGGCCTGGACCGAGAACCTCCCGCTGCCCGACGAGAGCGTCGACGCCGCCTGGGCGCTGGGCGTGCTCGACACCCTCGACGACAAGCGTGAGGTGCTCACCGAACTGCACCGGGTGCTGCGTCCCGGCGCGCGGCTCGGCCTGCTGGTGCTGGTGGCCCGCGGCGAGCACGCGAACGACCTGGAGAGCAACTCCTTCCCCACCGACGTCGAGCTGCACCGCGACCTCACCGCCTGCGGGTTCCGCGTGGTCGACCGGATCGACACCGCCGCACTGGCCGACGCGCCGCCGGAGTGGACGACGCGGGCCGACGCCGTCGAGGAGGTCGTCGCCCGCGACCACCGCTCCGAGGAGGCCTGGCGCCAGGCCGAGCAGCAGACGGAGACGCTGACCCGGCTGCTCGACGAGCGCGAGGTCGTCAGCGTGCTCCTGCGCACCGCGAGGGTCTGACTTCCCCAGAATCCTGCGAGCGGTACGTCCGGTCGAGTGAGACCCGACCGGCTGCACCGCCGATCGCGGAATCGGTTCAGCCCGGCGCGGGTACCGGCCTGTCGGCTGGCCCCGCGACCCGTCGGGCCGTTGGCTGGAGGAGCCCGGACGGCCCGGGCGAGTCGAGGAGGAACCCGTGACGTACGACGCGGTCAGCGCCTACACCGTGATCCTCGGTGACGGGGTCGGCCCGACCACCGTCAGCGTGCACGGCAGCGCGGTCGACGCCTGGGCGGCCCTCGCCTCGGCGCTGGGCATGACGCCGGCGGAGCCGCCGCGACGTCGGTTCCGGCGGGCCCCGGTGGCCGTGGTGCCGCGCGAGGGCCTCTCGCAGGACGAGGTGCACTCGTCCGCCGAGGTGTGGCGCGGGGTCGACCCCACCCGCCGCTTCTGGCAGGTCACCTCGCACCGGCTCCAGGTCACGGTGCCGGCGATCAACACGAGCCCGCTGGTGAGCCGTTCGGCCTAACCCCTGGTCGAGCGAACGGCACTCTCGCTCACGTAGAAGCAGCGAGAGTGCCGTTCGCTCCGGCGAGGGCTGGGCCGGACGGGCTAGGCGAACGCGCGGTCGGTCGGGTTGATCGGCCGCGGCAGCACGTCGCGGCCGGTGAGCTTCTCGTCGACGCCCCGCGCCGCCGAGCGCCCCTCCGCGATCGCCCACACGATGAGCGACTGCCCGCGGCCCGCGTCGCCGGCCACGAACACGCCGGGCACCGTGGTCTCGTACGACGAGTCGCGGCGCACGTTGCCGCGGTCGTCGTACTCCACGCCGAGGGAGTCGAGCAGGCCCTCCTTCTGCGGGCCGAGGAAGCCCATCGCGAGGAACACCAGCTCGGCCTCGACCTCGCGGGCCGAGTCCTCGACGGGCTCGAACTTCCCGCCGACCCGCTGCACGTCGACGAGCTTGAGGGCCCGCAGGTTGCCGTGGCCGTCGTCGAGGAACTCCTCGGTGTTGACCGAGAACAGCCGCTCGCCGCCCTCCTCGTGGGCCGAGGAGACGCGGAAGACCGCCGGGTAGGTCGGCCACGGGTTGGTGGCGGGCCGGTCGCTCGGCGGGATCGGCATGATCTCGAGCTGGGTGACCGACGCCGCACCCTGGCGGTGGGCGGTCCCGACGCAGTCGGCGCCCGTGTCCCCGCCGCCGATCACGACGACGTGCTTGCCCTCGGCGTCGATGTCCGAGCGCGAGTAGTCGCCCTGCTGCACCTTGTTCGACGGGGGCAGGTACTCCATGGCCTGGTGGACGCCGTGGAGCTCGCGGCCCGGGATCGGCAGGTCGCGGAAGTCGGTCGCGCCGACGGCGAGGACGACGGCATCGAACCGGGACCGCAGGGCCTCGACCGACAGGTCGTGCTCGCCGGTGCCGCCGACCTCGACGCCCGCGACGAAGTGCGTCCCCTCCGCGGCCATCTGCTCGAGACGGCGGTCGAGGCGGCGCTTCTCCATCTTGAACTCGGGGATGCCGTAGCGCAGCAGCCCGCCGATGCGGTCGGCCCGCTCGTACACCGTGACGTCGTGCCCGGCTCGGGTCAGCTGCTGGGCGGCCGCGAGCCCGCTCGGCCCGGAGCCGATGACGGCGACCGAGTGGCCGGTCTTCGTCTCCGGCGGCTGGGGGCGGACCCAGCCCTCCTCCCAGGCGCGGTCGATGATCTCGATCTCGACCTGCTTGATGGTCACCGGGTCGTTGTTGATCCCGAGCACGCACGCCGCCTCGCACGGGGCGGGGCACAGCGTCCCGGTGAACTCCGGGAAGTTGTTGGTGGCGTGCAGGCGCTCGATCGCCTCGGACCAGTCGTCGCGCCAGACCAGGTCGTTCCACTCCGGGATCATGTTCCCGAGCGGGCAGCCCTGGTGGCAGAACGGGATGCCGCAGTCCATGCAGCGCCCGGCCTGCTTCTTGAGCGTGGTCTCGTTGAGCTCCTCGTAGACCTCGTGCCAGTCCTTGAGGCGCAGGTCGACGGGCCGGCGCCGCGGCAGCTCGCGGCCGGTCGTGAGGAATCCCCGGGGGTCAGCCACGAGCGGCCTCCATGATCGCGTCGTTCACGTCACGACCGTCGCGCTCGGCGTCGGCGGTCGCCTCCAGCACCCGCTTGAAGTCCACGGGCATGACCTTGGTGAACCGCGGGGTCGCGGCGTCCCAGTCGGCGAGCAGCGCGTGGGCGACGGCCGAGTCGGTCGCCGCGTAGTGCTTCTCCACCAGCGCCCGCAGCTCCTCGAGGTCGGGCACGTCGGGCACGAGGAGCTCCACCATCTGGTGGTTCACCCGCTGCTCGGTCAGGTCGAGCACGTAGGCGATGCCGCCGGACATGCCCGCGGCGAAGTTGCGGCCGATGGGTCCGAGGATCACCGCGCGGCCCCCGGTCATGTACTCGCAGCCGTGGTCGCCCACGCCCTCGACCACGGCGAGCGCCCCGGAGTTGCGCACGCAGAAGCGCTCGCCGACCTTCCCGCGCAGGAAGATCTCGCCCGCGGTGGCGCCGTAGGCGATGACGTTGCCCGCGACGATGTTGTCCTCGGCGGTCAGCGGGGCCTCGGGATGCGGGCGCACCGTGATCCGCCCGCCGGAGAGACCCTTGCCGCAGAAGTCGTTGGTGTCGCCGATCAGCCGCAGGGTGACCCCGCGCGGCAGGAACGCGCCGAACGACTGCCCGCCCGACCCCGTGAAGGTGACGTCGATGGTGTCGTCGGGAAGGCCCGCGCCACCCCAGCGCCGGGTGACCTCGGAGCCGAGCATTGTCCCGACGGTGCGGTTGACGTTGCGCACCGGCAGCTCCAGGTGCACCGGCGACCCGTCGGCGATCGCGCCCTCGGCCAGCTGGATCAGCGTGTGGTCGAGCGCCTTCTCCAGCCCGTGGTCCTGCGTCCTCGAGCAGTAGAGCGTCTGGTCGGCGAACGCCGGCGGGAGCTCCGGGCGGTGCAGGACCGACGAGAGGTCGAGCCCCTCGGCCTTCCAGTGCGCCTCGGCCGCGCGGGTGTCGAGGACCTCGGTGTGCCCGATGGCCTCGGCGAGCGAGCGGAAGCCCAGCGCCGCCAGGTTCTCGCGCACCTCCTGGGCGATGAACTCCATGAAGGCGACGACGTACTCGGCCTTGCCGTCGAACTTCGCGCGCAGCTTGGGGTTCTGCGTCGCGACGCCGACCGGGCAGGTGTCGAGGTGGCAGACCCGCATCATGATGCAGCCCGAGACCACGAGCGGCGCCGTCGCGAAGCCGTACTCCTCGGCGCCGAGCAGCGCCGCGATCATCACGTCGCGCCCGGTCTTCAGCTGGCCGTCGGTCTGCACGACGATGCGGTCGCGCAGCCCGTTGAGCAGCAGCGTCTGCTGGGTCTCGGCGAGCCCGAGCTCCCAGGGGCCGCCCGCGTGCTTGATCGACGACAGCGGCGAGGCGCCGGTGCCGCCGTCGTGCCCGGAGATCAGGACGACGTCGGCCTTGGCCTTGGACACGCCCGCCGCGACCGTGCCGACGCCCACCTGGGAGACCAGCTTGACGTGGATCCGGGCGCGGTCGTTCGCGTTCTTCAGGTCGTGGATGAGCTGGGCGATGTCCTCGATCGAGTAGATGTCGTGATGCGGGGGCGGGCTGATCAGGCCCACACCCGGCGTCGAGAACCGGGTCTTCGCGATCCAGGGGTAGACCTTGTGGCCGGGCAGCTGCCCGCCCTCGCCGGGCTTGGCGCCCTGCGCGATCTTGATCTGGATGTCGTCGGCGTTGACCAGGTACTCGCTGGTGACCCCGAAGCGCCCGGACGCCACCTGCTTGACCGCGGAGCGGCGCGAGTCGCCCGAGGGGTCGCGGGTGTAGCGGTTCGGGTCCTCGCCGCCCTCACCGGTGTTCGAGCGCCCGCCGAGGCGGTTCATCGCGATCGCGAGGACCTCGTGCATCTCCTGCGAGATCGACCCGTAGGAGATCGCACCCGTGTTGAACCGCTTGACGATCTCCGAGACCGGCTCGACCTCGTCGATGTCGATCGGCTCGCGCTCGGCGCTCGAGCCCTCCTTGAAGGCGAACAGCCCGCGCAGCGTCAGCAGCGACGAGCTCTGCTCGTCGACGGCGCGCGTGTACTCCTTGAACGTGTCGTAGTTCTGCGTGCGGGTGGAGTGCTGCAGCTTGAACACCGTGTGCGGGTTGAACACGTGCAGCTCGCCCTCGCGGCGCCACTGGTACTCGCCGCCCACCGCGAGTTCGCGGTGGTTCGCGCGCACGCCGTCGGCCGGCCACGCGATCCGGTGGCGGATCGCGATCTCCTCGGCGAGCACCTCGTAGCCGATGCCGCCGAGGCGCGAGGTGGTGGCGGTGAAGCAGTCGTCGACCACCTCGGGGCCGAGCCCGATCGCCTCGAAGATCTGGGCGCCGATGTAGGACGCCACGGTGGAGACGCCCATCTTGCTCATCACCTTGCGCACGCCCTTGGCCAGCGCCTCGACGACGTTGCGGGTGGCGGTGGGCACGCCGACGCCGGTGATGACGCCGCGGTCGATGAGGTCGGCGACGCTGTCGAGCGCCAGGTAGGGGTTGACCGCCGAGGCGCCGTAGCCGAGCAGCAGCGACACGTGGTGGGTCTCGCGCACGTCGCCGGCCTCGACGACGAGGTCGACCTGGGTGCGGGTCTTCTGCCGGACGAGGTGCTGGTGCACCGCCCCGGTGAGCAGCAGCGACGGGATCGGCGCGAACCGGGCGTCGGAGTTGCGGTCGGACAGGACGATCACACGCGCGCCGTCCTCGATCGCAGCCGTGACCTCCTCGCGGATCTCGCCCAGCCGGTCGCGGAGGGCGTCTCCCCCGCCGCCGATCTCGAACAGACCGGAGACCACGTGCGGCGCGAACCCGGGCAGGTTGCCGTCGTCGTTGATCCCGATGATCTGGGCGAGCTCGTCGTCGTCGATGACGGGCAGCGGCAGCACCACGCGGCGGCAGGAGGCCGGGGAGACCTCGAGCAGGTTGGTCTCCGAGCCGAGCTGGACCTGCAGCGAGGTGACGAGCTCCTCGCGGTAGGCGTCCAGCGGCGGGTTGGTGACCTGCGCGAAGAGCTGGATGAAGTAGTCGAACAGCGACCGGCTGCGCGAGGAGAACGCGGCCAGCGGCGCGTCGTTGCCCATCGAGCCGGTGGCCTCGGCGCCGCCGGTGGCCATCGGGCGCAGGAGCAGCGTGAGCTCCTCGCCGGTGTAGCCGAAGGTCTGCTGGCGCCGCACGAGGACGTCGCGGTCGAACGGCACGCGGTGGCGCGCGGGGAGGTCGGCCAGGTCGATCATCCCGGCGTGCAGCCACTCGTCGTACGGGTGCTCGGCGGCCAGCTCGCCCTTGATCTCGTCGTCGTCGACGATGCGCCGCCCGACGGTGTCGACCAGGAACATGCGGCCGGGCTCGAGGCGGCCCTTGCGCACGATCGAGGAGGGCTCGAGGTCGAGCACCCCGACCTCGGAGCCGAGCACGACGAGGCCGTCCTCGGTGACCCAGTAGCGGGCGGGGCGCAGGCCGTTGCGGTCGAGGACGGCACCGATGACCGAGCCGTCGGTGAACGCCGCGAGCGCGGGGCCGTCCCAGGCCTCCATCAGCGTCGAGTGGTAGCGGTAGAAGGCGCGCCGGGCCGGGTCCATCTCGGCGTGGTTCTCCCACGCCTCGGGGATCATCATCAGCACCGAGTGCGGCAGGGTCCGCCCGCCCAGGTGCAGCAGCTCGAGCACCTCGTCGAAGCTCGCGGAGTCGCTCGCGCCGGGCGTGACGACCGGGAAGAGCCGGTCCATGTCGTAGTGCGAGAAGGCCCCGGTCTGGAGCATCGACTCGCGGGCCCGCATCCAGTTGCGGTTGCCGCGCAGCGTGTTGATCTCGCCGTTGTGGGCGAGGTAGCGGTACGGGTGCGCGAGGCTCCAGGCCGGGAACGTGTTCGTCGAGAACCGGCTGTGGACCAGGGCCAGCGAGCTCGTGGTCCGCTCGTCGGTCAGGTCGGGGTAGAACGGCCCGAGCTGCTCCTCGCCGAGCATCCCCTTGTAGACGATCGTGCGGCTGGACAGGCTCGGGAAGTAGGCCTCGCAGCCCGCCTCGCGGGTCTCGTGCTCCACCCGCTTGCGCAGCGCGTAGGCGCGGCGCTCCATCGTCAGCTCGATGCCGGCCTCGTCGTCGCCCGCGTTCGGGGTGTCGACGACGGCGTCGACCTCGTCGGGCAGGGCCAGGAACAGCTGGGCGAAGTGCGGCATGACCTCGCGGGCCGTGGGGCCGATCCCCGCGCCGTCGGGGTCGACCGGCAGCTCGCGCCAGGCGAGGACGTGGACGCCCTCCTCCACCGCGATCCGCTCGACGATCTCCACGGCCTGCGCGCGCCGCGCCTCGTCGGCGGGCAGGAACGCGGTGCCGGCGGCGTAGCGCCCGACCTCGGGCAGCGTGACGCCCTGCTCGGCGAGCACCGGGCGGAACAGGCCGTCGGGCAGCTGGATGAGGATGCCCGCGCCGTCGCCGGTCGCGTGCTCCGCACCCCGCGCCCCGCGGTGCTCGAGGTTGATCAGCGCCGTCAGGCCCTTCGCGACGATGCCGTGGTCGCGGCGGCCCGCGATGTCGGCGACGAAGGACACGCCGCAGGCGTCGTGCTCGTTCGCCGGGTCGTAGAGCCCCTGCGCGCGGGGAAGGCCGGTCATCGCGGGCCCGGAGGGGTTCGCGGTGGCAGGGGTCGCGGTGGCGGCGGTCTCGTCGGCGCCTGGCCCGAGAATGCTGGTCACGGCCTCGTGCCCTCCCGTCGTCGGTGTGGTGGTGGAACCCGGCTCGTGGTCCGGGGGCGGAGGATCGGTGCCCGGGGCGGGCTGGTCGGCGGGCGGGCAGGCATGCTGCACCGCCCGGGCGGGCGAGGGTGGGACGGGCCTGCAGCGCTCGCCGGTCGGGGGAACCCGTTGGTCCCGGCGTGTGGTGGCCCAAGCAACCTGACGTTAACGGCGGTGATCGCGCCGCGCACGCCTCCGAGGGCGCCCGGAATGGTGCTGATCGCCACGTCCCGGCAACCTTCCGGTCCCCGGCCGGCCCTGCGCCACTCTCCCGCGTGACGACGCTGTCACGGTTCGTGGTGCTCGCGGGCCCCGTCCGCCGCCCCGTCCCCCCGCAGCCCGATCTGCGGGAACGGTCGGGTATCGGGAGCCCGGTGTCGGGGTATGCCGCTACCGTCTCGAACGGGTGTTCGATCGGCCGGGTCTGTGTCGACCCGCGGTCCGATCGTCCCCGCCACGGGCACGATCACGACACACGACGGCCGATACCTCGGGAGCCATCATGAGCGAGACCGACACGCGCGACAGTCTGCCGGGCGACACGCCGTCCGGCCAAGACCCTGACCGTCACACGGATGCAACGCAGGCGCCCGACCCCCACCAGGTGAAGGCGCCGGGTGGCGATTCCTCCGCCGAGAAGGACTCCTCGCAGTGGGTCACCGGCGACGAGCCGATGACCGGGCCGCAGGCCAGCTACCTCGAGACGCTGGCCCACCAGGCCGGCGAGGAGCCGCCGACGGAGCTGACGAAGGCCCAGGCGCACGACGAGATCGAGCGCCTGCAGGGCTCCGACGCGAACCCCGCGGGCGACCCCTCGAAGCAGGAGCGGCCCACCACCGAGTGGGTCACCGGCGAGGAGCCGATGACGGGGCCGCAGGCGAGCTACCTCGAGACCCTCGCGCAGAAGGCGGGCGAGGAGCCGCCGAAGGACCTCACCAAGTCCCAGGCCTCCCGCGCGATCGACGACCTGCAGACCCGGGCCCAGTGAGGCACGTCTGGCCGCCCGGCGGACCGCCGGGCGAGCTGGACCGTGCCGCCCTGGCCGGGGTCTACGCGTACCCGGCCGAGCTCCCCCGCCCGTTCGTGCGGGTGAACTTCGTCGCGAGCGCCGACGGGGCCGTCCACGTGGACGGCCTCTCGGCGGGGCTCGACGCCCCGGGCGACCGGCCGGTGTTCGGACTGCTGCGCGAGCTCGCCGACGTGGTCCTCGCCGGGGCGGGGACGGTGCGCGCCGAGGGCTATCGCGGCGCCCGCACCTCCCCCGAGCTCCGGGCCCGCCGCCGCGGACGAGGACAGGCCGAGGTCCCGCCGGTCGCCGTGGTCACCGCCTCGGCCGACCTCGACCCCGACGCGGCCCTGTTCACCGACACCGCGGTGCCCCCGATGGTCCTCACCACCGCCGCGTCGGCCGGGCCGGCGCGCTCGCGGCTCGGCGACCTGGCCGAGGTCGTCGCGGTCGGCGACACGGACGTGACGCCGGCGGCCGTGCTGGCCGCGCTCGCGGAGCGGGGCCTGCACCGGGTGCTGTGCGAGGGCGGACCCGCACTGTTCGGCTCCTTCGCCGCGGCGGGCCTCGTCGACGAGCTGTGCCTGAGCCTCGCACCCCAGCTCGCGGGCGCCGGGCCCGGACGCATCCTCGAGGGGCCCGCGGCCGGGGCGGGCGGGGTCGCCCGGATGCGGCTGGCCTCCGTGCTCGCCCACGACGACGGCCTGCTGCTCCGGTACCGGACGCCGCGCGGGGACGCGGCCGCTCCCCCGCCGGGGGTCGACCCGTTGAGCGGAACGACGTGACGATCACCGGACCGACGGCGGCACGACCGCACGGAGCGTAGCGCTCAACACCGTCCTGCGACCTTGAGACCACCCGACGGGCGGCTTGTTCGCGCTCGATAGTGCAAGGCACAGTTGCGCTCAGCGCCCAGGCCCCCGGTGCTACCGGCCAGTGAGGTGGACCGTCCTACGGGGAGTCAGCGGTGAGTGTCTGTGTGATCTACGACGACCGCCGCCACGCGCGCGAGCGGCTCGCGGGCATGTTCGCCCCCGTGCCCGGGGTGGAGCGGCTGATCGGCGTGACGAGCGCGGACGAGCTGGTCGACCGCCTCGCGGTGCCCGGGCGGTTCGGGGTCGTCGGCACCCAGCGCGCCGTCCGGGCCGGCGTCACCGCCGTCGAACGGCTCCTCGCCCACCGTCCCGGGGCCGCCGTGATCGCCGTGGGCGCGGCCGACGACTGCGGCACCGCGAGCGCGGCGGTCGCCGCGGGCGCCCGGGGGTTCGTGCGGTGGGACGCCGAGCCGGTCGTCGTCCGGAGCCTCGTCCACGCCCTCGCGGTGACGGCCGGCCCGGAGCCGTCGCGGGCCCGGCGGGGTCCCGACGCGTCCGCCGACCCCGACGACGTCTTCGTCCACCCGACGGTGCAGAACCGGTTGGGCATCTCCCGACGCGAACTGCAGGTCCTCGCCGGGATCAGCCAGGGATTGAGCAACGCGGCCATCGGGCGGGAGCTCTACCTCTCCGACAACACGGTCAAGTCCCACGCGCGACGCCTCTTCGGCAAGCTCGGCGTCCACGAGCGCGCCCACGCCGTCGCCCTGGCCTACCGCTGCGGGCTGTTCGCCTCCTCGACCGAGGTGCCGACCCCGTGGACGGGCCACCCGGACCCCTCACCCGTCCGACCCACCCGGTAACACCACGGGCCGCTCCTGCGACTACCAGAAGAGTACGCAGAGTAACGCCCTCGTCACGGTGAGGTCGGCGAACACGAGCGGCACCACCGGGGGACGAGGGACACCGATGCGAGAGATCTCCGGGTCGTACGACGGGGGCGCCGTGGGGGCCGCGCGCCCCGTGGACCACGAGACCGACGACCGGACGCATCCGCCGTGGTGCGAGTTCCATGCGGCCGGGCCCGTCGGCGGCGTCGAGCACTACTCACGCCTCCTGCACTGGCGTCCCACCTACATGTCCGACGTCGTCGTGACCGGGTGGCTGCGCCGGATCCGGTACGCGGACGGCAGCGAGGAGACCCCCACCGTGGTCCTGGAGGTCGACAACGCCGAGCACCCGGGCGAGATCGCCCTGAGCGGAGAGGACCTGGGGTCTCTCGCCGAGCACCTGCTGACCCTGCGCGGCACCCTGCGCGGGTGACGACGACGGCGGGGGCCGTCAGCTCTCCGACGCGCTGTCGGTGGTCGTGCGCCCGCCGTCGGGAGGGTCCACGGCCCGCTGCCGGCCCTCGTTGGCGATCCGGAACTGCTTCGCCAGCTCGACCAGGGCCCGCCACTGGTCGTCGGTGAGGTGGTGGAAGTCCTCGGGCACCGACCGCGCCCGGTACGCCGGGCGGCTGAGCTCGGCGAGGACGGCATTGAAATCCAGGTCCAGCGCCGCACACAACGGGCGGATCGTGTCGTAGCGCGAGTGGGAGACCCGACTCTTGAGCACGTTGTGGACGGTGCCCTCGGAGACCGGGTCGCCCAGGTCGGCGGTGAGCCGCGCGAGCTGCTTGATGTTCAGGCCGCGTCGGAGCATCGCCTCGCGGACGATCTCGCCCAGACTCCGCTCCATGGCCCCCGACCGTACTGTGCGCGACCGAGTGGAGGTCCACCCAGTGTCACGACGGATCTCCTTGCGATCCGCCGAAACCACCCGATAGGTCATCGTCCTGGTCCGAGAACGACTCTCCGTCGGCAACGATACTGTCGCGCCTCCCGCGGGCACATGACCCGCGGCCGCCCGGAGACCACCACGTCGCGCCCTCTCCACCCGCGCAGCGGCCGCCCGACCGTGCTCCGTCTGGCCCGACCCGGGGCCGTCCGTTAGGCTCAACTTCGAGTTGCACTATTGCGCTCCTGCTCGACCCTCCGGGCTGCACCCCTCGTGGGCCTCCGCGCCGACGTCGTGGCCCGACCGTCCGCCGGGACCACGGCGGTCAGCGGGCCGGCCGAGACAGGAGACCCCGTGAGTTCCAGGATCGACCCGTCGTGAGGCCGCCCGCGGCCCTCCGCGGTGCTCGGCCGAAGGCCGTGACGGTCCCGGACCGGAACCGTCCGGGCACGCCGTCCTCGTCGTGCGACTCCCGCGCGTGCCCGCACTGCTCGGCGTCGGCGCGGGCCCTGGTCGAGGAACTGCGCTCGGTGCTCGCCGTGTCCTACGTCCCTCTCGCGGGCCTCGTCGCGGTGCTGGACACGACGTCCCGGGCCTGGGTCCTGAGCCTCGACACGGACAGTCCGGCCGGTGACCACTGCTGGGCCCTGCTCGAGGTCCTCGAGGTCCTGGCGTACGGCGTCGACGCCGCGGGAGCATCGAGGACCGTGCCGGCGCCGCGGGTGGCCCCGGACTGAGCCACTGCGCCGTCAGGTTCCCGGCGAATCCGGGCGTCCCCGCTCCGACCCCGACGGCGAGTCGCTCTTGGGCCACTCCAGGCGCAGTCCGCTCAGGGCGTCGGACGGGCCGGGATCGCCCGCGTCCTCCGTCCGCGCGTCGGCGACGGCCGCCCGGACCAGGGTCAGGATCGCGTCGCGCATCCGCCCCGACAAGCGCTCGGTCAGGGCGGGGAGCAGATGCGCCAGGTCCGTGCCGCGAGTACGGACGTCCAGGCCCACACTGCGTGCGGCGGCGAGGACGACCGTCGTGATGTCGACCTCGAGCACCTCGGAGATGACCGAGAGCGACGACGGGTCGGGGAACTTGCGCTGCACCACCCCGGAACCCAACTGCTGCCACCGAGCACGAGTCAGGGCGCGGCCGGACGCCCGCTCTAGGTCGCTGTAGGTCCAGCCGCGTTCCTTCATGGCGGCGCGGATGAGAGCGTCGAGCGGCCGTGCGGAATGGTTCTCCACGGGTGGTTCGTCCTCGGACACTGCGCTTCTCACCCACCTCGCCCGGAGTGGCACCGGCCCGTCCCGCCCGGAGATGCCCGGCGCGCATTATGCATCCGGAGTCCCCGCCGACCCGACGTCGTCGGCAACCCTCGTCCACTCACGTTTGCCACAAGTGATGCCTCGGCTTGACGGACAGAGGTGCAAGCCGCACTGTCGAGATTGTCAAGCGCCGAGATTCTCTTCCTGACGACGCGCTGACATCGATCGGCGATGAGGGAACCCCAACGTGATGTATCGACCGATTCTCGCCACGCTTGCCGTGACCGGGATGATCCTGGGCGGCGTCGTCGGCGTCGCCTCGGCGACCGAGACCCCCGCCTCGAGCCTCGCCCCACCCGGCGAGGTCCGGGCCGAACCGGCGGCCGCTCCCGGACTCGACCCCTTCGCTCCCCCGGCGCGAGGCGGCCCCGGAGCCGTCCTCGCCACCCGGTCCAGCGGCGTCGTCCCCGGCAACACCCCCGGCCTCTTCGGCGGCACGACGGAGAACGTCTGCGACAGCGGCTCGATGGTCGCCTTCCTCACGCAGAACCCCGACCGCGGCCAGGCGTTCGCCGCGGCCGAGGGCATCGCTCCCACGGCGGTCGGCGACTACATCGCCGGACTCACCCCCGTCACCCTGCGCTCCGACACCGCCGTGACGAACAACGGGTTCGCCGACGGCTCCGCGGTGCCGTTCCAGGCCGTGCTCCAGGCCGGCAGCGCCGTCCTGGTCGATCAGTTCGGTGTGCCCCGGGCCCGGTGCGCCTGCGGCAACCCCCTCGCCGGCCCCTCGGACACCGGGGAGCCGGGCACCTTCACGGGCGACACGTGGGAGGGCCTCTCCTCCGACGCGGTCAGTGAGATCAGCCCGTCCTCGACGCCCATCGACGAGTTCGAGCTCGTCACCCCGGACAACGGGACGGTCGGCCGCCCGACCGCGACCCACGGCGACCACGACACCCCCGGCCGCCCGGGGAGTCCGTCGGGCACCACCGGGTCCACCGGAACGACCGGCGGGACCACCTCGGGCACCACCGGAACGACGAGTGGGACGACCGGGACCACGACGGGCACGACCGGAACGACCTCGGGCACGACGGGGACCACGTCCGGCACCACCGGAACCACCAGCGGGACCACCGGCACGACGTCCGGCACGACGGGTTCCACCGGAACCACCTCGGGCACCACCGGGACGACGGGGACCACGAGCGGCACCACCTCGGGCACCACCGGCACCACGTCCGGCACGACCTCGGGCACGACCGGCACCACGTCCGGCACGACCTCTGGCACCACCGGCACCACGTCCGGCACCACTGGCACGACCTCCGGAACCACTAGTGGGACCACCGGCACCACGGCGGGCACCACCAGCGGCACGACCGGAACCACCTCGGGCACGACCGGGACCACCGGCACCACGGCGGGCACCACCGGAACCACGGCGGGCACCACCGGGACCACGGACGGAACCACGTCCGGCACCACCTCGGGCACGACGGACGGCACCACCGGAACCACCGATGGCACCACCACCGGGACCACCGGGACCACCGGGACCACCGGGACCACCGGCGGGGCCAGCACGGACTGTGTGGTCAGCGTCGGGGTCACCCAGACCGCGACGACGGTGACCGGGACGTCCGCCGACGACACCATCGACTGCACCAACGCCACCTTCGGCAAGACGATCACCAGCGGTGACGGCAACGACACCATCACCGGGACCGTCTACGACGACGTCGTGATCAGCGGCAACGGCAACAACACCATCACCGGTGGACCGGGCAACGACACGATCACCGCGGGAGGCGGCAACAACACGCTGACCGGGAGCGCCGGCTTCGACGTCATCACCGCGGGCACGGGCCAGAACACCATCAGTCTGGGCGACCAGACCCCGAGTGTGGGGACCGACCAGGTCGGCACCCTTCCCCTGGACGGGCCACTGACCGACTCGGCGATCGTGCCCTCCGAGCGGAGGGCGCCGGCGACCCCGCCGGAGGAGACCACGGTCTCCCCGGAGGCACCGACGACGACGCCCGACGTGACGGAGTCCGAGACCCCCGCTCCGCAGGAGACCGAGGCCCCTGCCACGACGGAGTCCGAGGCACCCGCTCCGGAGGACGCCGAGAACCCCGAGTCCGAGGCACCCGCTCCGGAGGACACCGAGACTCCCGCCTCGACGGAGTCAGAGGCGCCCGCTCCCGAGGACGCCGGAGAATCCTCCGGCGACGAGGAGGCCCCGGAGACGACGACCCCGGAGGTCCCGACCACGGACGAGTCGGAGGCTCCGAGCACGGAGGAGTCGACAGGACCGAGCCTGCGCGAACTGCTCGCTCCGGCCGTGATCGTCTGGGAGACCCTCCTGCCGTAGGGCAGTAGCTGGACCAGGGCGGCCCCGTCCTCTCCTCGGAGAGGTCGGGGCCGTTCAGCGCCGTCCACCTCCGGCCGGGGAGCGCGACCGCCTCCGCGTCCTCCGTCCGTGCCACCTCCGACGGGCGGACAGGACGAGGTCCCGGGCCGTCTCCGGGGGCACGAAGGTCAGGTAGGTGGTGAGCATCAGCATGGTGAAGAAGCCGACCATGATCGAGAACCCGATCGACAGGTGCAGCAGCACCCCGCCGCCGAGCACCCAGGGCCGCAGACCCCGGTTCCAGACGAGGACGGCGAGGCCCATCTCGAGCAGCAGGGTGCCGAAGGTCAGCAGCTCGGTGAGGACCACGGAGCCGGTCACGAACTCGGGCGTCGGGAACCGGTGGATGTCGTGGACGCGCAGCGCGTAGGACACCGCCGAGCCGTCCCGCCACAGGTCGCCCTGCAACTTCTCCCACAGGGTCGTGAAGTAGACGACGCTGAGCTGGATCTGCATGAGGCGCAGGGCCCAGGGGGCGGCGAGCGGGAACTCCCAGAACCGGTCGCGCGCCCGTCGCCGGCGGTCGACCGACAGGGCCTCGCCCGCGGGGGCGAAGAGCAGGTAGAAGGCGAGGTTGCGCAGCAGGACGTCGCCGGCGTTGAGGATCTCGGGGTTGCGGCGTTCGAACGACACGACCCCGACGAGGAGCAGGATCGTCGCGAGCCGGGTCCTGAACCCGACCATGACGCCGACGGCCCCGAGCAGGGTCGCCGCCCAGAGGGCGATCAGGACCGGGGCGCGGTCGGAGACCGCCAGGACCGACCAGCTGCCGGTCCCCAGCGGCGGCGCGGTCGCGAGGACGCCCGTCGGCCCATAGAACGCCAGGAGGTCCGGGGCCTGGGACAGCGTCCAGAGCGTCGCGACGGCCCCGAACACGATCCGGACGACGGCGATGGTGGAGGTGGGCTCGGGCCGGAACCAGAACGTGTTCCACCGGTCCCGCACCCGGCCGGCGGCGCCCCTCACCGGGCCACCGGCGCCGTGTAGAGCTCCTGGTCGACGAACGGGAGGGCGTCGGGCTGCCGACCGGGCGGCAGGTTGTCCGACGCCCGCCGCACCAGGGTCACCCGGACCGGGTCCCCGCCCTCGAGCCGGTCCTGGTCGACCACCCACGCGGCGTAGGGCCTCCAGAGCCTGCGGCCCCCGGTGGGATCGGACAGGGACTCCCCGTACTTCTGCCACCGGTAGTTCCGGTACGCCGAGAGCCCCGTGCCGCCCGGTATCGGCCGGACGGCCACCGAGCCGTCGGACCGCTCCAGCCGGGCGAGGACGTAGACGGTCTGCTGCCGCGGGTCCGGGGAGAAGATCGACCAGCCCTGGTCGAGCCCGGTCAGGTTCAGGTACGGCCGGGCCGGGACCATCAGGCCGCTCTTGATCACCGAAGCGGGCATCGTCTGAACGAACACCGCCGCGAGGGTCACCAGGAGGAAGACCGTGACCAGGACGCGGCGCCGACCGCAGCCGGCCGGGGACGCGGCCCCGTCCCGCTCGTCACCACGCCGCCGGTCCGCGGACCCGGACGGGCTCCCGTCCCGGACCGTCGTCTCCTCCGACACCACGTGCACCATCCCCAGCCCAGGTCGGGGTCCGCGTGCGGATCCACGTCGAGACGGGTGCCGGGGTCTCGGGCACCGCCACCGGACGTCGTCCTGGTGGCGCAACATCACAATGCCGGGTTGAGCGTACGGCCTCCAGGCCGGCCGGTCGCCCGGCTCGCGCGGGCCGCGTGGTCCGTTCGGGTGAGAAAGCGTGACGGTCCGGCGCCGGGCGACGTCCCAGGGGTAGTCGGCCGCCCACGGCGGACACCCGTGTCGCGACCGACGAACCTCCACGGCAGATCAGCGCAGAGGAGCGCCCTCACATGACGACCCCTTCCGACTCCGGCACGACCACCCCGGCCGCGCCCCGCACCGGCGGCCCGACCCCCGCCCGGCTCGCGGACGACTCGGGCCAGGGCAAGACGACCATCGCCTCGGGCGTCGTCCAGAAGATCGCCGGCATCGCCGCGCGCGACGTCTCGGGCGTGTACTCGATGGGCGGCGGCGTCTCCCGCGCCTTCGGCGCGATCCGCGAGCGCATCCCCGGCGGCTCCGGCACCTCGCAGTCCGCGGGCGTGCAGGTCGAGGTCGGCGAGAAGCAGGCCGCCATCGACCTGGACATCGTCGTCGAGTACGGCGCCGGGATCGTGGAGCTCGCCCGGGCCGTGCGCCGCAACGTCATCGGCGCGGTCGAGCAGATGACCGGCCTCGAGGTGATCGAGGTCAACATCGCGGTCAACGACATCCACATGCCCGGCGACGAGTCCGACCCCGCCCCCGCGCCCACGTCCACCTCGCGGGTCGAGTGAGCGCGCCCGGCGGGATCCCGGCGTCCGCCCCGGGTCTCCGCGCGACCTCTCCCGGCGGTGCCGAGGCGCCCGGGCGCGGGTCGCTGCCCGAGCGGGTCGCCGGCGCCCTGCTCGCCCACCCCGACGTCGTCCGCCTCTCCGGCGGGACCTTCGGGGCCGTCGCGACCTACCTGCCCGGCCGCCGCCTCCTCGGGGTCGCGCTCGGCGAGGGCGACGAACCGGCCCGCATCAGCGTGGTCCTGCGGCTCGGCGCCCGGGTCCGCCCCACGGCCCAGGCCCTGCGGATGCTCGTCGCGGCCGAGACCGGGGCGCGGCGTGTCGACGTCGTCGTCACCGACGTCGAGGCCCCGTGACCACGCCCTACACGGCCGCGAGCTCGCGACTGTCCGAGTTCCGGGCGTTCGTCCGACGTCACCACCCCGACGTCGGCGGCGACCCGGAGGTCTTCCGTCGCGGGCTCGAGGCGTTCCGGGCGGGACGCTCGCCCCTCGAGGCGACGGCCACGCCCGGCCGCCCGCTGATCGCCGACGACGACCCGCGGCTCGACGCCCCGATCGTCGCGGTCTCCGGCCACGTCCTGCCCCGCACCCTGCGGGCCGGGCGGCGCTGGCTCGACCGCGCGCCCCTCAACCCGGTGCGCACGCGCCGGGTCGTCTAGCCCCACTCCCAGGAGGGTCTCTCCCATGAGCGCCACCACGGCCGGCCTGTTCGTCGGCCTCCTGCTCGGCGTCGCCGCCGCCGCCGGCGGCCTCGTCGGCTTCTTCATCGCCCTCGTGCTCGGCATCCTCGGCCTCGTCGTCGGCCGGGTCCTCGACGGCGAGCTCGACCTCACGCAGTTCACCGGCCGCGGCCGCGACCGATGAGCACCCCCGCCACCGACGCGACCACGCCGGTGCCGGTGGTCGCGTCGGGACAGGCCACGGCTCCCGACGAGGCCGGCGACCGGGGCAGCCTGCACGTCGCCCTGGGTGTGGTCCGCCGGATCGCCGAGCACGCCGCCGACTCCACCGAGGGGACGGTCCGCACCGAGCGCCGCGTCGTCGGGGTCGGGCTCGGCGAGGCGGGCGCCACCGCCAAGGTGTCCGGCTACGGCGACCAGGTCGACCTGCGCCTCGAGGTCCCGCTCGCCTACCCGGCCCCGATCGCCCTCACCGTCGAGGCCGTCCGCGGCAACGTCCGCGAGCGCGTGCAGACCCTCACCGGGTACGCCGTGCGCTCGCTCGACGTCACCGTCTCGGCCCTCACCGTCCCGGCCGGTCCCCCGGCCCCGACCACTCGGGTGGAGTGAACCTCCGGTGCGCTTCCTGTTGCGGCTGGTCTCGCCGCTGCTGGGCCTGCTGATCGCGGCCGTCGGGGCGGTGACCGCCGTCGAGGTGGTCACGGCCTGGCTGGTCCCCACCTCCTCGCCGCTGCTCGTGCCGTGGCCGACCTGGCAGGCTGCCGTGGCCGGGCTGGCGTGGTCCTCGGGCGTCACCCGGGGCGTCGCGATCGGCATCGCGGTGGTCGGCCTGCTCGTGATGCTCGTCGGGCTCGTCGCCCGCCGCCACGACGTGGTCCTCACCGAGCCGGTCCCCGAGGTCACGGTGACCACGTCCCCGCGCTCGGTGGCCCGCGCCGTGGGCCACGAGGTGCGCTCGCACGCCGACGTCGTGTCGGCGTCGGTGGTCGCCTCGCAGAAGAAGATCGTCGTCAAGGCCGGCACCCTCGACCCGCCCGACGAGGTGCGCACCGCGGTCCGGGAGCGGGTCGACGCGGCCCTCACCCGCCTCCCGCTCGCCCGCCGCCCTCGGGTCTCCGTCTCCGTCGCCGCCACCAAGGGGGTCAAGTGAGCCGCCGCTCCCGCGCCGCCGTCGCCCGCTCCGCCGCCGGCGACCGCACGCTCGTCGTCCTGTCCGGGCTCGTCCTGCTCGCCCTGGGCGTGCTCGTCGTCCTCCTCGGCGCCGGCGTGTTCGGCAGCAACCGGGCCGACCGACCGCTCATCGACCCCCTGATCAGCGACTGGGTGTCGGGGCACGCCGACCTCACGCGGTGGATCGCGATCGCCGCCGGCATCGTGCTGCTCGTGATCGGGCTGATCTGGGCCGTCCGGTCGCTGCGTCCCGAACCGCGCCCCGACGTGCTGCTCTCCGACGCCCCCGGGCAGCGCCTCACCGTGGAGCACTCGGCCATCGCCGACGCCATCCGCGGCGACGCCGAGGCGATCGACGGGGTGAGCCGGGCGCGGGTCCGGCTCGTGGGCACCGAGCGGAAGCCGGCCCTGCGGATGTCGCTGTGGCTCGTGGAGGGCACCGACGTCCGCGACGTGTGGGCCGACCTCGACGGCCGGGTGCTCGCCCGGGCCCGGCAGGCGTTCGCGGTCGACGCGTTGCCGACCGCGGTCCGGCTCGAGCTCGACGCGGCCGCCGCCCACTCCCCTCGGGTGCGCTAGCACCGCTCGGGCAGACTGACGCGGTGGACCTGCCCGTGATGCCGCCGGTACTGCCGATGCTGGCGAAGCCGGTCAAGGACGTGCCCGCCGGCCAGTGCTACGAGCCCAAGTGGGACGGCTTCCGGGCCATCGTGTTCCGCGACGGCGACGAGGTGGAGATCGGCAGCCGCAACACCAAGCCGATGACGCGGTACTTCCCGGAGGTCGTGGAGGCGCTCAAGGAGCACCTCCCGCCCCGGTGCGTCCTCGACGGCGAGATCATCGTCGCGAGCGCCGACGGGCACGGCCTCGACTTCGAGGCGCTCCAGCAGCGCATCCACCCCGCGGTCTCGCGGGTGACGATGCTCGCCGAGCAGACGCCCGCGAGCGTGGTGGCGTTCGACCTGCTCGCCCTCGGCGACGACGACCTCACCCGCCGCCCCTTCGCCGAGCGGCGGGCGGCGCTCGAGGGGGCCCTGGCGAACACGGCCCCGATCCACGTCACGCCGATGACCACCGACCACGACGAGGCCCGCGACTGGTTCGTGCGCTTCGAGGGCGCCGGGCTCGACGGGCTGATCGCGAAGAAGCCCGACCTGCTCTACCAGCCCGACAAGCGGGTGATGAGCAAGATCAAGCACGAGCGCACCGCCGACTGCGTGGTCGCCGGCTACCGCGTCCACAAGTCCGGGCCGGACGCCCTCGGGTCGCTGCTGCTGGGGCTCTACGACGCCGGGGGCACGCTCGCCTCGGTCGGCGTGGTCGGGGCGTTCACCATGGCGCGGCGCCGGGAGCTGATGGCCGAGCTGCAGCCGCTGGTGACGACGTTCGACGAGCACCCGTGGAACTGGGCGGCCCACGAGCAGGGCGAGCGGACGCCGCGCAAGAACGAGACGAGCCGCTGGAACGCCGGCAAGGACCTCTCGTTCGTCCCGCTGCGGCCCGAGCGGGTCGTCGAGGTCCGCTACGACTACCTCGAGGGCGAGCGGTTCCGGCACACCACCCAGTTCGTGCGCTGGCGCCCCGACCGCGACCCGTCGTCGTGCACCTACGACCAGCTCGAGCGGCCGGTCAGCTTCGACCTCGCCCAGATCCTCCCTCCGGGCTGACGCGCCCGGGCCTCACCGGGGGGCGACGACCCGGCGGGGCATCATCGGTCCCGACACACGCCGACGATCACGAAGAGGTTCCCGCCATCCGCTCCGCCCTGTGCGTCGTGGTCGTGCTCGTCGCGGCACTGCTCGCGGGATGTGCCGTCGGCCCGAGCCAGCGGCCCCCGGTGGCCACCGTGAACAGCGACGAGCCCGCCGCGGCGCCCCCGTCGTCGGGCGCCGCTCCCCCGCCGCCCCCGGTGCTGCCGCCGCTGGTCCCGAGCAGTCCGAAGGTCGACTTCGTCGACTGCACCGCCGCGCTGCTGTCCCGGCTCGGCGGCGCCGCGGCCCTGGGCGGGCGCGACCTGCGCCTGGGCTGCGCGTCGGTGCCGGTGGGCGGGGCCGGCAGCGGCGGGTCGTCCACGTCGGCCTCCGAGGTCGACGTCACCCGGGTGACCCTGGGCCCCGCCCCCGTGGGGCCCGTCGTGCCGATCGCCGTGCTCGGCGACCCGGGCCGCCGGACGGGCACGCAGGAGGCCCTCCGGCTCGCCGCGCGGGGACCGGCCGAGCTGCTCGAGGGCCGCGCCCTCTACGGCGTCGACGTCCGGGGCGCGACCGGCGCGGCGGTCGACTGCATCACCCCCACCACGCGCGCCGCGATCGACGACGCCGACCCGGCCGCGGCCGACCCCGTCGCGCTCGCCCCGCTCGCCGCGGCCGCGGGCACCGCCGCGCGGACCTGCTCGCAGCTGCTCGAGGACTCCCTCACCGAGTTCGACACCGCCACCGACGCCGACGACCTCGACGAGGTCCGCCGGGCACTCGGGGCCGCCCGGCTGCACGCCGTGGGGCTCGGCGCCGGCGCGGCGACCCTCGCGCGCTGGGCCCAGGCCCACCCCGACCAGCAGGGACGGCTCGTCCTCGACGGCCTGCCCGACCCCACCGCGCCCGACGGCGTGCACGCCGACCAGCGCGCCGACGCGGCCCGCCGGGCGCTCGACGCCTTCGCCACGGCGTGCGCCGGGACCGGCGGCTGCGGGCTGGGGACCGACCCGAAGGGCGCGGTCACCGACCTCGTCGCCTCCCTGCGCCGCTCCCCGCTGCCGGCGAGCCCGGCGGCCACCGGGTTCGTCCCGGGCCGGGAGGTCACGGCCGGCACCGCCGTGTCGGTCCTGGTCGACGGCCTCGCCGACCCCGATTCGTGGCCCGCCCTGGGCGCCGCCCTCGCGGCCGCCCGCCGCGGCGACCCGGCCCCGGTCCTGGCCCGGGCCGACGCCCGGGAGAACGAGGACGGCGGGTTCGACCTGCAGGTGGTCGCCGACTGCAACGACCGCGCCGAGCGCCCGACCGTCGACCAGGTCGCGGCCGCGTCGGCCCGGGCGGCGGGTACCGACCCCGTGTTCGGCGGCTGGTTCGCGCAGCGGTCGCTGGTCTGCTCCTCGTGGCCGGTGCCCACCGAGGCCCCCGCCCCGTTCTCCGGGACGGCGCTGCCCACCCTGCTGCTCGGGACCGACGCCGACCCCGTGGTCCCCCTCGTCGAGTCCCAGCGCGTGGCGGCCGGGATGCAGGGCGCGGTCCTGGTGTCGTGGCTGGGAGCCGGCCACGGCGCCTACCCGGCGACCCCGTGCATCTCCACGGTGGTGGGCGACTTCCTGCTGCGCGAGAACGTGCCGCGGGAGGAGACGGTCTGCCCACCCTGAGGCGGCCGACCCGGGAGGAAGATCGACTCCCATGATCGTCGGGCACCGGCTCCCGTAACCTGGGCGGGTGCCCCTGCCGCGACTCCCGCGACTCGTCGACGCCGCGCTCGACCGCCTCGTCGTCCCCGGCTACTCCAGGCTCGGCTACCTCGCCCGGTCGGCGGGATGGGCCGCGACGCCCCCGGGGGCGCTGGCGGGCCGGACCATCGCGGTGACGGGAGCGAGCTCGGGCCTCGGCACCGCGACCGCGATCGGACTGGCCGGGCTGGGCGCCGCGGTGGAGCTCGTGGTGCGCGACCGCGGGCGCGGCGAGACCGCCCGGGCCGAGATCCTCGTGCGCCACCCCGGGGCGCAGGTGACGGTGGCGCGCTGCGACCTCTCCAGCCTCGCCGACGTGCGGCGCTACGCCCTCGACGCCCGCGACCGGCTGCTCGCGCTGCACGGCCTGGTGCACAACGCCGGGGTGCTGCCCGCCGGGCGCACCGAGACCGACGAGGGCCACGAACTCTGCCTCGCCACCCACGTGCTCGGCCCGTTCCTGCTGACCCGCGAGCTGCTCCCGCTGCTGCGGGCCGGCTCGCCGCCCGACCGGCCCGGCGAGCCGGCCCGCGTGGTGTTCGTGTCCTCCGGCGGCATGTACACCGCCGCGCTGCGCACCGACGACCCCGAGTTCACCGGCGGCCGCTACTCCGGCGGTGCGGCCTACGCCCGCACCAAGCGGATGCAGGTGGTGCTCGCCGAGCTGCTCGCCGACGACCTGGCGGCCGCCGGCGTCGTCGTGCACAGCATGCACCCGGGCTGGGCCGACACCCCCGGGGTCGCCGACTCCCTGCCCGGCTTCCGCCGCCTCACCGCGCCCCTGCTGCGCACCGCCGCCCAGGGCGCCGACACCGCGGTGTGGCTGCAGACCGACCGCGAGCCCGGCCGCTGCAGCGGGGTGTTCTGGCACGACCGCGCACCCCGCCCGACGCACTACCTGCCCGGCGGGGAGGAGCCCGCGGCCGCGCGCGCGGCCCTGTGGACGCTCTGCGTCGACGCGACCGGGAGCGCCCGCCCCGTCTGACACCCACTCGTCCGTGCATCGTTACGCGGCGGTGGTTAACGCCGCCGCGTCGCGCAGCGATTCGCCCGACGAGAGCCCTGCGACGACGCGGGGGCCAGTCGCCTCGGGGGCACACGGATGAGCCAGGACACCGACACCGGCGGGACCGGACAGCAGGACCGGGCGGGCCACGGGCCCGCCACCGGTCCGTACGCCACGGGACCCCGACCCCTGCCGCAGCCCGCCCCGTTCCCCGGCGCCCGGTACCCCACCGGTCCGTACGCCACGGGCCCCTACGGCGGCCCCGTCCCCTCCGGCCGGTTCCCCGCCGGGCAGTTCACCGGCGGCCCCTACCCGGCCGCCCCCCGGCCCGGCATCCCCGCGCAGGGCGGGCCGGGCCATCCGGGCACGGGCTGGGTCCCGCTCGACGACCAGGACGACCCGGAGCCGACCGGCAATCCCGCCGCGGCGGCGTCGGTCGTCCTCGGGGTCCTCGCCCTGCTGGTCAGCCTGCGGCCCCTGGCGTTCGGCACCATGTCGCTGTCGTGGGACACCTACGTGGCGCTCGGCGTCGGGGTCCTGGCCCTGGTCGTCGGGATCGCCGGGGCGCGCGGCCCGGTCCGTCGCGGGGTCGCGGCGGCCGGGATGCTGATCGGGCTCGCGGCGCTGCTCGTGGTCGCGGTCCTGCCGACCTTCTAGCCGGCGCCGGTCAGAAGGTGATGACCAGGCGCCCGCGCACGCCGCCTGCCTCGAGCCGCCGGTGCGCCTCGGCCGCCTGCTCGGCCGGGATCTCCGCCGCGACCCGCGGCGTCACCTCGCCCTTCTCGGCCTGCTCCCGCAGCCGGTCGAGCGCGGCCCGGTTCTCGGCGTAGTCCCGGACCCACACCGGGTGCCACGTGATCCCGCGCCCGCTGCCGCCCTCGGGCCCGCCGTAGCCGCGGACCGTCGCGATGCGACCTCCGTCGGCGAGGGCCCCCACCAGCTCGTCCCCCTGCACCGACCCGTCCGCGATCGCGGCGACGCCCTCACCGACCGCCTCGCGGATCCGGTCGGCGACACCCTCCCCGCGGGCGACGACGACGTCGGCGCCCAGGGAGGAGACGAGCTCGGAGTCGGCCGGGGCCGCGTCGGCCACCACCCGCAGGCCGTCGGCCTTCGCGAGCTGCACCACGTAGCCGCCGAAGGCGCCCGCCGCGCCCGTGACCGCCAGGGTCGCGCCGGCCGGCAGGTCGAGCACGTCGAGCACCAGCCGCGCGGTGAGGCCGTTCATCGGCAGCGTGGCTGCCTCGGCGTCGCTCACGCCCCGCGGGGCCGGGACCACCGAGCCGACGGGCAGCGCGATCCGGGAGGAGTAGCCGCCGTGCGACCCGGTGGGCACGACGATGCCCATGACCCGGTCGCCGACCGCGAGCCCGCTGTCGTCGGTGCCCTCCCCGAGCGCGGCGACCGTGCCCGCGACGTCCATCCCCGGCACGTAGGGCGGCGGGTCCTTGCGCAGCGCCTCCGCCCGGGCCCCGTTGCGGATGAAGGTGTCGGTGGGGCTCACCGCGGCCGCGGCCACCTCGACGAGCACCTGGCCCGGACCCGCCTGCGGATCGGGCAGGTCGACGATCTCGAGGGCCTCGGGCCCTCCGAACTCCGTCACTCCGACTGCGCGCATGCCGGGCCAACGCCCCGCTCGCGAGACGGTGTTCCGACGGGGTCGGCCGTGTGAGTCTCCCGACCGGGCGAATCCCGGCCGACCGATCCGGTGACGCCGCCGGGTCCGGCCCGGCGGCGTCGGACCGGGCTGGCAGCCTCGCGCGCCATGTCGTCGTACCGCGAGTCCGCCACCCCGATCTTCGACGAGGTGGACCGGCGGTGGCGCAAGGTCGACGACACCGACGAGACCGACGCGGGCGACCCGGAGGGCACCCCGTCGATGCTCTCGTTCTCCGGCGCCCACCGCGCCCCCGCCGCCCCGCCGCGGCGGGAGACCGGGCCCCGGCACGCCCTGCGCCGGTGACGGGCCTGGCGACCCGGATCGTCCGGATCCGTACGATGCCCGTCGTGACGCCGCCGCCACCGACGACGCCGGACATCACGATCCCCGTGTCCCGCTGGACCGACGACGCGGTCGGCGACCGGACGCGCCGCACCCGGCGCCGCCTCCTGCTCGCCGCGGCCGCCCAGTTCGACACCCACGGGTACCGGGGCGCCGCGCTCTCGGACATCCTCGAGGCCGCCGGACTGACCAAGGGCGCGCTCTACTTCCACTTCCGCAGCAAACTGGCCCTCGCCGAGGCCCTCCTGGACGAGGTGGAGCGGTCCTGCTCGGCGCTCTTCGCCGAGATCGGCGGTCGCGGCCTCGATCCCCTGTGGCAGCTGCTCGTGGAGACCGACGCCTACGTCGGCCGCTGGATGTACGACCCCCTGGTGCGCGGCATCAGCAGCGCGCTGCAGGAGCCCGAGCTGCGTGAGATGCAGACGAACTGGCTCGCGGCCTGGGAGAGCAACACCGTCACGCTGCTGCGGGAGGCCCACGCCGCCGGTCTGCTCATCGCGCACGTGGACCCCCTCCGGGCGGGGCGTGCGGTAGTGGCCATGGCGTCGGGGCACTTCGGCCTCGCCCAGGGGCCCGACGACCTCTGGGTCCGGATGAGCGAGTCCTGGGAGGGGCTGCTGCCGATCGTGACGACCCCCGACTGGTGCGGGAGGTGGGAGGGCTCGGACTGGCGCACCCGGCCCCGACCGGTGGCCGAGGACTACCGGCGCGCCCGCGAACCCTGATCCGGGGCCGTCCGCTCCAGGACCTCCCAGCCCTGGTCGGCGGCCCGGGCGGCGTGCTCGGCGGCCGCTCCTCCGCGCAGCCCGAAGAGCCGCTTGGCCACCAGCAGGTAGACCACGACGGCCACGTTGACCACGAACGCGACGACCTTGGTGGGCGTCACCCGGCCCGTGAGCTCGTAGATCTCGGGGACCATCAGCAGCGAGGTCGCGACGAGGGTGAGGTACTCCGCCCACCGCCGCCCGCGCCACAGCCCGATCGCCTCGACGCCCTCGAGCAGCGCGTACGCGGCGAGCACCACCCCCACGAGCACGACGACCGTCGACGACGCCGTGAAGGCGGAGGTGACCTCCCGCACGACGCCGTCGTGCAGCCCGTCGCCGAGGCCGACGGTCCGGCGCAGGGACTCGAGCACGGCGAAGAACGGGCCGGCCAGCGCCTGCCGGTCGGCGAGGAAGACGAAGACCGCCACGGCGGCGAGGGCCAGCCCGAGGAAGTGCAGGAGGCGGTCGACCGCGATCAGGCGCAGGACGAACCGGTCCCGCAGGGCCCGTCCCCGCAGCGGCAGGTCGACCTCGGCGCGGGTGGGCAGCCGCGGGCGCGACGGGGCGGCGGGCGCGGGCAGCGGCACCCAGGAGTCGCAGCGCAGGCACCGGTGCCACCGCTCCCCCGGCCCGTCCTCGCGCACGACGACCGCCGGGTCGAAGCCCTCGTCGTCGGAGGTGAGCGACGCCGCGTCGGTGCCGAGCAGCTCGTGCCCGCGCAGCCCGCAGGTGAGGAGCTCGTAGTGCAACCGCGGGCGGAACCTCGCCGGGGGCACGGTGCCGGGCGGTCGGTGCCCCGAGGGCTCCAGGGTCGTCACGGCCGGATCGTAGGCCGGTCGGCGCCGCGCCCGGGACCCTCGGACGTTCCCCCGAGTGGTGGGTACCGCGACGAGGGTCCAGGGTGGTGGACGCGATGAGACGACCCACTGCACTGCACCCGATGGGCCTCCGGGGCCTCCTGGCCGCCCTCGTCCTGGTGGGGGCCACGGCCTGCTCCACCGCCGCCGAGCCGGCTCCCCCGGCCGCCGCCCCCGCGGGCGCCCCGGCCGCCGCGCCGGTCGCGGCCACCACCGCCGGGCTGGTCGAGACCGGCGTGACCGTCCCGGCCGGGATGGGCGCGGCGCCCTTCGACGTGCCGCGCGCGGTCCTCGCGCCGGCGGGCTGGACCGCGACGGTGTGGGCCCGCGTCCCGAAGGCGCGCCTGGAGATCTGGGCGCCCGACGGCTCGATGCTGGTCTCGCTGCCGGGCTCGGGCGAGGTCGCCCGCCTCGTCCCCGGGGCGAACGGCGCACCGCCGCAGCAGACGACGCTGGTGGGTGGGCTGACCCAGCCGCACGGGATGGCCTTCGACGGCACCACGCTCTACGTGGCGGAGAGCGACCAGGTCACCGCGTTCACCTACGCGAACGGGACGGTCTCCGACCAGCGCGTCGTCGTCCCGGGCCTGCCCGACGACAAGAGCCCCGACCTGCGCGGGGCCTACGCGCACGCGCTGAAGAGCGTCGTCGTGGGGCCCGACAGGGCGCTCTACGTCTCCGTGGGGTCGACCGCCAACGTCTCGCCCCAGGACCGCGACGCCACCCCGCAGCGGGCCGCGATCCTGCGCGTCCCGCCGGGCTCGAGCACCCCCGAGGTGTTCGCCCGCGGCGTCCGCAACGGCACCGGGCTCGCCGTCGCCCCCGACGGCCGGGTCTGGACCGCGGTGAACAACCGCGACAACATCCCCTACCCGTTCCACCAGCCCTACGGTGGGGACGGCGACGCGTTCGGGCAGGTCATCCCGGGCTACGTCAACGACCACCCGCCGGAGGAGCTCGCCGCCCTGAGCCCGGGCCGCGACCTCGGCTGGCCGTACTGCAACCCCCAGCCCGACGAGCAGCCGGGCGTCCCCGGCAGCCCGCTGCGCCAGGGCGACCTCCCGTTCGTCCGCGACGCCGAGACCAACCCCGACGGCTCGAGGCTCGACTGCGGCACCCTCGCCCCCCTCGAGCAGACGTTCGGGGCGCACTCGGCGCCGCTCGGCCTCAGCTTCACCTCGCTGCCCGGGCTCGGCGCCGGCGCCGTGGTCGGCGTGCACGGGTCGTGGAACCGCACGTCGCCGCGGGCGCCCGAGGTGTCGTTCTTCCCGTGGTCGGGCGGTCGCATGGGCGACCAGCAGACGATCCTCGGCGGTTTCCAGGCGCCCGACGGGTCGCGGTGGGGACGTCCGGTGGGCGCCGTGACCGGCCCCGACGGCGCGCTCTACGTCTCCGACGACCAGGCCGGCGCGATCTACCGGGTCGTGCCCAAGGCCTGACCGGCCAGCAGCTGCTCGACGCACCGGGTGACGAGCTCGGCCGCGTGCGCCTGCGCGCGGCCGAGGTCGGGCTCGAGGTCGAGCAGCGCCGCGGTCCCGACGATGCCCGCGCCGGCCAGCTCGTCGGCGTCCAGGTCGACGCGCCCGGCCACCGCGACGACCGGGATCCCGGCGGCCCGGGCCCGCGTCGCGACCCCGGCCGGGCCCTTGCCCCGCAGCGTCTGGGCGTCGAGGCGCCCCTCCCCGGTGATGACGAGATCGGCCCGCGCGAGGCGCTCGTCGAACCCGAGCAGCTCGGCGACCAGGTCGAAGCCGGGGCGCAGGCGGGCCCCGAGCAGGGCCATGAGCCCGAAGCCCGCTCCGCCGGCGGCGCCGGCCCCGGGCTCGTCGGCGACCCCGCCCGGGTCGACCACGCGGGCCCAGGACGCCAGGGCGGCGTCGAGGGTCTCCACCAGCTCGGCGGTGTCGGCGCCCTTCTGCGGCCCGTAGACCGCCGCCGCTCCGTGCGGGCCGAGCAGCGGGTTGTCGACGTCGCAGGCCACCTCGATCGTCGTGCCCGGGGGCAGCACCGGCGGCTCCACGGCGACGACCTCGGTGAGCCGCCCCCCGCCGAGCCCGCGGGGCAGCTCGGAGCCGGACGCGTCGAGCAGGCGGGCGCCGAGGGCCTGGGCGAGCCCGGCGCCGCCGTCGGTGGAGGCGCTGCCGCCGAGCCCGAGCACCACGCGGCGGGCGCCGTCGGCCAGGGCCGCGGCGACCACCTCGCCGAGCCCGACGGTGGTGGCCTCGGTGGGGCGCAGCACCCCGCCGGGCAGCCGGACCAGGCCGCAGACGTCGGCGAGCTCCACCACGGCGTCGTCGCCGGAGCGGGCGAAGGAGCTGGACACGGGCTCGCCGGTGGGGCCGGAGGCGGTGACCGCGTGGCGGGTGAACCCGGCGGCGACCGCGACGTCCACCGTGCCGTCGCCCCCGTCCGCGACGGGGCAGAGGTCGGCGGTGTGCCCGTGGGCGGTGACGGCGCGGGCGATGGCCGCGGCGACGTCGGCGGCGCTTAGGGAGCCCTTGAACTTGTCCGGCGAGATCAGCACGTGCACGGGGGTGAGCCTGCCCCGGTACGGGGTACGTCGTCGATGTCGGGCTGTGCCCGAGAGCGGACGGGCCGTCACCCGGACGCGTTACGCTGAGTAGGTGGGGCGCCGGGTCCGGCCGCCGTCGGGGGACGGCCGGATGCGGGGCCCCCGCACGTCGGTGCGCCGTCGGGCCCGGACGTGGAAGAACCCGGGCCGTCAGGTCGGGGGTCTGACGGCACCGGGTTCACCCACGATGTCGTCCCGGCCCGGTCGGACGTTATCCGGGTCTGCTGTGACCGCGGTCACAAGCCTTGGAACGCCGCGAGGAAGCGGTCGCGGAAGGACTCCATCGGCTGTGTGGGGGCGTCGGGGGCCGGTCGCAGGCCGGGCGTGCCCCAGTCGCGGACCCGGTCGAGCACCGCCGGGTCGCGGCTCACCACCGAGACCGGGACGTCGCGCCCGGCTCCGGGTCCGGTGACCAGCGGCGCCGGCTGGTGGTCCCCCACCACGACGAGCACCAGGTCCGGATCCGCGGAGCGCTGCACCCACGAGGTCAGGGCGTCGAGGGTGTAGGCGACCGACCCGGCATAGTCGGCGCGCACCTCTTCCGGGGAGCGGGTGGCGGCGTCGGTCGCCGCGCGGTCGTCGGGAACCTGTCCGTCGAACACCGAGCCGTCGCCGAGGGCGTCCCAGTCGACCATCCGCGGCCGCGGGGTCCAGGGTGCGTGGCTGGAGACGAGGTCGACCTCGGCCATGACCGGCCCCCGGTCGGGCCGGGAGAGCTCGAGCCGGTCGAGGCGGTCGAGCACCACCTGGTCGGGCATCGACGCCCAGCCGAACGACGGGCCGCGGTACCCGAGGGCGTGCACGTCGTAGGCCCGGTCGTAGCCGTAGAAGCGGCCCTCCGGCCAGGCCCGGGTGGTCCCGGGCTGCACGGCCACTGTCTCCCAGCCCGACCGCGCGAAGGCCGCGGACAGGGTGAACCGGTCGGACGAGGTCAGGCTGCGGTAGCGCTGCTGGTTGTCCACCCGCAGCCCCGAGAGCAGCGTGGCGTGGGCGAGCCAGCTGCCCGACCCGACCACGCTCGACGTCAGGAACCCGCTCCGCGCCCCGTAGCCGGCGCCCGCGAGCCGGGCCTGGCCCGCGTCCAGGGCGGGGCCGACGGTGGCCGCGAGGCCGGGGTCGGTGACGGCGGCGCGGCCGTAGCTCTCCACGATCGCGACCACCACGTCCTTGCCCCGCAGGGCACCGAGGAGGTCGGGACGTCCGGCCCACGCGTCGTCGGCCGAGGCCGCGGCGAACGCGTCGGCGTCGCGCAGGGCCACCTGCAGGCGGTCGGCCCGCTCGAGGGTCCCCGCGGCCGTCGTCGCACTCGCGAGCGGGACCCCGGGCGCGACGGTGAGCCCGCCGACCGCCCCCACCAGCCACACCGCCCCGAGCACCGCGCAGCTCCGCAGCGCCGCGCGGTGGTTCGCGGCGGCGACCACGACCACCCGCCGGGCCGCCAGCGCCGCACCCCCGACGAGCAGGACCCCCACGAGCACCGCCGCGACCACGGCGCCGACCTGCGCGGCGCCGCCGTAGGTGGTGGCCACGAAACCCAGCCCGTCGCCGAGCAGGGGGCCGTCGAGCACCGGGTCGAAGGGGCGGGCGAGGACCGAGACGAACCCGACGTCGAAGGCCGTCAGCACCGCGGACACCCCGACGAGCGCCCCGGCGACGAGGGCGAGCGGTCGTCGGGCCCGCCCGGGCAGGAGCAGCAGCAGGGCGAGCCCCGCGACGCCCTCGAGCGGCACCCGCAGGTACGCCGAGGGCTCCAGCGCGGTCGGGTCGCGCGGGGCCACGAGCGCGGCGGTCAGCAGGAGGGCCGCCGTGGCCGTCAGGGCGATCCCGACGAGGCCCCGCCGCCGCTCCGGCGACCGGCGCGGCGCGGGGATCGGCGCGGGCATCGTCGTGCGGAGCCGCGCGAGCCAGGTCACCGAGCACCCGAACGACCACAGGAGCGCCGCCAGCGCGGCCGCGACGAGCACGAGGTCGACCACCCGGGGCAGCACCCCGGCGCTCGCGACCACCAGCGCGACCCCCTGCAGCGCCGCCACGACCTTCGCCGAGCGCCGGACCGGCAGCGACCCCTGCAGCCACGGCCACACCCATCCCGCGGCGACGAACAGGTAGCGCATCGCGCCCACCAGCAGCACCCACGGGCCGAGGGCCGCCGCGACGTGTACCGAGAGCAGGAGCAGGAGGTAGGCGTCGACCTCCATGTCGAACCGCGCCCCGAGCTCGGTCGCGGTCCGCGTCCGCCGGGCCACCCACCCGTCGACCGCGTCGAGCGCCAGGGCGACCACCGTCAGCCCGACGAGCGCCGGGGTCGCCACGGGGGCACCGGCGAGCTGCGTGACGACCAGTCCCGCGACCCCCGCGACCAGCACGGTCCGAGCCAGGGTGACGCTGCCGGCGGGCCCGAGGGTCGCGGCGCCCGAGCGCGCGAGCAGTCCCCCGGCCACCGCGAGGGTGAGCAGGCCGCCGAGCCAGCCGACGCCGCCCACCCCACCCGATCCCGAGAGCGCGACGAGCACCCCGACCCCGACGACGCCCGCGGCGCCCAGCTGCCGGCCGAGGCGGGGCCCGGCTAGGGTCCCGGTCCCCGGGGCGCGGGGCGGCGCGGGAGTGGTCGTGGGAGCGGCCATGGACCCCGATCCTCCCCGGCGCCGTGACCCGATCGTGATGGAGGAACCCTGTACTCCGCCCGCGCGTTCCAGGTCCTCCGTCCTGGGGAGTCCGCCGTCGTGCCGGTCGAGCTGCCCGAGCCGGGACCCACGGACGTCGTCGTGCGGACCACGCAAACGGCGATCAGCCGCGGCACCGAGCTGCTCGTGTATCGCGGGCGCGTCCCGGAGAGCCAGGCCGCGGTGATGCGGGCGCCGTTCCAGGTCGGCGACTTCCCGGGGCCCGTCACGTACGGCTACCTGGCCGTCGGCGTCGTCGAGAGCGGGCCCGAGGGCCTCGTCGGGAAGGCCGTGTTCTGCCTGCACCCGCACCAGACGCGGTTCGTGGTGCCGGCGGCGGCCGTGTCGGTGGTGCCCGACGACGTGCCGCCGGGCCGGGCGGTCCTCGCCGGCACCGTGGAGACGGCGGTGAACGCCCTGTGGGACGGGGCGCCGCGGGTCGGCGACCGCATCGCCGTCGTCGGCGGCGGGATGGTGGGCTGCGCGGTCGCGGCGCTGCTCGCGGGCGTGCCCGGGACGCGGGTGCAGCTGGTGGACGTCGTCGACCGCACCGACGTCGCCCGCGCGCTGGGGGTCGGGTTCGCCGGTCCCGACGAGGCCCTCGGCGACTGCGACCTCGTCTTCCACGCCAGCGCGACCTCGGCCGGCCTCACCCGCTCGCTCGAGCTGCTCGGCACCGAGGGCGAGGTGATCGAGCTGTCCTGGTACGGCGACCGCCCGGTGACGGTGCCCCTGGGCGAGGGCTTCCACCCCGGGCGGCTGGCGGTGCGCGCGAGCCAGGTCGGGCGGGTGTCGCCCGCGCGGCAGGCCCGGTGGACGTTCGCCGACCGGATGGCGCTCGCGCTGCGCCTGCTCGCCGACGACCGCTTCGAGGCGCTGGTCACGGAGACGGTCGCGTTCGAGGACCTGCCCACGACGATGGCCCGGCTCGACCACGGCGCACCGGGGCTCGCGGTGCGCGTCGACTACGGAGGTTGATGGTGTTCTCGGTGACGGTGCGCGACCACGTGATGGTGGCCCACAGCT
Source organism: Actinomycetospora atypica (assembly GCF_042653685.1). Lineage (NCBI taxonomy): Bacteria > Bacillati > Actinomycetota > Actinomycetes > Pseudonocardiales > Pseudonocardiaceae > Actinomycetospora > Actinomycetospora atypica. The sequence continues at coordinate 137,851 of NZ_JBHSIV010000010.1, read as the reverse complement.
TCCGCGGCGAGGTGTTCGGTCCGGCGCAGGCGCTGCACGGCGCGACCTTCGTCGTCGACGCCACCTTCCGGCGCCCCGACCTCGATGCGGACAACATCGTCGTGGACATCGGTCTGGCGACCACCGCGCTCGGCGAGGTCCTCGCCGACCTGCGCTACCGCAACCTCGACGAGGTCCCGGAGTTCGCCGGGGTCAACACCACCACGGAGTTCCTCGCCCGCACGATCGCCGACCGCCTGGCCGCCCGCATCCACGCGGGCGACCTCGGCGAGGGCGCCCGGCAGATCGCGACGATCGCCGTGGAGCTGCACGAGTCCCACGTCGCGCGGGCGGGGTACGAGCGCAGCGTCAGCTGAGGCCCGCGGGCGGCAGGACGTCGTCGACGACCACGCTGACCGCGACCGGCTCCAGCCCGGTGTCGGTGCGGATCCCCGCGCTGACCGCCGCCCGGACCCGCTCGCCGAGCAGGGCGAGGTCGACGCCGTAGTCGGCGGCGAGCACCACCTCGACGGCGGTCGAGGCCCCCGCCACCCCGACGCTGACCTGCGGCCGGCGCGGCATGTCGTCGACCCGGGCGGCGTGGATCGACGACTCGGGGAAGTCCTCCGCGCGGTCGAGGTCGCGGCGGCCCGCCGCGGCGAGCTTGCCGAGCGCGACCCGCACGCCGGGGACCTGTGCGGCGTGGTGGCGGGCGATGGCCGCGACCACGCGTCCGGAGATGCGGGTGTGGCCGAACCCGTTCTCCACGCGCCCGAACTCGGTGTCCTCGCTGACCCCGCGGATGCTCGACAGCACCGCGTCGAGCAGGCCGGGGGGCGCGCCCGGGCGCTGCGCCGCGACCGCGCGCATCGGGTTCCAGAGCCGGTCGAACTCCGCGAGGGCGGCGAGGCAGTGCGGGCACGACGCCTGGTGCCCGTCGGCCGCCGCGCTCCCCCGGTCGACGACCTGCTCGAGCAGCTGTTGCGGGTCGCGCCCGCAGCGCAGCGAGGCCTCGGTGTCGAGGAGGTCCACCGCCGATCCCTGCCGGTCGCTCATTCCCAGCTCCTCATCTGCTTCACGAGCTGCGCCCGGGCGCGGGCGAGCCGCCCCCGCACCGTCGCCTCCGAGGTGTTCAGCGCCCCGGCCGCCTCGGCGTAGGACAACCCCTCCAGCTGCACGAGGACCACCACCATCCTCTGCTCCTCGGGCAGGCCGGACAGCGCCGCCATCCCCGCCTCGAGCTCCTGGCCCGCCAGCACGCGCCGCTCCGGGCCGGGGTCCACCGGGTGGTGCGCCTCGGTCAGGGCCTCCTCGGGCCGCGTCCCCCGACGGTGGTTCAGGCAGCGGTTGACCACCACCCGGTAGAGCCAGGTGGTGAACGCCGCCCGCCCGCCGAAGCTCGAGAGCGCCGTCCACAGCTGGATGGCGACCTCCTGGGCGACGTCGTCCGCGTCCGCGGCGTTGCCGAGCACGCGCAGGGCGATCCGGTAGATGCGGTCGCGGTGGCGGCGGAGCAGTTCCGCGTAGGCGTCCACGTCCCCGGCCACCACCCGCGCCGCGAGCCACCGGTCGACCTCGGGGTCGGTCGCGGGGACGCCCGACGACGGCCGGCCCGGCCGGTCGTCGTCCCGGGACTCCCGGCGCGCTCCGCCGGGGGACCCCCCGGCGTCCAGCGTCGATGCTGCCACCCAGGCCACGGCACTCCTTCGTGCTTCGCGTGAGCCCCCGCCCAGGTCGCCGGTCGCGACCAACTAGATAGTGCCCTATTCAATTACTTCCAGTCGTTCCGGTGGGCGCTCTCACACGGGGCGGCCCGTGAGGGTCCGCGGCCCGCCGACGTCCCACGACCGACGACATCCGATCCGGCCGGCCCGCGTGCGGGCAGAGCCTCCGACCCTGCCCGACCGCAGTACGACGACCGGCCGCCACCTCACGGAGGTGAGCCGCTGTGACCATCGACGTGTCCGCGCTCCGCCTGCTCGCCCTCGACGTGCCCGGCGTGGCGCGCCTGGCCGACCACCACGGGAGCGGCCTGCCGACGTCCCGCTGCGCGCTGCGCGTGTTCGACGACCGCGTGGAGATCGACATCGTCCTCGCGATCCCGCACTCGGTGACCGGGACCGGGGACCGGCTGCGGGCCACGCTGGGCGGTCTCCTCGCCGGCCGGCCCCTGCACATCACGGTCGAGGACGTCGAGCGCGGCGAGTGACGCCGCGCCGGCACCCCGGACGCTCCGAGGTGCCGGCGAGGAAGGCCTAGAAGTACGTCTTGCGCCCGCCGACCCCGCGGCCGACGGCGCCGAGGATCGTCAGGATCAGGCCGACGACCAGGAGGATCCAGCCGATGGTGACGATGATCGAGGGAACGGGGAGCAGGTAGCCCACCAGGATCAGGATGATGCCGAGAACGATCACGAAATGCCTCCGGGGTGCGGGGAGCTGCGGGTCCGCCGGACGGGGCACTGCACCCCGACCCGGCGGCCGCCCAACGACTCCGGGAACGACGACGATTCGCACGATCGGCGGATTCAGCCGGAATTGCGACACCTGCTCCTGAGCGCACCCGGCACCCGGTCGAACACCGCGTCCTTTCACTCGGGCGGTCCGGCGTGTGGCCTACGGCCCCGTCGCGCTGGCGGGATCGTCGAGGACCTCGACGAACGCCTCGACGAGCCCGGGATGGAGGTCGGCGTCGGGGAGGCGGACGGCGACCGAGCGCCGGACCTCCGCGGGCCCGTCGAGCACCGGCAGCGCCCGGACCCCCGCCGGCAGCGCGGGCACGATCAGCGGGGTCACGGTCGTCAGGCCCGCGCCGGCGGCGACGAGGGCGAGCTTCGTCGCCCAGTCGGCCGCCGTGTGCAGCACCCGCGGACGGCCCGGGAGGCTCGGCCACACGCCCAGCTGCGGCTCGTCGCTGCGCGACGGCGTCGCGATCCAGGGGTGGCCCGCGAGGTCGTCGACGGTGAGCGCGTTCCGCTCCCCGAGGGGTCCGTCGAGGGCCACCGCCACGAGGAGCCCCGACTCGCCCAGGGTCTCGACGACCAGCGCCGGGCTCTCCGGGTCGAGCGGGCGGTGGGGCGGTCGGGACGTGACCACGGCCAGGTCGAGCGTCCCGGCCCGGACCGCGCGCACGAGCGCGGGCGTCGTCGCGACGCGGCTCGACACCTCCAGCTCCGGCGTCGTCCGGGCCAGGACGGCGAGGACCCGCGGCAGCAGGGCGATCCCGGCGCTCGGGACCACCCCGATCCGCGCCCGCCGCGACCCCTGCCGGTCGTCGATCTCCCGGGCGGCGAGGTCGAGCTCGTCGAGCGCCGTCCGGGCGCGCCGCAGCAGCACCCGGCCCGCGCGGGTGAGGCGCAGGCCGTCGGGCCGCCGCTCGAACACCGGAGTCCCCACCGCACGCTCGAGGGCCGCCACCTGCCGGGACACCGCGGACTGCGTGTAGCCCAGCGCCTGCGCCCCGGCGGTGAAGGTCCCGCGCTCGGCCGTCTCCCGCAGCACGCGCAGCCCGACGAGGGTGAGCTCCATGCGCGCTGAGCATAGGGGGGCTTCCCGATCGTCGTTCGTGGAATGGCGCGCCGGCTCCTAGCGTCGGGTCCATGAGAGCTGCCGTCCTCGAGCGCTTCGGCGCCCCCCTGACCCTCCTCGACCGCGCCGCCCCGGAGCTCGGGCTCGGCGAGGTGCTCGTCGACGTCGTCGCCACGGGGGTGCTCCCCTACGCCGACGAGGTGTTCTCGGGCGAGCGCCGCTACGCCCTGACCCTCCCCGTGGTGCCCGGACTCGGCGCCGTCGGCCGGGTCCGCGCGACCGGGCCGGACGCGACCCACCTCGCCGTCGGGGACGCCGTCCTCGTCGACCCGACCATCCGGTCCCGCGACGGCGGGCCGACCCCCGACATCACGCTGCAGGGCTGGAGCGGTCGCGGCCCCGGCGGGCTGGCCCTGCAGCGGCGCTGGGGCGACGGGTCCTTCGCCGAGCAGCTCCGGGCGCCGACGGAGAACGCGATCCCGCTCGGGCTCCTCGCCGACGACGAGCTGGACCTCTGGTGCGCCCTCGTCGTGTGTCTCGTCCCCTACGGCGGCCTGCGCGCCGGCGCCCTGCAGCCCGGCGAGACCGTGCTGGTCAGCGGCGCGACCGGCAACTACGGCAGCGGGGCCGTGGCCGTCGCGCTCGCCATGGGGGCCCGCACCGTCGTCTGCCCGGGCCGGAACACGGCCGTGCTCGACGACCTCGTGCGCCGCTTCGGCGACCGGGTGCGGCCCGTCGTCCTGACCGGCGAGGAGGACGTCGACCGGGCCGCGATGCAGGCCGCCGCCCCGGGGCCGGTCGACCTCGTCCTCGACCTCCTCCCGCCCGAGGCCCCGGCCACGGTGGCCCGCGCGGCCGCGATGACGGTGCGCGAGTACGGGCGGGTGGTGCTCATGGGCGGGGTCGGGATGCTCGGCGGGGACGACCTCGCCCTGCCCTACCCCTGGATCATGCGCAACAGCGTGACCGTCCGCGGGCAGTGGATGTACCTCCCCGACGAAGCCCGCCGCCTCGTCGAGCTCGTCCACGCGGGGCTGCTCGACCTGTCGCAGTGGGCCGTCACCGGGTTCCCCCTCGAGCAGGTCAACGACGCCGTCGCCCACGCCGCCGCGGACGGCGGGCGGTTCTCGCTCACCGTGGTGCGGCCGTCGGCGTCGTGATCAACGGACCCTCACGTGCCTCGGAGGGGGCAGGTGAGCCACGTGAGGGGCTGCTGATCATGGAAGCCCGCCCCGGCCGTGCGTCGGGCGGACGGCCCGTCGCCGAACCGGGTCACGACGACTCGGTTCCAGCGCCCTCCTAGCGCACCGAGAGTTCCTGGCCGGGAGCGATGAGGTCGGGATCGTCCCGTCCGCGAGGGTGCGACCGTCGCGTCGCCGGGCACCATCGACGGGAGCAACCCGATCCCCGGAGGCCCGGCCCGTGTCTCTCATGACCATCGCCTTCGTGTTCCTCGTCGTGGTCCTGGTCCCGTTCCGAGCGCTGATGTGGGCCGAGCCCTCGTGAGCACTTCAGGGGGTTATAGCCCCGCAAAGTGCTCACGAGGGCTCCGCCCACATGCCGTGGTGCCCGACGACCTCGACGACGTCCCCAGCGGCGGCAACGTCTACGACCGACGGGTCCTCGCCCTCCTCGCCGCCACCGTCCACCGCGTCCCGGTCGGGGACCCGGCCGCGCTCGCCCGCGTCCTCGAGGGCCTTCCCGACGAGGCCGCGGTGCTGCTGGACGGGCTCGTCGCCTCCCGCTTCCCGACGATCCTCGCGCCGCACGCGACCCGGCTCCGGCTCGTCGTGCTCGTCCACCTGCCCCTGGCCGACGAACTCGGTCTCGCCGAGGGCCGTCGTCGGGAACTCCGGGACCTCGAGACCGCCGCCCTCGCGCACGCGGCGGCGATCGTGACGACGAGCCGCTGGACCGCGGAGCGACTGACCACCGGGTACGGCGTCGACCCCGCCCGGATCCACGTCGCCTCCCCCGGCGTCGACCCGGCGCCGATCGCGCCGGGTTCGACGGTCACGGGGGTCCCGCCGCGCCTGCTGTGCCTGGGGGCGCTCACCCCGACCAAGGGCCAGGACCTCCTCGTCGCCGCGCTCGCCGGGAACCGCGACCGGCCGTGGACCGCCCGGCTGGTGGGGCCGCTCACGAGGGACCCGGGGTTCGTCGTCGGGGTGCGCACGCAGATCGCCGCGCACGGGCTGGCCGGCCGCTTCGCGATCACGGGCCCGCGGACCGGCGCGGCCCTGGAGGCGGAGTGGGCCGCGACCGACCTGCTCGTGCTGCCCTCGCGTGCGGAGACGTTCGGGATGGTGGTGAGCGAGGCGCGGGCGCGGGGCATCCCGGTGGTGGCCGCCGACGTGGGCGGGGTCCGGGAGGCCGGGCCCGCCACCTGGGTACCTGCTGAGAACGTTGGTGCGCTCGCGGGAGTGCTCCGCCGCTGGCTGGAGGACCCGGTGCTGCGTTCCGGGTGGAGGATCTCAGCGTGGGCGGCCCGGGGCACGCTGCCCTCGTGGACCACGACCTCGCACCGGCTCGCCCGGGCCCTCGAGCCCGGCTGAGCGAACCCGGCTCCCCGGTGTGCACCCCCGACTGGCTCGCGCTGCGCGAACCGGCCGACCACGCGGCCCGCTCGATCGAGCTCGCGGAGCGGGCGTCCAGGTGGCTGGGAGATCGGAAGATCGTGGTCCGCGACCTCGGCTGCGGCACCGGCTCGATGGGCCGCTGGCTCGCGCCGCGGCTGCCGCAGCGCCAGCGCTGGTTCGTCCACGACCGCGACGGCGGCCTCGCCCGCCGGGCCGCCGCGTCGCTGCCCGTCCCGGCCACGGCGGTCGTCGGTGACGCCCTCGGCACCGACCTCGCCGGCGCCGACCTCGTCGTCTGCTCGGCCCTGCTCGACCTCCTCACCGCCCCCGAGGTGCACGCGCTCGCCGCGGTGTGCGGCGCGGCCGGGTGCGCGGTGCTCCTGACGCTCTCGGTCACCGGCGAGGTCGCCCTCGACCCCGCCCTGCCCGACGATGCCGGGATCGCCACGGCCTTCGACGCCCACCAGCGCCGCGACGGCCTCCTCGGCCCCGACGCCCCCGACGTCGCGGCCGCCGCCTTCGAGCGCGCGGGCTACGTGGTGCACCGCCGGCCGTCCCCCTGGCGCCTCGGGCCGGGCGCGCTGGCCGAGGAGTGGCTGCGCGGCCGGCTCGACGCGGCCGCCGAGCAGGACCCCTCCCTCGACGCCGACGCCCACCTCGCGCGCCGGCTGGCCACGCCGTTCTCGGCGGTCGTCGGGCACGCGGATCTCCTGGCGGTGCCCCGGTGAGGCTGCTGAAGCTGGCGCTGGGCGCGGGGATCGTCGTGGCGGTCGTCGTGCACGTGGGCACGGGTGCGGTGGCCGACGGGCTGCGGGCGGTGTCGGGCGGGGCGGTGGCCGCGGCGCTCGGGATCGGGTTCCTGACGACGGCCGCGGCGGCGGCCCGGTGGGTGGTCGTCGCGCGGGGGGTCGGTCTGCGGCTCGGGTTCCGCGGGGCGCTCGCCGACTGCTACCGCGCCCAGTTCCTCAACTCCGTGCTGCCCGCGGGGGTGCTCGGCGACGTGCACCGCGCCTACGACCACGGGCGGCGCTCCGGCGACGTGGCCCGCGGCGTGCGGGCGGTGGTGATCGAGCGGGTGGCCGGGCAGGTCGTCGTGGTGCTGGTCTGCGCCGCGATCCTCCTGGCCTCGCCCGGGCCCGCCCGGGAGCTGCTCGACCCGAGGACCGCGCTGTGGGCGGTCGCGGTGGTCGCCGCGGTGGCCCTCGGGCTCGCGCCGGTGCCCCGCGTCCGGACGGCGCTGTCGGCCCTGCGAGCCGACGCCCGCGCGGGGCTCGGCGGCCGGGGCGGACCGGCCGTCGTCGGGCTGTCGGTGCTCGCGACCGCGGGCCACCTCACCCTGCTCGTCGTCGCGGCGGGGCCCGTCGCCCCCCTCGGGGTGCTGCTGCCCCTGCTGGCGCTCGCCCTGCTCGCGATGGGGCTGCCGGTGAACGTGGGCGGCTGGGGCCCGCGCGAGGCGACGAGCGCCGTGGCGTTCGCGGCGGCGGGCCTCGGCGCGCCGGCCGGACTGGCCACCGCGGTCACCTACGGGGTGCTCGCGTTCGTCTCCTGCCTGCCCGGAACGGTCGTCCTCGTGTTCGGCCGGTCGGTCGAGCAGCCCGCGGCCACCCCGGCGAACCCGACCGGGACCGGGGTCCGGGCACCCCGTCCCTCGCTAGCCTGACCGCCGATGCTCATCCTCGTGCGCCACGGACAGACCGAGGCCAACCGCCACGGCCTGCTGCTCGGCCGCGCCGACCCGCCGCTGTGCGGGGCGGGCCGTGACCAGGCGGAGGCGCTCGCCCGGGCCCTCCCCCGCCCGACGAGGCTGGTGTCCAGTCCGCTGACCCGCGCGGTGGAGACCGCCCGCGCCGTCGGTGCGGAGATCGAGATCGACGAGCGCTGGATCGAGATGGACTACGGCGACCTCGACGGCCGCCCCGCCTCCGCGCTGGACGCCGACGGGTGGCGGGCCTGGCGCGACGACCCGACGCACGTCCCCGCGGGCGGCGAGTCGGTGGCCGAGGTCGGCGCCCGGGTGCGCTCGGCCTGCCACGACCTCGCCGACCTCGCCGCGGACGCCGACGTCGTCGTGGTCAGCCACGTCTCCCCCATCAAGGCCGCGATCGCGTGGGCGCTCGGGGTCGGCGACGAGGTGGCGTGGCGGATGTGGGTGGAGGACGCCGCCGTGTGCCGCATCGACACGTCGGGGTCGGCGCCGCGCCTGCGCGCCTTCAACGACGTCTCCGCCCACGCGCTCCCGTCCCTGCGGTAGGGGCGGACGAGCGTCCCGACTCCGACGACCGTCACGTCCCGGGGTGCTGGCGCGGTGCCCGGATCGTCCGGAATCCTGCTCGTCATGGTCGACACCACGGAGCGCAGGCCCCGGATGCAGGGGGTGCTCGAGCGGATCGCCGAGGCCCGCCGCGGCGACTCCTCCGAGTCGCTCGCCGCCGCGTTCCTGCTCGTCGCCACGCTGCTGGCCCTGGGCTGGGCGAACTCGCCGTGGGGCTGGACGTACGACGCGTTCTGGCACGGCCGCATCGCGATCACGATCGGCGGGACGGGGATCGACCTCGACCTGCAGCACTGGGTCAACGACGGCCTGATGGCGCTGTTCTTCTTCGTCATCGGCCTCGAGGTCAAGCGCGAGCTGGCGATCGGCGAGCTCCGCGACCGGTCGCAGGCCGCGGTCCCGCTCGCCGCCGCGATCGCCGGGCTGGCGATCCCCGCGGTGCTGTTCCTGCTGCTCAACCCCAGCGGCGAGGAGGCCGCGGCGTGGGGCGTGGTGATCTCCACCGACACCGCCTTCCTGCTCGGCGCCCTCGCGGTGATCGGCCCGGGCCGCGCGGAGCGGCTGCGGATCTTCCTGCTGACCCTCGCCGTCGCCGACGACGTCGGGGCGCTCGCGATCATCGCGCTCGTCTACACCGACGAGCTGCACCCGATCCCGCTCGTCGTCGCGATCGTGGGCCTCGCCATGGTCTGGCAGCTGCGCCGCCTGCAGGTCTGGCGTGGCGGCGCGTACCTCGTGGTCTCGCTCGTGACGTGGGTGGCGCTGCACGAGTCGGGGGTGCACGCGACGCTCGCCGGGGTGCTGATCGCCCTGCTCCTGCCCGTCTACCCGCCGAAGCGCCGCGAGGTGGAGCAGGCGGCGGAGCTGACCCGGCGGTTCCGGCAGTCGCCCAACCCGGAGTACGCGCGGGAGGCCCGGCTGGGGCTCGACCGGGCCGTCAGCGTCAACGAGCGCCTGATGCGGCTCTACCAGCCCTACACCGCGTTCATCATCGTGCCGCTGTTCGCCCTCGCCAACGCCGGCGTCGCCCTCGACGGCCCCACCCTCGCGGCCGCGGCGAGGTCGCCGCTGACCTGGGGGATCGTGCTCGGCCTCGTCGTCGGGAAGTTCGTGGGCATCACGGGGGCGACCGCGATCGCGGTCCGGCTGCGCCCCGGCGGCCTCGCGCCCGGCCTGACGATGCCGCAGGTGGCCGGCGGCGCCGCGCTCTCGGGGATCGGGTTCACCATCTCGCTGTTCATCGTCGACCTCGCGCTGGCCGGCTCCCCCGCCCTCGCCGACGAGGCCCGGGTCGGGGTGCTCGTGGCCTCCGCGCTCGCGCTGGTGTTCGGCGCGGTCGTCTTCCGGGTGGGGGCGCGGCTCTCGCCGCAGCCCGAGGGGCCCTCGCGCGACCTGCTGCGTCCGGTCGACCCGCGCCGCGACCACATCCGCGGGCCGGTCGACGCGCCGCTGACGATCGTCGAGTACGCCGACTTCGAGTGCCCCTTCTGCGGCAAGGCGACCGGCGGCATCCGGCAGGTCCGCGAGCACTTCGGCGACCAGCTGCGCTACGTGTTCCGCCACTTCCCGCTCGACGACTACCACCCCGACGCCCGGCAGGCGGCCGAGTTCGCCGAGGCGGCCGCCGGGCAGGGCCGGTTCTGGGACGCCCACGACCGGCTGTTCGCCCACGCCGACGAGCTGGACGTCGACTCGCTGCGCCGCCACGCCGAGGCGCTCGGGCTCGACGCCGACCGGCTGGAGGAGGACCTGCGCGACGGGGACGAGGCGAACCGGGTGGTCGACGACGAGATCGACGCCCGCACCAGCGAGCTGCCCGGCACGCCGACCTTCTACCTCGGCGTGGCCGGGCAGCCCCCGCGCCGGCTCGAGGGCCCGCACGACGCGGCCACGCTGATCGCGGAGCTGGAGCGCCTGCGGGCCTCGGAGTCGGTGTAGGGGCGTCGGTCCAGGGGCGTCGGTCTAGGCCCGGTAGCCGGTGTCGACGACGAGGCGTCCGCCCACGGCGCGGGACACGCAGGCGCACAGGCGGGCCGACTCCTGCTGCTCGTCGGCGTCGAGGAAGACGTCCCGGTGGTCGACGACGGTGTCGCCCCCGAGCACGCTCACCGTGCAGAGCCCGCACTCGCCGCGCAGGCAGTCCCACACCATCTCCACGCCGGCGTCGTGCAGCGCGGCGAGCAGCGTGCGATCGCGCGGGACGTGCACGGTCAGGCCGTGGTCGCGGACCTCGACGTCGAACGGCTCGGTGGGGTGGCGCCCGCCGGTCCCGAACGTCTCGGTGCGCAGCCGCCGCGCGGGACGGCCCTGCTCGGCCCAGCACGCCCGGACCGCGTCGGTCAGGCGCGGCGGCCCGCAGACGTAGACCTCGCCGTCGGGGTGCAGGGCAGCGACCTCGGCGGCGAGGTCGAGACGCTCGCCGTCCTCGCCGGCCGCGGTGACCACGGCGTCGTCGCCGAGCAGGCCGCGCAGGTGCTCGACGAACGGCATCGCCGCGCGCCGCCGCCCCGCGTAGGCCAGGCGCACCGGGGCCTCGCGGCGGGCCAGCACCTCGGCCATCCCCACCAGCGGCGTGATCCCGATGCCGCCGGCCACCAGCAGGTAGCCCGGGCGTCGCGGGTCGAGCTCGAAGTGGCTGGTGGGGTGGCGCAGCTCGAGGCGGTCACCGGCCGCGAGCCCGTGCACCCGGCGGGACCCGCCCCGGCTGTCGGGCAGGAGCTTCACCGCGATCCGGTAGGCGCCGTCCTCGGGCGCGGCCCCGACCACCGAGTACGAGCGGACGACCGGCAGCCCGTCGATCTCCAGCGCGAGGTCGAGGTGGCTGCCGGGCGGGTAGGCGCGGGCCCCGTCGTCGGGCACAAGCTCCACCTGGCGCACCTCGTCGGCCACGGCCCGCACCGCGCGGACCCTCGCCCCGACGAAGGTGGAGGTGCTCATCGCCCGGCCCGCGCGCGCTCGGCCTCCGCCCGGGCCCGCGCGACCTCGCGCTCGGCGCCGTCGCCCGGGTCGCTCCGGTCGTGCTCGGCGATCTCCCGCTCGGCGCGGGCGCCGGCCGCAGCGTAGGAGTCGTCCTCCGCGGCCAGCATCAGGTCGATCAGGCGGCGGGCCCACATCGCGCCGCCGTCGATGTTGAGGTTGTAGAAGTCCTTCTCCGGGTGGGCGTCGATGGCCCGCTGCTGGGCCGCGAGCACCTCCTCGTCCTCGCCGAACACGCCGCTGACGCCCTCGCGCAGCAGCGTCGTGATCCGCTGGTCGGTCAGCGCGTAGTTGCGGGCGAAGGCCCAGAAGTAGTGCGTGGAGGTGGCCGACTCCGGGGTCATCGTGTTGAGCACGAACCCGTTGACGCCCTGCGACCGGTCGCCCTCGGGGGCGCCGGTGCCGGTGGGGGCCACGCCGACGTCGATCGCGATCGTCCCGGGCGGGGTGAAGTGGATGATCTGCCAGCGGTCGACGGTGCCCGCCGGCGCCCCGCGCCACTCGAGCTGCCGCGCCCAGAACGGCGGTGCCTCGACGTCGATCATCCAGCGGGTGACGGTGACGGTGCCCTTGCCGTGGGTGACCTCGAACGGCGACTCGGCCACCGAGCGGTGCCCGATGCTGCCGCCGTGCACGAACGTCTCGTGCGTGAGGTCCATGAGGTTGTCGACGATGAGCTTGTAGTTGCAGTCGACGTGGATGAGGCGCCCGTCGCCGGCCCACGCCGGGTCGTCGTTCCAGTGCAGGTCGGGGACGGTGGCCGGGTCGGCATCGGCGGGGTCGCCGGTCCACACCCAGACGAAGCGATGGCGCTCGACCACGGGGTAGGAGCGCACGCGGGCCGAGGGGTTCACCGTCTTCTGGGAGGGCATGAACGTGCAGCGGCCGTCGGCGTCGTAGCGCAGGCCGTGGTAGCCGCACATCACCTCGTCGCCCAGGAGCTTCCCCTCCGAGAGCGGCAGCAGCCGGTGCCAGCACGCGTTCTCCAGCGCGTGGGCCTCGCCCGACGGCGTGCGGAACAGGACCAGCGAGGCGCCGGCGACGGTGCGCGGGAGCAGGTGCGTGCCCACCTCGACGTCGTAGGCGGCGGCGTACCAGGCGGCGCGGGGCCACTCGCGGCGGGCGAAGGTCTCGGGCGCGGCGCGCAGGGGGGCGGTCATGGCGGCTCCTCGTGGTGGCGGTCGTCCCACGGTGCGGACGGGGCCGGGTGGAGCGCCACGACCGCTTCCGGCATGCGGGAGATCGATGTCTCCCGCGGCGTCGTCGGTGGTGTCATGTGCGCGTGGTGGAGCTCGACGTGGACCCGTTCGCCCTCGACGTGCTCGCCGACCCGCTGCCGGTCGACGCGGCGATCCGGGAGACCGCGCCGCTGGTGTGGCTGCCCGCCCACGGCCTGTGGGCCACCGGGCGCCACGACGAGGTGAGTGCGGCGTTCCGCGACTCGGCGACGTGGTCCTCGGCCGCGGGCACCGGGCTCGCCGACATCCGCCGCGGCGGGACCTGGCGCCCGCCCAGCCTCCTGCTCGACACCGACCCGCCCGAGCACACCCGCGCCCGGCGCGTGATGAACCGGGTGCTGCAGCCCCGTGCGCTTGCCGGGCTGGCCGAGCGCTTCGCCGTCGCGGCCGGGCAGATCGTGGACGACGCCCTGGCCGCGGGCGAGGTCGACGCCGCGGCCGACGTCGCCGAGCGGTTCCCGATGACGGTGCTGCCCGACGCGGTCGGCATGGCGCCGGAGGGCCGCGAGCACCTGCTGCCCTACGCCGACCTCAACTTCCAGTCCATGGGCCCGCCCGGCGTGCTGCGCGACGAGGCCGAGCGACGGGCCGGCGGGGCCCGGGAGTACGTCGCGTGGCAGGTCCGGCGCGAGGCGCTGGCGCCGGACGGCATCGGCGCGGCGATCCACGCCTACGCCGACTCCGGCGACATCACCCCCGACGAGGCGGGGCTGCTGGTGCGCTCGTTCCTCTCCGCCGGGATCGACACCACCGTCCTCGCGTTCGCGTCGGTGGTCCACGAGCTCGCGCGCCGCCCGGAGCAGTGGGCGGCACTGCACGCCGACCCCGGCCTCGCGCGGGCGGCGTTCGAGGAGGGCCTGCGGTTCCACACGCCGAGCCCGGTGATCGGCCGGACGGCCACCCGGGAGGTCGCGGTCGGGGACGCCGTCGTCGCCCCGGACCAGAAGATCCTGCTCATGCTCGGGGCGGCCAACCGCGACCCGCGGCGCTGGGAGGAGGCCGACTCGTTCGACCTGCACCGCCGGGCCGCCGGGCACACCGCGTTCGGGGCCGGCGTGCACAACTGCGTCGGCCAGGTGATCGCGCGGATGGAGGCCGAGGCCCTGCTCGGGACCCTCGCCCGGCGGGTCGCGCGGATCGAGCCCGCCGGGGAGTCGACGCCCCGGCTGTCGAACTGGCTGCGCGGGTTCGCCACCGTGCCCGTCCGGTTCCTGCCCGCCTGAGCCCGATTCGCCCTTCCGGCATGCGGAAAGCGGCGTTGGGTGGATCACACGTCCTCGCCCATACTCCGACGCGCCCTCGAGCACACCCGGAGCTGACATGGACGTCACCCACCCGGACCCACCCACTCCCCTGGCCGTCCCCCTGGCCGGCCGCGGCACCGCCACCGGCCCGGTCGTCGCCCGGGCCCTGCGCCTGCTCGCCGCCTTCTCCGACGAGCGCCCGACGATGACGCTCTCCGAGCTGGCCCGGCGGGCCGAGGTGCCGCTGTCGACGGCCCACCGGCTCGTCGCCGACCTGGAGGCGTGGGGCGCGCTGGAACGCGACGGCGCCGGGCGCTACCAGATCGGGCTGCGCCTCTTCGAGGTCGGCGCACTCGCCCCGCGGGGCCCCGGCCTGCGCGAACGCGCCCTGCCCTACCTCGAGGACCTCTGCCAGGTCACCCGCGAGAACGTCCAGCTCGCGGTGCGGGAGGACGAGGAGGTGGTCTACGTCGAGCGCCTCGCCGGCACCCGCGCCGTCCGGGTGCTCACCCGCGTCGGTGGCCGCTTCGCCCTGACCGCGACCGGCGTCGGGCTGGTGCTGCTCGCGTACGCCCCCGCCGACGTCGTCGAACGGGTGCTCACCGGACCCTTCCCGCGCCACACCCCGTGGACGCTGGCCGACCCGGCGCGGATCCGGGAGTGCCTCTCCGCGGTCCGCTCCCGCGGCTACGCCGTCAGCGACCGCCAGGTCACCGAGGACGCCCTCTCGGTGGCCGCCCCGGTCCGCGACGCCTCCGGCGAGGTCGTCGCCGCCCTGTCCGTCGTCGCCCACCGCGGCACCCCGCCCGTCTCGGTGCTCGCGCCGCTGGTGCGCACCAGCGCGAGCGGCGTCTCGCACGCCCTCGCGGCCCGCCCCGGGCGCCGACCCGTCCGTCCGTCCGCCTGAGGAGGCCGCCCATGACCGCCACACCCGACGCCGCCCCGCCCTCGGCGCGCGAGGTCCGCAAGGTCGCGCTCGCGAGCCTCGTGGGCACGTCCATCGAGTGGTACGACTTCTACATCTATGGCCTGGCCGCCGTGACGGTGTTCGCGCCGCAGTTCTTCCCCAACGTCTCGTCGCTGACCGGCACGCTCGCCGCCTTCGCCACGTTCGCCGTCGGGTTCATCGCCCGGCCCATCGGCGGCGTCGTCTTCGGCCACCTCGGCGACCGCATCGGCCGGAAGAACACGCTGGTCACGACGCTGGTGACGATGGGCGTGGCGACCACGCTCATCGGCGTGCTGCCCACCTACGCCACCATCGGAGCGCTCGCCCCGGTCCTGCTCGTGGTCCTGCGCCTGGTGCAGGGCTTCGCGGTCGGCGGCGAGTGGGGCGGCGCGGTGCTCATCTCGGTGGAGCACGCCCCGGAGAACAAGCGGGGCTTCTACGGCAGCTTCCCCCAGCTCGGCGTCCCGCTCGGTCTCGTCGCCTCCAACGCCCTGTTCCTCGTGCTGGCCGCCGCGCTGCCCTCGGGCGCCTTCGGCGACTGGGGCTGGCGCATCCCGTTCCTGCTCAGCGCGCTGCTCGTCGTCGTCGGGCTCTACGTCCGGCTGCAGATCGAGGAGAGCTCCGAGTTCGTCGCGGTGAAGCGCACCGGGTCGATGGCCCTGCCCATCGCGTCGGTGCTGCGCCACCACTTCCCGCAGGTGCTCGCGGGCGTCGCCATGTTCACCGGGATCACCGGCATCGGCTACATGGCCGCGACGTACTCCATCCAGTACGGCACCAGCTCGCTCGGCCTGCCCCGCGCGGCCCTCATCGCGATCGTCCTGGTGGTCGCCGTGCTCGAGGTCCCGATCATCCTGTGGTTCTCCGCGAAGTCGGACCGCTGGGGGCACAGCCGGACGATCGTCGCGGGATCGGTGGCCACGGCGGTCGTCGCCGCGCTGTTCCTCCCCGCGCTGGCCAGCGGGTCGCTGGTGCTCATCGCCCTCGCGGTGGCCGGTGCCCGCTGGGCCTCGGCGCCGATGTGGGGCCCGTCCGGGGCCCTCGCCGCCGAGTGCTACCCGACGGAGGTCCGCTACAGCGGCGCGTCGGTGGGCTACCAGTTCGGCTCGATCGTCGGCGGCGCGCTCGCCCCGATCATCACGACCCTGCTGCTGGCCTCGCCCGTGGGGATGGCGGGCGCGTCGGTCTACCTGGTGGCCATCACCGTGCTGACCGGTCTGGGCGCCGTCTTCGCCGCCCGCATCACCCGGCGGACCGCGGCGACGGCGGGCGCGACCGTCTAGGGGCGTCCGCTAGGCGCGTCGCCCGTGATCGCCACGACGACGAGGATCCGGACGCCGGGCGTCCGGATCCTCCTCGTCCCGATGATCTTGCGCCCCCGACACCGCACAGGAGCCGTCCGACTCAGACCGAGGGCTCCCAGAACCGCAGCCACACGGTCTGCGGGGCCCGGTTCAGCTCGGTGAGCACGCCGTCGGGGATCGGCCGGTCGGTGTCGGTGACGACGTAGCCGCGCTCGCCCCGGGTGGACAGGGCCTGCCCGATGACGTTCGCCCCGGCGTCGGCCAGCATCCGGTTGAGGTTGGCCAGGACGCCCGGCTCGCTCGAGTGCAGGTAGCCCATGCGGTACGCGCCCGGCGGCACCGGCGGCGCCACCTCCGGCAGGTTCACCGAGAGCGCCGTCCCGCCACCGAGGACGAAGCCCAGGAGCTTGGTCGACACGAAGTGGCCGATCTCCTCCTGCGCCTCGAGGGTCGACCCGCCGACGTGCGGGGTGAGGATGACGTTGTCGAGCCCGCGCAGCGGGGACTCGAACGTGTCGCCCTGCGCCTTCGGCTCCACCGGGAACACGTCGATCGCGGCGCCCGCGATCCGGCCCGAGAGCACGTTCTCGCGCAGCACGTCGTAGTCGACGACCATCCCGCGCGAGGCGTTGATGAAGATCGCCCGGTCCTTCATGGCGGCGAACTGCTCGGCGCCGAACAGGCCCGCGTTCCCGGGGCGCCCGTCCACGTGCAGGCTCACGACGTCGGCCTCCGCCAGCAGCTCGGCCAGGGAGCCGACCCGGCGGGCGTTGCCGTGGGCCAGGCGGTCGGCGGTGTCGTAGAAGATGACCCGCAGCCCGACGGCCTCGGCCATGTTGGACAGCTGGGTACCGATGTTGCCGTACCCGACGATGCCGAGCGTGCGGCCCCGAATCTCGTGGCTGCCCTTGGCCGACTTGTCCCAGATGCCCTCGTGCATCCGCCCGGTCTTCTCGGTGAGCCGGCGGGCCAGCGCGATGATCTCGCCGAGCACCAGCTCGACGACGCTGCGGGTGTTGGAGAAGGGCGCGTTGAACACGGCGATGCCGCGCTCGGCGGCCGCGACGAGGTCGACCTGGTTGGTCCCGATGCAGAAGCACCCGACGGCGAGGAGGTCCTTGCCGGCGTCGAGGGTCTCGGCGGAGATGTTCGTGTTCGAGCGGATCCCGAGCAGCGACACCCCCTCGAGCGCCTCGATCAGTTCGGACCCGGCGAGGGACCCCGATCGGGTGTCGACCTCGAGGCCGGCCCGGCGGAACGCCTCGGCCGCCACGGGGTGGATGTTTTCCAGCAGGAGCACCTTCACCCGCAGCACCCTAGGCCCGCCCGCCCGCCGTGTCGGCCCCCCTGCGGAGGGCATCACGCTCCTGACCGGGCCGAACCCGTCCCGGACAGCGACACAGGTCACGCCGCGGACGCCCCCGGGCGCACAATGATCCGGCCCCGCCCGCCCTCCCCGAGGAGCCGACCGTGACCGACGCCGAGCCGGTGTCCCCCCTCGTCGCCGTGGTGGGCGCGGTGCCCGGGGCGGGTGCCGACGCCGCGGTGGCGGCCGCCCGGACGGGCGCGGAGGTCCACCTGGTCGGCGCCGCCGGGGCGGGGGACGACGACGTCGCCGCGCTGGCGGCGGAGGGCGTGGACGTCGGCGGCGTGCTGCTCGTCGAACCCGACGGCCTGGCCCCGGCCGACCACCTCGGTGCCGACCACGTGCGGGCCGCGCTCGCCGCCCTCCCCGCGACGGCGGCCGTCCTCGTCGGCACGACGATCCCCGCGGCGGCGGTCGCGGCGGCGGTCGGCACCGCCGCCGGGCGGGGGATGCGCTGCGTCCTCGACCCCGACCCCGTGGTCCCCACCGTGATCGGCCTGCTCGACCTCGGCGCGGTGCTCACCCCCGACGCCGAGGAGCTCGGCGAGCTGGTGCGCCGGGAGGCCGGCCCCGAGGCCGACACCTCCCCCGCCGCGGCCGCCGCGACGCTGCACTCGTGGAGCGGCGCCCCCGTCGTCGTGACCCTCGGCGGTGAGGGCGTGCTGCTGGCCGTCGACGGGCGGGTCCGCCGGCTCCCCGCGCACCCGGTCGAGGTCCGCGACACCGCCGGCGCGAAGGCGACGTTCGTCGGGGTCCTCGCGACGCTGCTCGCCGCGGGCGAGGACGTCGCCGACGCGCTGCCGGTCGCCACGGTGGCCGCCGGGCTCGCGACGACGGCCGCGGGCGCCCGGGCGGGGATGCCCA
Organism: Actinomycetospora atypica; assembly: GCF_042653685.1. Taxonomy (NCBI): domain Bacteria; kingdom Bacillati; phylum Actinomycetota; class Actinomycetes; order Pseudonocardiales; family Pseudonocardiaceae; genus Actinomycetospora; species Actinomycetospora atypica. The sequence continues at coordinate 119,553 of NZ_JBHSIV010000010.1, read as the reverse complement.
CGGCCGACGTCCTCTGGGCGGCGTTCGACGACGCCTGAGCGACCGCGAAGCCCGGTGGGTTTGCGCCGGGGTCCTCCGGGTGCACCCGGTGACCAGCGCGCCCACCGGACCCCCGGACGCCGCCCGTCGACGGCCGGCAGCCCTCGAACCGTCACCACTTCGGCGAGGAGCGTCCGGCCATGGCATGCGATCACGAGGCCCGCTCATGAGGGTGCTCGTCGCCGGGTCGTCCGGTTTCGTCGGGTCCCGGCTGGGCCCGGCCCTCGAGGCGGACGGACACACCGTCGTCGCCATGACGCGCGACCCCGCGGGCTACGACGGCGCGGGTGAGGCCGTGTACGGCGACGTCCACGGTCCGGAGACGCTGCGGGCCGCGCTCGACGGCTGCGACGCGGCCTTCTACCTCGTGCACTCCCTCGGCAGTGCCGACTTCGAACAGCGCGACGCCGACGGCGCGCGGGCCTTCGGCCGGGCCGCGGCCGACGCGGGCGTCGGGCGGATCGTCTACCTGGGCGGCCTCGGGGAGCGCGACGACGACCTGTCGGCGCACCTGCGCAGCCGTCACGAGGTGGAGGGGCTGCTGGCCGAGGCCGGCGTCCCGGTCACCGTGCTGCGGGCGGGCATCGTCGTCGGGCACGGCGGCATCTCCTGGGAGATGACCCGCCAGCTCGTCGAGCACCTCCCCGCGATGGTGTGCCCGCGCTGGGTGCGCACCCGGACCCAGCCGATCGCGGTCGCCGACGTCGTCCGCTACCTCGTCGGGACCCTCGCGGTCCCGGAGACCACCGGGCGCAGCTTCGACATCGGGGGACCCGAGGTCCTCGAGTACCTGACGATGATGCGGCGGGTGGCGGTCATCCAGGGCCGCCGGATGCTGGTGGTGCCGGTGCCGCTGCTGACCCCGTCGTTGTCGTCGCGGTGGCTCTCCCTGGTCACCGACGTCGACGTCGCCACCGGGCGCTCCCTCATCGACTCCATGAGCAACGAGGTCGTCGTGCGCGACGACTCCATCCGGGCACTCATCCCGTTCACGCCGATGGACTACGACGACGCCGTACTCGTCGCTCTCGGCGAACGTGCCCGCGCGGCCCGGGCGACGCCCCGGCCGACCCACCACGCGAAGGACCCCTCATGACCGAGCCCGAGACCGTTGCCGGCACACGCCCCGTGGGCGCCTGCTCGGTGTGCCCCCACATGTGGGCCGAGCACGACGCCCTCGGCGTGCGCTTCTGCACCGCCACGATGGAGACGGCGAAGGACCGGGGCTGTATCTGCCGGTCCTCGGCCGCCCCCGTCTAGACCTCGGGGCCGGTGGTCAGCGCCGCACGGGCGACTCGGCCACCGGCAGGCCCGCCGACCCGCTCAGCCCGAGCATCCCCAGCAGCTCCCGGCAGTCCTCGACGTCGGTCGACCGCGACGCGACGACGCGCGTGGCCATCTGCTGGGCGTGGGCGTGGGCAGCGAGCTCCAGCGTGTGGGACTCGCTGGTGCGCAGGGACTTCGCGGGCATGATGGCTCCTCGCCGGCCGCCCGCCTCGGCCCACGGGGCCGGGGAGACGGCTGAGATCACGGTGTCCGACGGGACGTCGCTCCCGGGAGGTCGGTCCCCTCACTGGTTTCCCGCGGCGATCTCCGGAGCCGTGCTCCGGGCCGGACCTACCCGATCTTACAGGGCGCACACGTCCGTTCGGGTGCTAGCCCACACGGCGCAGTGTCGCTGGGGAGGCCCAGCGGGCCGGGCACGCTCCGCGTGGGACGATCGCCCAGGAGTCCCGATCCCCCGGGACGCCTCCGGACGAGAGTGACGCCGTACCCGGAACCCCGACAGGACGGCGCTCGTAGGAGCCGTCGTGGCGTGGATCGTGCTGGTCATCTCCGGTCTGTTCGAGGCGGTGTGGGCCACCGCGCTCGGGAAGTCCGAGGGCTTCACCCGCGGCGGACCCATCGCCGTGTTCGTCGTCGGGATCGTGCTGAGCATGGCCGGCCTGGCGTACGCGATGCGCGACCTGCCCGTGGGCACCGCCTACGCGGTGTGGGTCGGCATCGGCGCGGTGGGCACCGTCGCGTACGCCATGACGACCGGCGAGGAGGCGGCGTCGGTCGCCAGGATCCTGCTGCTCGCGGGCATCGTCGTGTGCGTGGTGGGGCTGAAGCTCCTCCCCTGACCGGCCGTCAGCCCCGCGGGACGTGCAGGGTCGGCCGGTAGACGAGCTCCTGGATGTCCCCGTCGAGCGTCCGGTGCTCCAGCAGCTCGAGGTCGAAGTCGTCGGCGCCGCCGAGGATCGGGTCGGTGCCGCTCCGGCCCGTGACGACGGGGAAGACCGTCACCTGCAGCCGGTCGACCAGACCCGCGGCCATGAGCGCCCAGTTCAGCGACAGGCTGCCGTGCGAGCGCAGCGGCACGTCGGACTCGTCCTTGAGCCGGCGCACGATGTCCACGGCGTCGCCGCGGGCGACGGACGCGTCCGGCCAGTCGAGGGGTCCCTCGAGGGTCGACGAGACGACCGTGGTCGGCATGGTCCGCATGCGGTTCACCCAGGGGTCGCGCACCTCGGAGTCCTCGGTGCTCCCGGCGAGCATCGCCACGAACTGGCGGAAGGTGGTGGCGCCGAAGACCATCCGGTGCGCGGTGCCGAACGAGGCGAGCCGGTGGTCGAGCAGCTCGGGGCCCTGCTTGCCCCAGTAGCCGCCCCAGTCGGCGCCGGTGGAGACGTCGTAGGAGCCGTAGCCGTCGAGGCTGGAGAAGACGTCGAACGTGTAGGTGGCGGTCATGGCGGCCTCCGTGGGTGCTCGACCGGCCCGGTGCCGGTCCCTCACCCTCCCTACGAACGGGTCGGCCCTCCTTCGACACCCGGGCGCGCCTAGTTTCGAGGCGTGCTGCGTCGTCGCGTCCCCCCGCCCACCGACGTGGGCTTCCGTCGGCTGTGGCCCTACCTGCGCGCGCACCGCGGGGCCCTCGTCGTCGTCGCCCTGCTCTCCGCCGCCACGGCCGCCACCTCCCTGGCCCAGCCGCTGCTGGTGGGGCGGGTGGTCACCGCCGTGCAGGAGTCGGCCCCGGTGCTGCCCGTCGCCGCCCTCCTCGTCGCGATCCTCGTGGGCGGGGCGCTCGTGGGTGCGCTGCAGTCCTTCCTGCTGCAACGCACCGCCGAGGGCCTCGTGCTCTCGACCCGCCGGACGCTGGCCGAGCGGATGCTGACGCTGCCGGTGGCCCAGTACGACGCCCGCCGCACCGGCGACCTCATGTCGCGGATCGGCGCCGACACCACGCTGCTGCGCGCCGTCGTCACCTCCGGGCTGTTCGAGATCGTCAGCTCGATCGTGATCGTGGTGGGCGCGGCCGTCGCCATGGCGCTGGTCGACGTGGTGCTGCTCGGGGTCACGCTCCTGGCCGTCGCGATCGGCGCGGCGGTGATCGCGGTGGCGTCGAAGCGGATCCGGGCGCTGTCGACGCTGGCGCAGGTGCGGGTCGGGGAGATGACCGCCGCCGTGGAGCGCGCGCTGTCGGCGGTGCGCACCATCCGGGCGAGCGGGGCCACCGAGCGCGAGGTCGAAGGCGTGTCCACCGCGGCCGGCGCCGCCTACGCGGTGGGGGTGCGCACCGCGAGGTTGCAGGCCGTCGTCTCCCCCGCCGTCACGATCGCGACCCAGGGCTCCTTCATCGCGGTGCTCGGGATCGGCGGGTCCCGCGTCGCGGCCGGCGTCCTCACGGTCGGCGAGCTGGTGTCGTTCGTCCTGTACCTCTTCCTGCTCGTGCTCCCGCTCGCCCGCCTCGCGCAGACCTGGACCCAGCTGCAGACCGGTCTCGGGGCACTGGCCCGCATCGAGGAGGTGGCGGTCCTGCCCGCGGAGTCCGCGGGCGACGCCCGGACCGTCCCGACGATGTCAGCGGCGGCCGCCCCGGCGCTGGAGCTGCGCGACGTCGACTTCACCCACGCGGACGGCACCGCCGTGCTGCACGGAGTCGGCTTCGTCGTGCCGCGGGGCACCCGGACCGCGCTCGTCGGGCCCTCCGGCGCCGGCAAGTCGACGGTCTTCTCGCTGATCGAGCGGTTCTACGACGTCACGGCCGGCGCGGTGCTGGTCGACGGCGTCGACGTGCGCGTCCGGCCCCGCGACGAGCTGCGCGCGCGGCTCGGCTACGTCGAGCAGGACTCCCCCGCGCTGGCCGGCACGCTCCGGGAGAACCTCGTGCTCGCGGCGCCCGACGTGCCCGAGGCCGACCAGCTCGCGGTCCTCGCCGCGGTCAACCTCGAGGGCCTCGTCGCGCGGTCCCCGCTCGGGCTCGACACCCCGGTCGGCGAGGGCGGGGTCCTGCTCTCCGGCGGGGAGCGCCAGCGCCTCGCGATCGCCCGGACCCTGCTCGCCGAGCCGTCCCTGATGCTGCTCGACGAGCCCACCGCCAGCCTCGACGCCCGCAACGAGCAGGCCCTCAAGGACGCGATCGACGTCGCGGCCGCGGCGGACCGGACGCTGCTGATCGTCGCGCACCGGCTCTCGACGGTGGTCGACTGCGACCAGATCGTCGTGCTCGAGGACGGCCGGGTCGCCGCGACCGGGACCCACTCCGAGCTGCTCGTCACGAGCCCGCTCTACGCCGAGCTCGCCCGCTCCCAGCTGCTGGTGTGAGGCGTCAGGCTTCCTTGCCGGTCGTGTCCGCCCGCGCCTTGGACGGCTGCACCCGCTTGGGCTCGCCCGGCATCTTGGGGTACTCGGGCGGGTAGGGCATGTCGCCCAGCCCGTGGTCGCGCTGGTCGCGCTCGACCCACTCCAGCACGGTCTCGAGCCCGGCCGGGGCGTCGTGCAGGCCGGCGAAGGCGTCGCCGCGCTCGGCGAGCAGGCCGGGGGCGGACAGGACGTCGAAGTCGTCGGGCTCGGCGTCGGGCAGCGTCTCCCAGGTCAGCGGGAAGGACACGGTGGCCCGCGGGGTGCCGCGCACCGACCAGGCGGAGGCGATCGTCCGGTCGCGGGCGGCCTGGTTGTAGTCGAGGAACACGCGCTCGCCGCGCTCCTCCTTCCACCAGTCCACGGTGGCGGCGGAGGGCATCCGCCGGCACACCTCGCGCCCGATCGCGATGACGCAGCGGCGCACCGCGACGAAGTCCCACTCCGGGCGGATCGGGACCATCACGTGGATGCCGCGCCCGCCGGAGGTCTTCGGCCACCCGACGAGGCCGGCCTCGGTGAGGACCTCCCGGAGCGTGGCCGCCACCCGGGCGGCGTCGGCGAAGTCGGTCCCGGGCTGCGGGTCGAGGTCGATGCGCAGCTCGTCGGGCGCGTCGACGTCGGGGCGGCGGACCGGCCAGGGGTGGAAGTCGAAGGTCCCGAGGTTCGCCGCCCACGCGATCACGGCGGGCTCGGTGGGACAGAGGACGTCGGCGGCGCGACCGCTGGGGAAGCGGACCTGGACGGTCTCGACGTAGTCGGGCGCGCCCTTGGCCAGGCGCTTCTGGTAGAACCACTCGCCCGTCACGCCGTCGACGAAGCGCTTGAGGTGGGTCGGCCGGTCGCGCAGGACGCCGAGCAGCGGGTCGGCCACCGCGAGGTAGTACTCCACGACCTGGCGCTTGGTGATCCCCCGCTCGGGGAAATAGACCTTGTCGGGGTTCGTCACGCGCACCGCGCGCTCCCCGACCTCGAGCTCCACTGCCGGGGACCGGGCCACGGCTGCGGAGGCTACCGTGCAGGTCATGACGCCGGGGCGAGCGGAGCGACGGGGATGACGACGGCAGGACGGCCCGACCCGGCACGCCGGTTCCACGACGACCTCGTCGGGCTCGACCCCGACGACCCCGAGGCCCGCGCGTTCGCCGAGCACCTCGACCGCATGGAGCGGGTGCGCCCGATGTTCACGGTCGAGGGCGAGCTGAACGGGGTGCGCGACTTCGCCGAGTCGGCCAACCGCGCCGGCGGCCTGCAGCGGTGGGCCGCGTGGCTGCTCGTCGTGCTCGTCCTGGTGGGCGCCGGGTACGTGATCTACGGCGTCCTGGAGTTCGTCCTGACGACCTACGTGGACTGAATCCGCGTATTAGCCTGGACGCATGAGCAGTGCTATCGGCAGGCCGAAGGTGGAGAAGTCCGAGGCGGAGTGGCGCGAGCAGCTCTCGCCCGAGGAGTACCAGGTCCTGCGCCAGGCAGGCACCGAGCGCCCCTTCACCGGGGAGTACGACGAGGTCTTCACCGAGGGCGTGTACCACTGCCGCGCGTGCGACGCGGAGCTCTTCCGCTCGGACACGAAGTTCGCGAGCCACTGCGGGTGGCCGTCGTTCTACGCCCCGTCGGCGGACGACAACGTGATCCTGCGCGAGGACACGGCGATGGGCATGCGGCGGGTCGAGGTGCTCTGCGGCACCTGCCACTCGCACCTCGGCCACGTGTTCCACGGCGAGGGCTACGGCACCCCCACCGACGACCGCTACTGCATGAACAGCGTCTCGCTGCGCCTGGAGCCGAAGGCCTGACGGCTCAGGCCGTCCCGCTGACGCCGGGGATGCGGTCGGAGCGGAACGCCTCGACGAAGCGGCGGTGGTCCTCGCGGACCGTCCGCGCGTAGGCGTGGGCGAAGCCGACGAGGTCGGCGACGAATTCGTCCTCGCGCCCCGACACCACCTCGAGGACGGCGTCCTCCACCTGGAACCCGACCAGGTCGGCGTCCTCGGCGTCGCGGTCGGCGACGCAGTGGGCCCGCGCGGTGGCGTTGCCGAGGTAGGCGAGCACCCCGGCGACGTCGTCGGGCTCGGTGACGTCGTCCCACTCCAGGTCGGCCTCGTACGGCGAGAGCTCGGAGACCACGTAGCCGACGCCGCGCAGCTCGGTCCACCCGAGCAGCCGGTCGGCGTGGGCCTGCAGCGCCCGCTGGGACAGCGCGGTCCGCTGCCCGTGGTGGACGAAGGCCGATGCGATGCGCTCGTCGGTCACCACGCGGCTCGGCGCCGCGACCACGGCCTGCTTCATGCTGATGACGACGTCGTTGTCGAGGGCCTCGTTGAACCCCTCGACGAGCACGTTGTAGGCGGGCAGGCCCGCGCTGCCGATCCCGAAGCCGCTGCGCCCCACCACGTCGACCACCTCGTAGGCGACGTCGGACAGGCGCTTGTCCGCGGGGATCGTGTCGAGGTAACGGCGGAACGCCTCGACGACCTCCGCGCGCTCGCCGTCGTCGAGCCGCCGGACGCCGGACCCGGGCCGGAAGACGCGGTCGTCGCCCTCGATCTCGGTGACCCTCGCCAGCAGGGCTTCGCGGCTCGACTCCCGGGAGCGCTGCAGCGCGGCCCGCACCGCCCCGTCGGTGCCCGAGCGGCGCAGGGCGTGCGAGAGCTCCCCGGCGTTGCCGCGGAACGAGCGCAGCGCGGCGAGGTAGGCCCGCAGGTAGGTGGTGACGAGCTCGGAGACGGTCTCGTCGGAGAACGCCTTGGACCAGCCGAGCAGCGCGACGCTCGCCACCAGCCGGCGCAGGTCCCACGTGAAGGCGCCGAGGTAGGCCTCGTCGAAGTCGTTGAGCGCGAAGACGAGCGCGCCGTCGCTGTCCATGTAGGTCCCGAAGTTCTCCGCGTGCAGGTCGCCCTGGATCCAGATGCGCGACGTCCGCTCGTCGGCCCACGGGTCGGGAAGCCGGACGACGTCGGCGTAGAACAGGCAGGCCGAGCCCCGGTAGAAGGCGAACGGGTCGCCCGCCATCTTGCGGAACTTGCTGCGGAAGGCGGCCGGGCTGGCCGCCATGAGGTCGGAGAACGCCTCGACGAGGGTGTCGACGAGGAACCTGGTGCGGGCGTCGTCGTCGTCCGCACCGAGGGCCGAGAGATCGGCGGCAGGGGTCACGCCGACATCCTGGCGGGCCCGGCCCTCGTCGGGAACGCTCCCCCGTCGTCAGGGGAGGGCCGTGCTCAGGAGAAGGCGAGCAGGGCGCCGGGCTCCACGCGCGGGCCGGTGAAGAACGGGATCTCCTCGCGGACGTGCCGGCGGGCCTCGGTGGCCCGCAGGTCGCGCATCAGGTCGACGATCCGGTCGAGCTGGTCGGCCTCGAACGCGAGGATCCACTCGTAGTCGCCGAGGGCGAACGAGGGCACCGTGTTGGCCCGGACGTCGGCGTAGCCGCGGGCGGCCTTGCCGTGGTCGGCGAGCATCTGGCGCCGCTCCGGGTCGGGCAGCAGGTACCAGTCGAGGGAGCGGACGAACGGGTAGAGGCACAGGTAGCCCTTGGGCTCCTCGCCGGCGATGAACGCGGGCACGTGGCTCTTGTTGAACTCCGCGGGGCGGTGCAGCGCGGTGTTCGACCACACCGGCGTCGAGGCGCGCCCCAGCGCCGTGCGGCGCAGGGCGGTGTAGGTGGCCTGCAGCGACTCGATGTCCGGCGCGTGGGTCCAGACCATCCAGTCGGCGTCGGCGCGCATCCCGGCCAGGTCGTAGACGCCGCGCACGACGACGCCCTTGTTGTCCTGCTCCTCGACGACGGCGGTGAACTCGTCGGCCGCCTCGCGGCGGTCGTCGGGCAACCGGGCGGGGTCGGTGCGGAACACCGACCACATCGCGTACCGGATCGTCGAGTTCAGGTCGTCGTAGTTCAGCCGGGCCACGGCTCCATGGTGCCACTCGTCCGCCGGGCCAGGTGCGCGGTGACCCGGGTGGCCGCGGCGTCGCCGGTCGCGAGGCACGCCGGCACCCCGACCCCGTGCAGGGCCGCGCCCGCCACGGCGAGCCCGTCGGGCAGCGACGACTCGATCGTCGCCACCCGCTCGCCGTGCCCCACGCCGTACTGCGGCAGCCCGCCGCCCCAGCGGGCGACGACGGTCTCGACCGGCTCGGCGTCGATCCCCAGCAGGACCCGGAGGTCGTCGAGGACGGCGTCGACGAGCTCGTCGTCGTCGCGCTGCAGGGGCGTCGTGTCGCCGTAGCGGCCCACCGAGGCCCGCAGGACGAGACCGTGCTCGGAGCGCAGGTGGGGCCACTTCACCGACGACACCGTGACCGCCTTGATCGTCCACGGGGTGCCGTCGGGGCGCCGCTCCCCCGCGCCGAGCAGCACGCCCGAGCGCGTCCCCAGGTCGGTCCCGGGCGGGACGGCGATCCCGACGACGGCCGAGGAGGCCAGTTCGATGCCGGCCGCGGCCGCGGCGGCGACCGGGGCGACGTCGGTGAGCAGCCGGCGCAGCCCGGGCGCCGGGACCGCGAGGACCACCGCGTCGGCCTCGAGCGTCTCCATGCCGTCGGGGCCCATCGCGAGCACCCGCCAGCCGCCCGGCGTGGGCTCGAGGGCGGTGACCGTCCGGGCCAGCCGCACCTCGGCCCGCGCGGCCACTGCGAGGGCGGCCGGCAGGTCGGCGAGCCCCGTGCGCAGGGTGCCGAAGACCGGGGCGGGCGCGGTGCCGTCGGGCGGGGCCCCGGGCAGCGCCGTGGCGGCCGCGGCCACCAGCGAGGAGGGGTCGCGGTCGAGGGCCGCGGCGAGGGCGGGCACGGTGGCCCGGACCCCGAGCGAGTCGGCCCGCCCGGAGTAGACCCCGCCGAGCAGCGGGTCGACCAGCCGGTCGGCGACCTCGTCGCCGAGCCGGGCGCGGACCAGCCGGCCCACCGAGTCGTCGCCGGTCCACGCCACCGGGCCGAGGTCGGCCTCCGCGGCGAGCGCCCGCCGACCCTCGTCGGACAGGAGGTCGGTGACGGCGGCCGGGTCGCCCGGCACCCCCATGACGGTCCGCGGCGGCAGCCGGTGGGTGGCGCCGCCCGCGCGGATACCGCTGGACGCGGCCGACGGGTGCACGACGTCGTCGGACAGGCCGAGCTCGCGCAGGCGGTCCGCGGCCTCGGGGCGGCGGGCCAGGAACGCCTCGGCGCCGACGTCGAGCCGGATGCCGGCGAGCTCCACCGCGGAGAGCTTGCCGCCGAGCACGCGCGTCGCCTCGAGCACGGTGATCGTGGCGTCGGGTCCGAGCCCGGTACGGAGCCGGTGTGCGGCGGCGAGCCCGGAGACCCCGCCGCCCACGACGACGACGTGCGTCATCGCACCGGCAGCGAGTGCACCAGGTCGACCACGCGGGCGAGGGAGTCCGGGTCGGTCTCGGGCAGCACGCCGTGGCCCAGGTTGAAGACGTGCGCGGGAGCGGCGTGGCCCTCGGCGACGATGCGCCGGACCTCCCGCTCCACCACGTCGGGCCCGGCGAAGAGCACGGCCGGGTCGAGGTTGCCCTGCAGGGCCTTGCCGGGGGCGCGCGTCGTCGCGACGTCGAGCGGGATGCGCCAGTCGACCCCCACGACGTCGGCGCCCGCCTCGCCCATCGCGCCGAGCAGCTCGCCGGTGCCGACGCCGAAGTGGATGCGGGGCAGGCCCGAGTCGGCGAGGCCCGCGAGCACCTTCGCCGAGTGCGGCATCACCAGCTCGCGGTAGTCGCGCTCGGACAGCGCGCCCGCCCACGAGTCGAACAGCTGCACGGCGTCGACCCCGGCGTCGACCTGGGCCCGCAGGAACGTGAGGGTGAGGTCCGCGAGGTGGTCGAGCAGCGCGTGCCAAGTGGCCGGGTCGCCGTGCATGAGTGCCTTGGTGCGCTCGTGGTTGCGGCTCGGGCCGCCCTCCACGAGGTAGGAGGCGAGGGTGAACGGCGCGCCCGCGAAGCCGATGAGCGGGGTGTCGCCCAGCTCGCGGGTCAGCAGCCGCACCGCCTGCGCCACGGGGTCGGCCTGCCCGGGGTCGAGGGTGGGCAGGGCGGCGACGTCGGCGGCCGTGCGGACCGGCGAGTCGATCACCGGGCCGGTGCCGGTGACGATGTCGACGCCCACCCCGGCGACCTTGAGCGGCACGACGATGTCGGAGAACAGGATCGCGGCGTCGACGCCGTAGCGGCGGACCGGCTGCAGGGTGATCTCGCACGCCAGGTCGGGCGTCAGGCAGGACTCGAGCATCCCGGTGCCGGTGCGCACCTCGCGGTACTCGGGCAGCGACCGGCCGGCCTGGCGCATGAACCAGACGGGCACGTGGTCGGCGGTGCCGCCCCGGGCCGTCGTCAGGAAGGCCGAGCCGGGCAGGGCGCGCCGGGCGGAGTCGTGGCTGGTCGTCGGCGCGCTCATCGCCCTCCAGTCTGCCACTCGCCCCGCACCCCGCTTCCGGGCGTGGCGCCCCCCGGCGCGTCGGACTCCCGCGCGTGGCGCGGGGCACCTACGCTCCGTGAGGTGAGTGCACCCGCGACCGCCCCCGAGACGTTCCGCCGGGCCGTGGAGTCGCTGGCCGCCCTGCGTCCCCGCCCCGAGATCGAGCTGCGCGACATGCGCGCCCCCCAGCGTCTGGCGCCCTACTCGGCCGCCTGGAGCGCCGAGGTGGTGTCGCCGGCCGCGATGCCGGAGGACGAGCCCGAGGTCCTGGTGACGGGCCGCCTGGTGCTGCTCCACGACCCCGAGGGCCAGGAGGCCTGGGACGGCACGCTGCGCCTGGTCACCTTCGTCCGCGCCGAGCTCGACCCCGAGCACGCGAACGACTCCATGCTCGCCGAGGTCGCCTGGTCCTGGCTGACCGGCGCGCTGGAGGACAGCGGGGCGGCGGCGACGGCGGTCGGGGGCACGGTGACCCAGACGTCGTCGGTGCGCTTCGGCGACATCTCCGGGCCGGCGCACGTCACCGACCTCGAGCTGCGGGCGTCGTGGACCCCGGTGGTCGACGAGGAGCCGATCGACCTCACCACGCACGGGACGGCGTTCACCACCGTCCTCGCGACCGCGGCCGGCCTCCCGCCCGTGGGTGTCGCGACGCTCGGGGCCCGCCGCCACGGCTGACGGCCCCCGGCCCACCACCGGCCTTCCCGAGTGGGCCCTGGTGGCTCCCCCGACAGCCCTGGACGCCCCCTCGGCGGGGCGCCCGCGCCCGAGGGCCCGACCCCCGGACGTCAGCGATGTGCCACCGCGGACACCGGACGTCAGCGATGTGCCATCGCCGACGCGAGGCCTCGCGGGGCCTCGGGTGTCCGAGATCCGCGCCCGGAAAGCTCTCCCACAACGAGACGACAGCCCTTCCGGCGTCTCAACTCGGGTCCGGGATCCGGTTCACCATTCAGCGAACTCTCAGCATTTTTCCCGGTACCGATGGTTCCGCCACGACCATTTCCCGGTGGTCCGTGTGCCGATGCCGGACCCGGCGGACGCGTGGTCCGCTGGGCGGACCGGGCGTACGCGGGGTAGCGGGTGGGTCACGGGACGGACTCCGAACGCTGCTGCCGTGTTGCGTCCGTTACGGAGCCGATACTGGACCGATGAGCGCAGCCGCGCTGGGACGTTCGGAGGCTTTGGACACTCTGCGTCACTTCGATCACACAGAGTGTCACCGAGCCCGTACGGAGAGTGCGACACACACCCCGAGGAGTGACCGAAAACCCGTAACGGGGGAAACTCCACCGAGCGAAGTTGGCCCTAATGCTCTCGTTAACTCGCCAGGGGGGATATGTTCTCCGGCGACGCACTTCCTCGGCCGTTCGGCGGCGCGGTCGGACACCGAGGGTTCCCGGTGTGTTCCGTCGGGGGGCAAGACCGACTTCAGGGAGGTAGTTGACGTGGCTACCGTTGGCCCAGGTATGGCACTTCGCGGCGTAGCGAGTGGCCTGCTGCCACCGGCCATGGTCCCGCATCCGCGGGAAGAGATGTTCTCGGTGCTGGTGGTCGACGACCACCCGCTGTTGCGCGAGGCGATCGCGCAACGACTGACCTCGATGGGCGCGGGCACCGTCCACGAGGCCGCCTCGATCTCCGAGGCGCGCACCAGGGCACTCGCTTCCGGGCCGTGTGATCTCGCGATCCTCGACCTCGGACTCCCGGACGGGTCCGGACTGGACCTGATCGCGGAGCTGCGGGCACAGGGCTGGAACCGCATCGTGGTGCTGGCGGCGTCGGACGACCCGTCCGCCGTCCGCGCGGCGTTCCAGGCCGGGGCACAGGCGTATCTGCTCAAGTCCGCCTCGCCGGGCATCGTGACCGACGGCGTGCGACGCGTGCTCGAGGGCGGCCTCTACGCCGACCCCTCGGTCGCGCCGCTGCTCGCCGCGGGCACGAGGGTCCCGGCCACCGACAACACCCCGCGCGAGCTCTCGGCGCGCGAGGTCGAGGTGCTGCAGCTGGTGGCGGACGGTCGCTCCAACAAGGAGATCGGCGAGGCGTTGAGTCTCTCGGCCCTCACGGTCAAGAGCCACCTCTCGCGGATCGGGCGCAAGCTCGGCACGGGCGACCGCGCCCAGATGGTGGCGCTGGCCATGCGGGCCGGCGTCATCCGCTGAGCGCTCACCCGGACCCCGGTGCGAGCGGGGACGACGCCGTCGGTGGGGGCGAGGAGATCATCGAGCTCCTCGCCCCCGCCGAGGGTGTCCCCGACCTGGTCACCGACCGGGACCGTCTCTCGGCGCTCGCCGACGACCTGGCCGCGGGCAGCGGTCCGGTCGCCGTCGACGCCGAGCGCGCCTCGGGGTTCCGATACTCCGCCCGCGCCTACCTGGTGCAGCTGCGCCGGGAGGGCGCGGGGTCGGCCCTGGTCGACCCGATCGCCCTCGGGGGCGACCTCTCCGTGCTCGGCGACGCCCTGCGCGGCGTCGAGTGGGTGCTGCACGCCGCCTCGCAGGACCTCGCGTGTCTCGCCGAGGTCGGCATGCGGCCCGATTCGCTCTTCGATACCGAGCTCGCGGGCCGGATCGCCGGCTACCCGCGGGTCGGGCTCGGCCCGCTGGCCGAGCGGCTCCTCGGCGTGCACCTGCGCAAGGGCTACGGCGCAGCCGACTGGTCGACCCGCCCGCTGCCCGACGACTGGCTCGTCTACGCGGCCCTCGACGTCGAGCTCCTCGTCGAGATGCGCGACCTCCTCGCCGCCGACCTGGAGAGCCAGGGCAAGGCCGAGTGGGCCCGCCAGGAGTTCGAGGCCGTGCGGCTCGCCCCTCCCCCGCCCCGGCGGGCGGAGCCGTGGCGCCGCACCTCCGGCCTGCACAAGATCCGTCGTCCCCGCCAGCTCGCCGTGGTGCGGGCCCTGTGGGAGTCCCGCGACGAGCTCGCCGAGTCCCGCGACGTCGCGCCCGGGCGCCTCCTGCCCGACGCCGCGATGGTCGACGCCGCCCAGCGCGAGCCGGCCGACAAGGCCGAGCTGACCGGTCTGCCCGTGTTCCGGGGCAGCCGCCAGCGCCGCCTCGCCGACCGCTGGTGGCGGGCGATCCGCACCGGCCGGACGCTGCCCGCCGAGGAGCTGCCCACCGCGGCGGTTCCCGGCGACGGTCCCCCGCCGGCCAACCGGTGGTCGGACAAGGACCCCGACGCGGCCGCCCGGCTCGCCGCCGCCCGCGCCCACCTCGCGACGCTGTCCGAGCAGTGGGGCACCCCGGTGGAGAACCTCCTGCAGCCCGACCTGGTCCGGCGCCTGTGCTGGGCGCCGCCGGTCCCGGCCGATCTCGAGGCGGTCGAGGCCTTCCTGACGACGGGCGGTGCGCGGCCCTGGCAGCGCGAGCTCGCCGGGCCCGGGCTCGTGACGGCCCTGACCGCCGCGGCCCCGCCGCCCCGGGCGCCGCAGGCATCGGCACCGGTCTCCGCCGAGGGGACGCCCGACGAGGCCGACGCGGAACCGCCGTCCGAGCCGGAGCCGGAGTCGGACCAGCAGCCCGACCAGCCCCGGGCCTCGTCGCGCCGGCGCCGCACCCGCTCGCACGAGGGCCAGATCGGCGCTCAGGTGGGGACGACGACCCCGGTGTTCAGCGACCCCGAGGGCTGATCCACCTCCGGGGCGGGCAGCACCACCCGCACGGAGAGTCCCCCGCCCTCGACCGGCTCGGCGGTCACGGTCCCGCCGTGCGAGCGCACCACGGCCCGCACGATCGACAGCCCCAGGCCCGAGCCGGTGCCCACGCGGTCGGCACCGCGCCGGAACGGCTCGAACAGGGCGGGCACCCGGGCGGGGTCGAGGACCGGTCCCGACGAGGCCACGACCAGCTCGACCGCCCGCTCCGCCGGCAGCGGCCGGGTGCTCACCGCGATCCAGCCCGCGTCGACGTTGTGGCGCACGGCGTTCTCGACGAGGTTGCCGACCACCCGCTCCAGCAGCGCCGCGTCGCCGACCACCACGGCGCCGTCGTCGTCGGCGCCCGTCGCGGCCTCGTCGACGGCGAAGCGGACCCGCAGCCGGCGTGCCTCGACCTCGGCGCGGACCGCGTCGAGCGCTCCGTGGGCGGCCAGGTCGAGGTCGACGGCCTCGTCGCCCGAGGTGGCGCGGTGCTCGGCGGCCTCGGTGCGGGCCAGCAGCAGGAGGGCCTCGACGAGTCCCTCGGCCCGCTTCGTGGCGTCGCGGAGCACCCCGGCCATGCGCCGCAGCTCGTCGACGTCGGCGTCGGGGTCGGCCAGGGTCACGTCGATCTCGGTGCGCAGGACGGCGAGCGGGGTGCGCAGCTCGTGGCTGGCGTTGGCGACGAAGCGGCGCTGGGCGTCGAAGGCGGCCTGCAGCCGGTCGAGCATCTCGTCGAAGGTGTCGGCGAGCTCGGCGACCTCGTCGCGCGGGCCCTCGAGCTCGATGCGGGCGTCGAGCGACTCGGCGGAGAGCCGGCGGGCGGTGGCGGTCACGTCGTGGACCGGGCGCAGCACGTGCCCGGTGAGCACCCACGAGACCATCGCCGCGGCCGACACCACCAGCGCGAACGCGATGCTCCCCACCTGCAGCACCTCGACCCGCGCGCTGCGCCCGAGGGCCGCGGCGATCTCCCCGGCCGGGACGGAGACCCCGTCGACGAGCACCGGGGTGCCGGGCGGCAGCGTCGGCAGCGAGGCCGCGACCTCCCCGACGAGCATCCACCCCAGCCACAGCAGGAGGGCGGCGACCGCGGCCACCAGGCCGGTGGCGAGCAGGGTCAGGCGCAGCCGCAGGCCGGGGCCACGGCGTCGCCGCGCGAGTCGTTGGCCGGCCGGTCGGGACACGGTCAGGGAGCCTACGACCGCTCCCGCACCCCGCGTGTGAAGGTCCCGACGCCGCTCCCCCGGTCGGCGCCGTGCGGCATGCTCGCGCCATGAGCGCCGAGTCCGTGATCGTCGAGGTCGCCGTGAACGGCACCACCACCCGCGACGCGAACCCGCACGTCCCCCGGACCCCCGACGAGATCGCCGCCGACATGCTGGCGTGCCTCGCCCGCGGGGCCGCCGTGGCGCACAACCACAACGACGAGCCGATGTTCACCGCCGACGCGGTGCACGCGGTGGAGCCCTACGTGCAGGCGTGGACCCCCGTCGTCGGAGCCCACCCCGACGTGCTGCTCTACCCGACGATGGGCGCCGGAGCCCGCGGGATCCCCGTCGAGCAGAAGTGGGGCCACGTCGAGGAGCTGGCGCGCCGCGGGCTGGGCGGCATGACGCTGGTCGACCCCGGGTCGGTGAACGTCGGGCTGCTCGGCGACGGCACCGTGCCCGCCGCGGCCGCCCCGGAGGCCTACCAGAACAGCTTCGCCGACACCGAGTACATGTTCCGGCGCACCGGGGAGCTGGGCGCGATGCCCTCGATCTCGATCTTCGAGCCGGGGTTCCTGCGCACCACGCTGACGCTGCACCGCCACGGGCGCGTCCCCGCGGGCGCGATGGTGAAGCTGTACTTCGGCGGCGACCTGCAGTTCGGGCTCCCGCCCACCGAGCGGGCCCTCGACGCCTACTGCGAGCTCCTCGAGGGCTCCGGGCTCACGTGGTCGGTGGCGGTGCTCGGCGGGGACGTCGTCGGCAGCGGGCTCGCGGCGCTCGCGCTGGAGCGCGGCGGGCACCTGCGCGTGGGGCTGGAGGACTACGCGGGGCCGCGCCGACCCTCCAACACCGAGCTGGTGGACGAGGTCGTCGAGCTGCTCACCGCGTCGGGTCGCCGGCCCGCGACGTGCGCCGAGGCCCGCACGATCCTGCGGGCCTGAACCCGCGCGAGGAACGGGACCACCGCCGCAGCGAGCTCCTGCGGGTGCGTCACCGGCACCATGTGGGCGCCCGCGCCGACCGTCACCGCCTCGATCCCCGGGCGCAGCGCGGCCAGGCGGTCGAGCCAGTCGGCCGGGGCGATCCGGTCGCCCGGGCCGCGCACGAGCAGGACCGGCTGGTCGAGCCCGGCGAGCACCGGGCCGAGCGGGTGCCGCCGCGCCGCGTCCATCGCGCGCGCGAAGGTCACCAGGCCGGTGTGGGTGTAGTCGCGCGCCAGCAGCGGGACCTGGCCGAGGGGCTCGCGGGCCGCCGTGGCCAGCCACCGGGCGGTGAGCCCGGGCCAGGTCGGAGCCTCCGGGTCGGTGGTGGGGCCCACCAGGACCAGCGACGACACCCGCTCGGGCCGCCGGCGCGCCATCTCGGCGACCAGCTGGCAGCTTGCGGAGTGGCCCACCAGGGCCGCGCGGTCGATGCCCAGCTCGTCGAGCCGGGAGATCAGGCGCTCGGCGGAGGCAACGGGGTCGAGCGGGTCGTCCCGGCGGGCGGGGACGCCGTGGGCGGGCAGGGCGACGACCGCGGTGCCGCGGCCCGTCCCCGCGGCGAGCAGGATGCCCGGGCCGCGCCACCCCTCGACCGAGAGCCCGAGGCCGGGGACGGCCACCACCTCCGGCGGGTCGTCGCCGTGGCGCAGCACCTCCGGCGGCGCCGTGGGGAGGCGGCGACGCAGCAGCATCGTGGCCTAGACGCCCGCCGTGGCGGCGTGGGTGTCGGTGCGGACCCGGTAGCCGGAGCCGACGACGGTGTCGATGATGCCGGGCTCGCCGAGCTTCTTGCGCAGCGTCATCACGGTGACCCGCACGGTCGTCGTGAAGGGGTCGGCGTTCTCGTCCCACACGCGCTCGAGCAGCTCCTCGGACGACACCACGGCGCCACCGGCGGCCATGAGCACCTCGAGGACCCCGAACTCCTTGCGGGTGAGGTCGACCGCGGTGCCCTCGCGCACGACGGTGCGCTTGGCCGGGTCGAGCACGACGCCCGCGGCGGCGAGGATCGGCGGCGTGGCCGGCACGGCGCGGCGCCCGAGGGCGCGGATGCGGGCGACGAGCTCGGGGAAGTCGAAGGGCTTCGCCAGGTAGTCGTCGGCGCCGAGCGCGAGGCCCGTGACCTTGTCGCGCAGCGTGCCGCTCGCCGTCAGCATGATCACCCGCGTCACGTCGCCGGCGATCTCGGCGCACAGCTCGTCGCCCGAGCGGCCCGGCAGGTCGCGGTCGAGGACCACGACGTCGTACCGCGTCACCGACGCCTTCTCCGAGCCGGTGTCGCCGTCGTAGGCGACGTCGACGGCCATGCCTTCCCGTCGCAGGCCCCGCGCCAGGGCGTCGGCCAGGGCCTGCTCGTCCTCCACGATCAGAATGCGCACTCCGTCGGCCTCCCAGGTCGAGCTCAGCTCCGCGTCATCTCCACGATGCCACCGCGCTCCTGAGCGGGGGCTGAGAGGAGCCTGGGCGGACCCGGTCGATCCGTGGGCCCGGTCCTCCCGGACTAGCCCTGCCCGTCGCCGGCCGCGCGCGGCAGGGAGGCCACCACGTCGTCGTCGCCCGCGCGGCCCGAGACCCACTCGGTGACCCGGCGCGCGACGTCCTGGTCGGTGAGCCCGGCCGCGGAGAGGATCGCGCTGCGGCTGTCGTGGTCGAGGAACTCCTGGTCGAGCGCGATCCGGCGGACCGGCACGTCGATGCCGGCCTCGGACATGGCGTCGGCGAGCGAGGACCCGAAGCCGCCGTGGCGCCCGCCGTCCTCGACCGTGACCACCAGGCGGTGCGTCGCCGCGAGCTCGAGCAGCGCCGGGGGCACGGGCTGGACCCAGCGCGGGTCGACGACCGTCACGCCGATCCCCTGGGCGGTGAGGCGGTCGGCGGCCTCGACGCCGAGCTGGCCGAAGGTGCCGACGCAGACCAGCAGCACGTCGGGGAGATCGGGGATCTCGGCCGTGTCGTCGCCGGACAACCGGTCGACCGCGGTGGGGCGGGGGGCGGTGCGCGGCAGGCGGCCCGGCTCGGCGAGGACGTCGACCGCGCCGGGACCGGACGCGGCACCGAGGCGGCGCAGGGCCGGGATCTCGCTGGGCACGGCGCCCTTGGACCAGCGCAGGGCGGTGGGCCCGTCGTCGATCCCGACGGCCTCGCGCAGCTCCTCGCGCAGGGTCACCGCGTCGCGGGGCGCCGCGACCCGCAGGCCCGGCACGATGCCCATCACCGAGAGGTCCCACATGCCGTTGTGGGAGGCGCCGTCGTCGCCGGTGACCCCGGCGCGGTCGAGGGCGATCGTCACGGGCTCGCGGTGCAGCGCGACGTCCATGAGCATCTGGTCGAACGCGCGGTTGAGGAACGTCGAGTAGATCGCGAGGACGGGGTGCAGCCCGCCGTGGGCGAGCCCGGCGGCGGAGGTCATGGCGTGCTGCTCGGCGATCCCCACGTCGAAGAGCCGGTCGGGGAACTCCTCGCCGAAGCGCGAGAGCCCCGTGGGGCCCGGCATGGCCGCGGTGATCGCGACGACGTCGGGGCGCTCCCGGCCGATCTCGACCATCGAGTCGGTGAACACCGAGGTCCAGCTCCGGGCCTTCGGGCCGACGGCGAGCCCCGTCTCCGGGTCGAGCTTCCCGACCGAGTGCATCTGCTCGGCCTCGTCGTTCTCCGCGGAGGCGAAACCGCGACCCTTCGAGGTCACCGCGTGGACGATCACCGGGCCGCCGAAGTCGCGCGCGGCGGTCAGCGCGACCTCGAGCGCCGCGACGTCGTGCCCGTCGACCGGGCCGACGTACTTCAGCCCGAGGTCGGAGAACAGCGCCTGCGGGGTGATGGCGTCCTTCACGCCCGCCTTCGCGGCGTGCATGGCCGAGTACAGGTGGCGGCCGATCATCGGGATCTTCTGCAGGGCGCGCCGGCCGTGGTGGAGGACCTCCTCGTAGCGCGGCGCGAGGCGCAGGGTGGAGAGCCGCTCGGAGAGCCCGCCGATGGTCGGGGCGTAGGACCGGCCGTTGTCGTTCACCACCACGACGACCGGCCGGTCGGAGCCGGCGATGTTGTTGAGCGCCTCCCAGCACATGCCGCCGGTGAGGGCGCCGTCGCCGACCACCGCCACCACCGAGCGCTCCCGCCCCAGCAGGGCGTCGGCCTTCGCGAGGCCGTCGGCCCAACTCAGGGCGGTGGAGGCGTGGGAGTTCTCGACGAGGTCGTGCTCGCTCTCGGCGCGGCTGGGGTAGCCGGAGAGCCCCCCGCCCTGACGCAGGCCGTCGAACGCCCCGGACCGCCCCGTGACGATCTTGTGGACGTAGCTCTGGTGCCCCGTGTCGAACAGCAGCGCGTCGCGCGGCGAGTCGAACACCCGGTGCAGGGCCAGGGTGAGTTCGACGACACCCAGGTTCGGACCGAGGTGCCCACCGGTCCGGCAGACCGCGTCGACCAGGAATCCGCGGACCTCGGCGGCGAGCGCCACGACGTCCTCGGGGCCGAGGGTCCGCAGGTCGGCCGGGGTGCGGACACGCTCAAGCAGACTCACGCCGCTCAGTCTACGGAGAACGCGGGAGGGCGCAGGGCACCACGAACCGCTCAGGCCGTCCGCGGGCGGCGCGCCACGTAGACCACCGCGGGCGGCGCGTTCAGCCACACCGTGCGGCTGACCACCACCTCCTCGAACGTGGCCTCGAGGTTGCGCTGCACCTGCTTGGCCGTCGGGAAGAACCGGATCCAGGCGTGGGCGAGCTGCGTCACGGCCCCGCCCGGCGCGGCCAGGCGGGCCAGCAGCTCGAAGATCGAGGGGCCGCTGCTCGGGGCGGTCGAGATCCAGGGCAGCCCCGACACCGACAGGTCGGCCCGCACGCCCTCGGCCAGCAGCTTCTCCACCGCGGCGTGGGCGTCGTCGCAGATCACCTCGACCTCGGGGTGCCGCCGGCGCAGGACCTCGGCCATGTCCTCGTCGAACTCGATGGCGATGTGCCGGCCGCGTCCCTGCAGGACCTTCTGGATCTCGTCGGTCACCGAGCCGGTGCCGGCGCCGAGGTCGAGGACGACGGGGTCGCCGGTGGTGGGCAGCGGCGCGATGGCCTGGCGGCAGAGCGGCGGGAAGCTGGGGAACAGCGCCGCGACGTGCAGGGGATCCCGCACGAAGGCGGTCGCGAAGTGGCGGATCTCGGTCATCGGGACTCTCCAGGGGGAGCGGTGCCAGAAGGAGTGGTGCCGGAAGGAGCGGGGAGGGTGTGGCCCGCCGCGACCACGGCGGCGAGCAGGGCACGGGCGACCTCGCCGACCAGGGCGTCGTCGGGCGAGAACGCCGGGTGGTGCAGTCCGGGAGCCTTCCCCGGCACGGCCCCCGGGCCGTCGAGGGGGTGGTCGGCGGTGCCGACGAAGAGCATGGCACTGGGCATGCCCTCGGCGGAGTAGTGCGAGAAGTCGTCCGCGCCACAGGAGCGGAAGGTCGTGTCGAGCGTGAGACCCGTCGGACCGTGCCCGGCAGGGTTCCCGCCGTCGCCGCGCTCGCCCCGGTCCCCCCGGCGCCGCCCCCCGAGGGCGGCCGCGACGGCCGCGGTGAGGGTGTCGTCGTTCACCACCGCGGGCTCGTTCGGCACCACGGCGACCGTGCCGGTGCACCCGTGGGCCCGTGCGGTGTGCTCGACGACCTCGCGGACGGCGTCGAGGATCGCGTCGCGGTCGGCGTCGAGCGCGCGCACCGTGCCGCGGGCCGAGGCGTCCCCGGGCACCACGTTGGGCGCCGAGCCCGCCGTGATCTGCCCGATCGTCACCACCCCCGCCTGCAGGGGGTTCACCCTGCGGGCGACGACCTGCTGCAGCGCCACGACGACCGCCGCGACCGCGAGCACCGGGTCGCGCGTGCGGTGCGGGTAGCCGCCGTGCCCGGCGCTGCCGGTCACCGTGATCTCGATCTCGTCGGACGAGGCGTTGACCGGGCCGCGGCGGGCCGAGACGACGCCGCGGGGCAGCTCGGGCTGGACGTGGACGCCCAGCATCGCCCCCGGGGAGTGCGCGCGGAACTCGTCGGCGACGACGACGTCGGCCGCCCCGCTGGGCGCCGCCTCCTCGCGCGGCTGGAACACGGCGAGCAGCGGGGCCGGGAGGGCGTCGGGCCCGACGGCGCGCACCGCGCGGGTCAGCGCGACCAGCGCGGCGGTGTGCACGTCGTGCCCGCAGACGTGCGCGGCGGGCCGCTCGGGCGGGGCGGTCGAGGCGAACGGCAGGTCCGTCCGCTCCACCACGGGCAGCGCGTCCAGCTCGGCGCGCACGGCCACGGACGGCCCCGGCCCGCCGACGCGCAGCATCCCGCCGGTCCCGGCGACCGGCTCGAGCTCCGCGCCGAGGGCCGCCGCGACCAGGTCGCGGGAGTCGGCCTCGTCGCCGGAGACCCGCGGGTCGCGGTGCAGCGCGTGCCGCAGCTCGACGGCCGCGTCCAGCTCGGCCTCCAGGGCCGCGCGCAGCGCCTCGGGGACCGGGGTCGGCGACGCCGGCGGCGCCGGGCGCTCGTCGGGACGGTGCGGGCCGCCGGAGATGTCGACCTCGGTCGTCATGCGGGCATCCGGGGGTAGATCCGGCGGGCGTTGTCGCGAGCGATCATGGTGGCCACCCGTTCGGCGTCGGCGGGAGAGATCTCGTCGGTGGCGCACAGGTGCTCGAGCAGCCCGCCGAGGGCCGCCCGGAAGCGCAGCGCGCCGAGCAGGTGCAGTTCGGGGAGCCCGTAGGCGTCCGAGGCGTAGAGCACCTTGGCGAAGGGTGCCAGTTCCAGCATCTCGGCGATCACCGACGTCGACCGCGGGCCCACGTAGGGCACGGCGAGGCTGACGTCGACGTACACGCCGGAGAAGACCTGGGCCATCCACGCGGCCTGCCGGTGGAACGGGTAGGTGTGCAGCAGCATCAGCGGCACGCCGAGCGGCTCGACGAGCCGGGCGAGGCCCGCGAGCAGGGCGGGGTCGGCGCGGTGGAGGTCCTCGTCGGGGTCGCCGAAGCCGGTGTGCAGCTGCAGCGGCAGGCCGGTGTCGAGCCCGGCCCAGAGGCCGTGGCGCAGCAGCACCGGGTCGCGCAGCGGCTCGCCGTCGCGGGCCCGCCGGGCGAGCCAGCCGTCGGCGGCGGCGGTGACCTCGGCCGGCTCGGGGCGGTGCGGGTCGACGTCCAGGCCCGCGCGGTAGGCCAGGACCGTCTTGCAGGCCACCACGAGGGGCGTGCGGTCGGGCGCGGTGCGCCGGGCCACCTCGGAGCGGACGGCCTCGCCGTAGCCGGCGGCGTCGACCCCGGCGTCGGCGACGTGCTCGGCCACCGCCTCCAGCCGCACGACCTCGCCCACGCCGACCCCGGCCGTCGTCGTGAGGGCGTCGAGGTCGAGCAGCCCGGAGACCGCGAAGCCGTGGTCGACGAGCAGCGTCCCGGCCCCCGCGGCCCGCAGCATCGCCCGCGTCACCGCCGGGGAGCCCAGCTCGCTGCGGCGCTCCAGGTACTCCTCGGCCGGCGCGTGCGGGGGCAGCCCGAGCACCGGGGAGCACCAGCGCCGGACCGAGAAGCCGAGCGCGGAGTCGAACGCGGAGGTCCCGGGCGCCGGGCCGTGGCCCTCGGTGAGCAGGGCCTCGAACGCGGTCCGGTCGAGGTCGTCGGCGACCACGGAGTGGCAGTGGTGGTCCACCAGCGGCACGCCGTCGAGGAAGCTCACGGGCCCGGCGGGGACGAGCCCGAGCGAGACCAGGCTGCCGCTGTCCGGGACCGGACAGATCACCGGAGGGGCTCCGCCCCGAGGCGCTCCGGGATCACGACGCACTCCTTGCCGTGAGTCACCGGACGGGCTCCGCCCCGCTGCGTTCCGGGATCGCGACGCACTCCATGTGGTGCGTCATCGGGAAGGCGTCGAACACCCGCAGGCCCGCGAGCCGGTAGCCGGCTCCCGCGAGGGCGGCCACGTCGCGGGCCAGGGCCGCGGGGTCACAGGCCACGTGCACGATGCGCCGGGCTCCCAGGGCGCCGATCCGGCCCGCGAGCTCGCGGCCGAGGCCCTTGCGCGGGGGGTCGGCGACGATCACGTCGGGGGACCCGTCGGACCGCACGAGGCTCTCCAGCACCTTCTCCACCCGCCCGCGGACGACGCGCGCCGCGGGCAGGTCGGCGAGGTTCCCGCCCGCGGCGGAGGTCGCCTCGGGGTCGGACTCCACGTCGACGACGAGGCCCGCCCGATCGGCCAGCGCCGCGGCGATGAGGCCGGCGCCGCCGTAGAGGTCCCAGACGACGTCGTCGGGCCCCAGCTCCCCCACGCCCTCCACCGCGGCCGCGACGACCGCGTCGGCGGCGGCGGGGTGGACCTGCCAGAATGCGGCAGCGGGCAGCGTCCAGTCGCGCCCGGCGGCGTGCTCGTGGGCCGTGCCCGAGCCCACCTCGAGGCGGCGGCCGCCCTCGAGCAGCTCCGTCGCGTGGGTCTCCCCCGCGGCGTCGGAGACGATCTCGATCTCCGCGGTGGGGGTCCACTCGCGGGCCAGCACCGGGTCGAGGGCGTCGCGCACGGCGATCGGGCAGTCCCCGACCGGCAGCACCTCGTGGCTGCGGTGGGCGCGCAGCCCGGGCCGGCCGTCGTCGGTCACCGCCATCCGCAGGCGCGTGCGCCAGCCCAGCGGGCCGCCCGGCAGGGCCTCGCACTCCCCCGTCCACGTGATGCCCGCGAGGTGCTGGAGCTGCTCGGCGACCACCGTGGCCTTGAGCGCGCGCTGCGTGTCGTGGTCGGCGTGCTGGAAGTCGCAGCCGCCGCACCCACCGGGACCCGCCCAGGGGCAGGCCGGCTCGACCCGCCCGGGCGCCGCCCGCAGGACCGTCACCGCGTCGGCCCGGCAGAACGAGCCCCCGTGGTCCTCGGTGACCACCGCGTGCACCCGCTCCCCCGGCAGCGCGTGGCGCACGAAGACCACCCGGCCCTCGTGGCGCGCCACGCAGTGCCCGCCGTGGGCGACCGCGCCGACCTCGACGTCGAGCATCCGGTCGGTCCAGTCGAGGCGCTCCGGCCTCGTCGGGGGCTCGGTACTCGACGGGGGCTGGGGGCTCGTCGTGATGGCTCCTCCACTCACCGGGCGTCCGCCCGCTCGCTCGCACCGGGCGACGACGTCGACCCGGGGGCCACCGGCGCCCCGTTGCCCGAGGGGCCGCCGGTCGGCGGCGCCTCGTACCCGCGCCGGGCCGAGCCCGGCGCTCCCTGCGGGCGCGGGGCCGCGAGCCGGCGCGACGACTCCAGCTGCCACGGCACGCTGACCACCATCACGCCCTTCTGGAACAGCAGGCGCCCCTTGAGGCGCAGCGCCGACTGGTTGTGCAGGACCTGTTCCCACCAGTGGCCCAGGACGTACTCCGGGATGAACACGGTCACCACGTCCCGCGGGCTGTCGGTCCGGATGCGCTTGACGTAGGACAGGATCGGCCGGGTGATCTCGCGGTAGGGCGACTCGAGGACCTTGAGCGGCACCGGGAGCTTCCGGCGCTCCCAGTCGGCCACCACCTTGCGGGTGTCGGAGTCGTCGACGTTGACGGTCACGGCCTCGAGGACGTCGGGGCGGGTGGCCCGGGCGTAGGCAACGGCCCGCAGCGTCGGCTTGTGCACCGTCGAGATCAGGACGATCGCGTGGTTGCGGCTCGGCAGCACCGCGTCGATGACGTCGGGCGCGGCGATCTCCTCGGCCACCCGGTCGTAGTGCCGGCGGATCGAGAGCATCAGCAGGAAGGCGATCCCGCCCGCCACGATCGCGATCCACGCCCCGACCAGGAACTTGGTGATCAGCACGACCACCAGCACCACGCCGGTCATGCCCGCGCCGAACGTCGAGACCATCCGCGAGCGCTTCAGCCGCCCGAGGGTCTCGGACTCGGTCTCGGTGGCGAGCAGCCGGTTCCAGTGCTTGATCATCCCGAGCTGGGAGAGCGTGAACGAGACGAACACGCCCACGGTGTAGAGCGGGATCAGCGCGGTGACCTCGGCGGAGAACCCGATGACCAGCACGATCGCGAAGAAGGCGAGGAAGATGATCCCGTTGGAGAAGGCCAGCCGGTCACCGCGGGTGTGCAGCTGGCGGGGCAGGTAGCGGTCCTGCGCCAGGATCGAGCCGAGCACCGGGAAGCCGTTGAACGCCGTGTTGGCCGCCAGCACCAGGATCAGCGCGGTGAAGATCGTCACCGCCCAGAACCCGGGGGCGAAGCCCGAGAAGATCGTCTCGGCGAGCTGGGCGATCAGGGTCTCCTGCTTGTAGCCCGGCGGGGTCCCGACGAGCTGCGTGGCCGGGTCCTCGGCCATCCGCACGCCGGTGGCCCGGGCCAGGGCGAGCATCCCCGCGAACATCACCACGGCGATCAGGCCGAGCATCGCGAGCGTGGTGGCGGCGTTGCGCGACTTCGGCTTCCGGAACGCCGGGACCCCGTTGGAGATCGCCTCGACCCCGGTCAGCGCCGCGCAGCCCTGGGTGAACGAGCGCAGCACGATGAACATCAGCGCGATCTGGGACAGCTGGTGATCGGCGTCGGCGCGCACGTCGAAGCCGGCGCTCGGGGCCACCATGTCGTGGCCCAGCAGCAGCCGGACCACCCCGACGACGATCATCCCCGACAGCGCGGCGACGAAGCAGTAGACGGGCACGGCGAACGCTGCCCCCGACTCCCGGACCCCGCGCAGGTTGACCGCCGTGAGGGCGGCGATCGCGAGGACGCTGAACGCCACCTTGTGCTCGCCGACCAGCGGGATCAGGGCCCCGAGGTTGTCCGCGGCCGACGACACCGACACCGCCACCGTCAGCGTGTAGTCGACGAGCAGCGCCGAGGCGACCGTCAGGCCCGCGTGGCGCCCGAGGTTCGTCGTCGCGATCTCGTAGTCGCCGCCGCCCGAGGGGTAGGCGTGGACGTTCTGGCGGTAGCTGACCACCACGGTGGCGAGCACCACGATCACCGCGAAGCCGATCCACGGGGAGAAGACGTACGCCCCGAGCCCGGCCAGCGAGAGGGTGATCAGCACCTCCTGCGGGGCGTAGGCCACCGAGGAGAGGGCGTCCGAGGCGAAGACCGGCAGCGCGATCCGCTTGCGCAGCAGGGTGCCCGACAGCTCGTCGCTGCGGAACGGGAGTCCGAGGACGAGACGTTTCGCGGCTGTCGCGAGCCTGGGCACGCGCAGAGAGTAGGCCGGATCGGCCGGGCGGGTGGCAGTGGACGGGCACGGCTGCCTATACCGTTCGCGCGTCGGGTGAGGACGCCGTGCCGCGGTGCCCCGTCACCGGTACCGCGAGACGTGGAGGGGCGGGCGTGCACATCGTCGTCATGGGCTGCGGACGCGTGGGGTCCGCGCTGGCCCTGTCGCTGGAGCGCCTCGGCCACGAGGTGGCCGTCGTCGACCGCGACCCCCAGGCGTTCCGGCGCCTGGGCAGCGACTTCCACGGCCAGGAGGTGGTGGGCGTCGGCTTCGACCGCGAGGTCCTGACGAACGCCGGCATCCACCGCGCGCAGGCCTTCGCCGCCGTGTCCTCGGGCGACAACTCGAACATCATCTCCGCGCGGGTGGCGCGGGAGACCTTCGGCGTCGAGACCGTCGTCGCCCGCATCTACGACGCCAAGCGCGCCGCGGTCTACGAGCGCCTCGGCATCCCCACCGTCGCCACCGTGCCGTGGACCACCGACCGCTTCCTGCGCTCGCTGCTGCCCGACGGGGTGGCCACCGCGTGGCGCGACCCCTCGGGCACCGTCGCGATCATGCAGCTGCCCTTCCACGAGGACTGGTCGGGCCACCCGGTCGCCGCGCTCGAGGAGGCCACCGGCAGCCGGGTCGCCTTCATCGTGCGGTTCGGCACCGGGGTGCTGACCCGGCCCGACACCATCGTCCAGGCCGACGACGTCGTGTACGCGGCGGCGATCAGCGGCACCGTGGCCTCGGTCACCCAGGCGGCGCTCACCGCGCCGACGGAGCGGGGGTAGACGACGTGCGCGTGACGATCGCCGGAGCCGGGGCCGTGGGCCGCTCCATCGCCTCGGAGCTCATCGAGAACGGCCACGACGTGATGCTCGTCGAGCGCGACCTCGCCGAGGTGGAGCCCGAGTCGGTGCCCCAGGCCGAGTGGGTCCACGCCGACGCCTGCGAGGTGGCCTCCCTCGAGGACGCCTCCGTGCAGGACTGCGACGTGGTGATCGCGGCGACCGGGGACGACAAGGTCAACCTCGTCGTCTCGCTGCTCGCCAAGACCGAGTTCGCCGTGCGGCGCGTGGTCGCCCGGGTCAACAACCCGCGCAACGAGTGGCTGTTCACCGAGTCCTGGGGCGTCGACGTCGCCGTGTCGACCCCCCGCATGCTCGCGGCCATGGTCGAGGAGGCCGTCTCGGTCGGCGACCTCGTCCGGCTGCTCACCCTGCGCCAGGGCAAGGCCAACCTCGTCGAGGTCACCCTGCCCCCGAACACCGCGCTCGCCGGGCGCCCGGTCCGCGAGGTCCCGCTGCCCGCCGACGCGGCCCTCGTGGCGATCCTGCGCGGCGGGCGGGTGATCGTCCCGCAGTCCGACGACCCGCTCGAGGGCGGCGACGAGATGCTGTTCGTGGCCGGGGAGGGTGTCGAGGAGGAGATCCACTCGGCGCTGACCTCGGGCGACGCGGGGCGGGGCGACCTGATCTGAGGTCCGGGGGTGTCAGCGATGGCACATCGCTGACACCCGACGTCCGTCTGGCGCCACGCTCGATGTCGGCGTGGCACGCTGGCCGCCATGGACGCCCACGAGCTGTACCGGCGTTGGATCGACGAGCTGTGGAACGGCCGCCTCGACGTGGTCGGCGAGCTGGTCGACGAGGGCTTCGTCGGCCACTGGCCCGATCGCGACGTCCACGGCCCGCAGGAGCTCGCCGGGCTCATCGGCGAGACCCACGGGATGCTCGACGTGCTGACCTTCGTCATCGAGGTCGGCCCGCTCGTCGACGGCGACCTCGTGGCCGGGCGCTGGCGGGGCCGGGGCGCCCAGGACGGCAACCCGGTCACGTTCGTCGGGAACGACCTGCTGCGGGTGGCCGGCGGCCGGTTCACCGAGTACTGGCCGGCGTCCCTGCCGCTCCCCTGAGGTGCCCCGACCCACGGCCGCCCGCTGGTGGCACCTGCACCCGGTCGGTGCCGCCCTCGGGGTCGCGCTGGCCGCGCTCGGGTTCACCCCGTCGCTGATCCCGCGGACCGGCCCGTTCCAGGGCCTCGTCTCCGGGGTGCTGCTCGCGGCGGGCTACCTCGTCGGGGTCCTGCTGGGCCGCCTCGCGCGGCCGCTGGCCCCGACGATCTCCCGACCCACCCGCCGGCTGGGGTGGGTGGTGCTGGGGGCGGCGCTGGCCGCGGCCGGGGTCGTCGCGGTCGTGCTCGGTTCGCGGTGGCAGGACGAGCAGGCGGCGCTGCTCGGAGTCGCGCCCCCGGACCGGTGGTGGCTCGCCGTCCCGGTGACCCTCGCCGTGTTCGCGGTACTGCTCGCGGTCGTCCGCGGGGTCCGGGCCCTGCCGCGGTGGCCGCGGCGCCTCGTCGTCGGGGTCGTGGTGGTGGTCCTCGTCCTCGCCGCGGTGTCGGTGGCGGGCGTCCCGGGCGTGAACCCGGCGCGCGCCGCGCTCGACCCCGCCTTCGCCGCGCAGAACGACGGCGTGTTCGGCGGCGCCACGCGGCCGACCTCGCCCCGACGCTCCGGCTCCCCCGCCTCGCCGGTGAGCTGGGAGTCGCTGGGGCGCGGCGGGCGCACCTTCGTCTCCTCCGGGCCCACCCCGCAGGCCCTCGCGGCGGCGGGCGGGCGGCCGGCGGCCGAGCCGATCCGGGTCTACGTCGGCCTGCAGACCAGCGAGGACGCCGCCGAGCGGGCCCGGATCGCCGTCGACGAGCTGCGGCGCACCGGGGCGTTCGACCGCCCGGTCGTCGCCGTCGTCACCACCACCGGCACCGGCTTCGTCGACGCCGAGGCGATGGACGCCCTCGAGCTCGCGTGGGGCGGCGACACCGCGATCGTCACCAGCCAGTACTCGCTCATGCCCAGCGGCCTGTCGTTCCTGCTCGACGGCGACCGCGTCGCCGAGGCCGGCACGACGATGTTCGACGCGGTCCGCGCCGCGGTCGACGCGCTGCCGCCGGGGCGCCCGCGGCCGCGGGTGGTCGTCTTCGGCGAGTCGCTGGGGTCGCTCGGCTCGCAGGCCGCGTTCGCCACCCTCGACGACGTCCGCGCCCGCGCCGACGGCGCGGTCTGGAACGGCCCGCCGAGCTCGTCGCCCCTGCACCGGGCGGTCGTCGCGGGACGCGACCCCGGCAGCCCGGAGATCCGACCCGTCGTCGGGAACGGGGAGACGGTGCGCTTCGGCGGCGGGTCGGCCACGCCGGACCTGACCACCAGGCCCGCCGCGCCCTGGCCCGACCCGCGCGTCGTGTACCTCCAGCACCCCTCCGACCCGGTGGTGTGGTGGTCGCCGCGCCTGCTCGTCGAGCGCCCGACCTGGCTCGCCGAGCCGCGCGGCGACGACGTGCCGCCGAGCGTGCGCTGGTACCCGCTCGTGACGTTCTGGCAGCTCACGATGGACATGATCCGGGCGCAGGAGGTGCCGTTCGGCCACGGCCACAACTACGGGCCGGAGTCGCTCGACGCCTGGGCGGCCGTGGTCCCGCCGCCGGGCTGGACCCCGGCCGACACCGCGCGGGTGCACGCGGTGCAGGAGGCGGGCGGGCTGCCGACGCCCGGCGCCTGAGCTCAGGTCCGGAGACCGACCACCGCGTAGGCGCCGACCGGCCGCTCCCCGGTCGGCGCCGGCCAGTCCGCCACGTCGACCATGACCGGGGTGACGAGCTCGAAGCCCTCGACCGCCTGCGCCAGCTCACCGCGGTCGCGGAGCACGACCTCCGAGGCGCTGCCGCGGTAACCGTCCCGGATCGCTCGGGTCCGGGCGGCCAGGTCGGGGTCGTCGAGATCGGCGCTGCCGTGGCTGATCGCGAGGACGCTGCCCGGGACCAGCGCGTCGCGGTAGCACCCGAGCACCGCGGCCACGTCGTCGGCGACGAAGTGCAGGACCGCGACCGCCAGGACCGCGACCGGGCGGGTGAGGTCGAGGTGTTCGGCCGCGGCCTCGAGGACGTCGTCGGGCAGGGTCAGGTCGGCGTGGACGACCCGGACCCGGTCCAGGTCCGCGGTCAGGGCCCGCGCGTGGTGGACCGCCACCGGCTCGAAGTCGACGTAGACCACCCGGGCCGTCGGGGCGACCTCGTGGACGTTGCCCACCGTCGGGACGCCGGAGCCGAGGTCGAGGAACTGGTCGATGCCCCGGTCCGAGCACCACCGCACCACCCGGCGCAGGTAGTCGCGGTTGACCCGGCACGTGCGGGTCATGTCGGGGTTGAGCTCGAGGATGCGGGCCGCCTGCTCCCGGTCGACCGCGAAGTGCTGTGCCCCGCCCAGGAAGTAGTCGTAGATGCGGGCCGCGT
The DNA here is from genome assembly GCF_042653685.1 of Actinomycetospora atypica. Lineage (NCBI taxonomy): Bacteria > Bacillati > Actinomycetota > Actinomycetes > Pseudonocardiales > Pseudonocardiaceae > Actinomycetospora > Actinomycetospora atypica. Next base: position 88,215 of record NZ_JBHSIV010000010.1, on the reverse strand, counting down.
TCGCGCGCTCGAAGTCGACGCCCTGCGCCCAGCGGTCCGTCACGTCGCCTCCCCGGATCTCCCGGTCATCGTGGCGCCTGCGCCGCAGGTCTGACCAGGGCCGGGGAACGACCAGGTCGGCGTCAGGCCGGGGCGGGCCCGGCGTCGGCGGCCTGCTCGGCCTTCGCGGCCTCGGTGGCCCGGCGGATCGCCCACACCGTGACCGCCGCGGCGAGCAGGGCGAGCGGCACGCCCATGGCGAGCCGCACCCAGCCGAGCCAGGTGTCGGCGTAGGCGGAGTCGTAGAGCCAGCGCTGGACGGCGAACCGGGCGCCGAAGACGACCACCCAGGCGAGGGTCGCGACGTCGTAGCCGCGGCGCAGGTAGGGCGAGCGCCGCCACGTCTGGCCGTCGCCGTTGACGAGGTGCCACAGGGTGCCGACCAGCGGCCACCGCACGACGACGGAGATCAGGAAGAGCCCGCCGTAGATCAGGCTGGTCCAGATCCCGAGCAGGAAGAAGCCCTTCGCCTCGCCGGTGCGCCAGGCGATCACGGCGCAGACCGCGACGCCGAACAACCCGGAGAACGCGGGCTGGAGCTTCTCGCCCCGGACCAGGCGCCACACCGCCACCGCGACGGCCCCGGCCACCGCCGCCACGATCGACCCGACGAGGCTGTGGAAGATCGCCTGGGCGATCACGAAGACGACCACCGGCACGGCCGAGGAGACGACGCCGGAGACGCCGCCCATCTGCTCGAGCAGCGTCGGCGCGCGCTCGGCGGGCTCCTCGCCGCCCTCGGCCGGCTCGTCGTCGGGCCGCTCGGGCTCCGGCTCGCGGTGCCGGGAGGTCGGGCCGGTGGTCGGGCGCTCGGCGGGCGGCGCCACCCGGCCGTCCCGCAGCGGCGGCCCGTTGCGGGCGACCGGCCCGGTGCGGCCGAGGACGGGGGCGGTCGGCGCCTCGGGCCGGTGCTGCGGGGCGGCCAGGAACGCCTCCGTCGGGGCGTCGGCCGCCCGGGCGTGCCGACCGGGCGGGGGGACGTCTGGAGAGCGGATGATCGGGCTCCCTGGTGGATGGGGTCCGGACCTCGGGGACGACCGGGTCAGGGCGCGCGCTGCAGCTCGTAGTACGGGTTGTAGATCACCTTGCGGCCGTCGCGGACGGCCACGCGCCCGCTGGCCTGCAGGGTGCGGCCGGGCTCGATCCCGGGGATCCGGCGCCGGCCCATCCAGACGAGGGTGACGCCGTCGGTGCCGTCGAACAGCTCGGCCTCGAGGGTCGCCACGGAGTCGCGCGGACAGATCTCCACCGACCGCAGCCGGCCCTTCACGGTGATCGCCTCACCCGTGCCGGTGCAGTCGCTCGCCCGGGTGCAGCCCGACCGGGCCGACTCGGCGGTGAGGTCCTCGGCATCGAGGTCGGAGACGTCCGAGGTGAGTCGACGGACCATCCGCGACATGAACCCAGCGTTCTTGCCCATCTCCGGCGCTCCTCAGCACTGGGCCACGACCGCCGTGGCCACGGACCCGTCGTCGGGCCCGAGATCAGGGTAACCCCGTCCCGACCTGCTCAGGAGCGGCCCGGCGAGGTCCCGGAATTGGCCCGCTGCGGCAGCATCATGGGGATCACCGGGCCGTCGTGCGAGGTGATCTGCCGCGGCCGGGTGGGCAGCGACTGGTAGAGGGTGTCGCGGAAGGGCTCCGGCACGTCGTCGGGCACGACGAGGGGCAGCAGCGACCGGACCGGCAGCGGGTCGGGCGAGCGGACGACGACGGTCCCGCGCACCATCTCGCGCAGCATCTCGTGCAGGGCCAGGGCGTGCTGGGCCGGACCGGTCCCGACGCCGCGGAGCAGCCAGCGGGGGCCCTCCACGGCGACGACGCGGGCCACGACCTCGCCGTTGCGGGCGACCAGCTCCCGGCCCCACTCGCCGCGGTCGCGGCGGATGGTGGCGCCCTCGGCGTGCAGCTGCGTCGCGAGCTCCTCGACGAGCTCGGTCCACAGGCCGCCGGTGCGGGGCGCGGCGAAGGCGCTGACGGTGAGACGGCCCTCGGGGACCATCACGTGGACCGCGCGCAGCGGCCCCGACGGGTCGGGCTCGCAGACGAGCTTCGCGCCCGGGGGGACCGGCAGCTGCACCGATCCCAGGTCGAGGCGCAGCCGCCCGTCCCGGGGGGCGTTCTCTCCGTCCCAGGGACCACGCTGCTGGTGGTGGCGACGCCCCGCGGGCTCGCCCATCCCCGGCACCTGCGCGATACGACCCTTGCGGTGCCGTCCACGCGCCGGCTCGGTCACGACCACGACAACCTCAGAGCTCCTCTACCGCCGGCCGCCTCCGGCCGTCCTGTTCCCCATCGGCGGGGACCGACCCGTACTCAATACCCCGTTCGTGACCTCTTCGTGATGTCTCCCGCGCGACGTCACGGTCGGCGTCCCCGGACGCGCGCCCGCCGGTCGCCTCCGCGCCACCCGGGTCCCGGCCGTCGCTCGGCCCCCACCCGCCGCTCGAACCCCAGCCGTCCGCACCGCGCCCCGACCCGGGCAGCTCGTCGACCACCCGGACCGCCGGGAGCTCCACCCGCTGGACCACGAGCTGCGCCACCCGGTCGCCGCGGCGCAGCACCACCGGCCGGCGGGGGTCGTGGTTGACCAGGCAGACCAGGATCTCGCCGCGGTACCCGGCGTCGACGGTGCCGGGGGCGTTCACCACGCCGAGCCCCTCGCGGGCGGCCAGCCCCGAGCGCGGGCACACGAAGGCCGCGTAGCCCGACGGCAGCGCCACCGCCACCCCCGTCCCGACGAGGGCCCGTTCCCCCGGGGCGATCTCCACGTCGGTCGTGGTGCGCAGGTCGAGGCCCGCGTCGTCGGGGTGCGCCCGCGCCGGGACGGGCAGCCCCGGGTCCAGCAGGACGAGGGGGAGGTCGCGCACGGGCCGCGAGCCTACGCTGGAGGACGTGACCCGAGCCCCCGCCCCGACCGCCATCCCGGCCGGCCTCGAGCGCCTCCGCCTGCCCTGGTGGGCGTGGCCGCCCGGCCTCCTGCTCGCCGGACTCCTCGCCGCCGAGGTGCACATGGGCTTCCCCGGCGTCCGCTCCTGGCTCCCCTACGTGGTGCTGCTGCCGCTGGCGCTCGTCGTGCTGTGGCGCATCGGCCGCACCTACGTGGGCGTGGCGAACGGCCCGTCGGGCGAGCCCGAGGTGTGGGCCGGCCCGGCGCACATCCCCGCGCGCCTCGTCGGGCGCACCGACGTGGTCCGCGGCGAGGGCAAGCGCCTGGCGCTCGGGCCGCAGCTCGACCCGGCGGCGCACGTCCTGCACCGGGCCTGGGTGCCCACCGCGGTGCGACTCGAGATCACCGACCCCGACGACCCGACGCCGTACTGGGTGGTCTCCACCCGCCGTCCCGACGAGCTCCTCGCCGCGATCCGCGCCGCGCGGGCCTAGGGACGGGCCGGGCCCGGGAACGAGAAAAGCCCGGACCGGGTGTGTCCCGGGCCGGGCTTCGATCGATTGCGGTGGCCCCGTCTAGGCGGCGCAGTCGCGGCAGATGAACGCGTTGCCGCGGGTCTCGGCGAGGCGGCTGCGGTGGTGCACCAGGAAGCAGCTCCCGCAGGTGAACTCGTCAGCCTGCTTGGGCAGCACCCGGACCGTCAGTTCCTCGCCCGAGAGATCGGCACCGGGCAGCTCGAAGCTCTCCGCGGTGTCGGTCTCGTCCACGTCGACGGCCGCGGACTGTGCCTCGTTGCGCCGGGCCTTGAGCTCCTCGAGGGAGTCCTCGCCCATCTCGTCGGACTCGTTGCGGCGCGGGGCGTCGTAGTCGGTAGCCATGTGGTGTGTCCCACCCTCGTCCGTGCGGTGTTCCGTGTCGTGCGGCTGCACAACGCGGCACGAGCACGGTTTGTGCCGGGCTCCGTGAGTGACCCGGGTCTCATCGGGTGGGCTTCCAGACCTGCACCGTGCCGCGGGGCGGCGCGAGGGTAGCCGACCGCGGGGGCGGTGGGCGGTGCGGTCGACTGCTCCGTTCGTGTGGCACTGCCGACACCGCGGGACGACCGGCGGGTGCGGCGCTCACATCGGTGCCGGACCGGCCCGACTAGGCTCCCGCGTCGTGGCCGCCTCCCTCCCGCGAGCCGGTTCCTACCGGCGCCGGCACCTCCTGCCGATGGCCCTGCTCGTCATCGTGCTGGCGGTCGCGAGCCTCCTCACCTGGATCGTCGTGTTCGCGAACTCGACGTCCCAGTCGGTCACCTCGTGCAACCCGCCGCCCTCGGGCGGCGGGACCGTGCAGCCCCGCACCGCGCTCGACCGGACCGAGGCGGCCGCGCCCGCGAACACCGCGGTCCGGGTGCTCAACGGCGCCGGGCAGCGCGGCCAGGCCCAGCTCGCGGCGGTGGAGCTCGGAGAGCTGGGGATGCCCGAGGCCGCCCAGCCCGACAACGACCCCCTCTACCCCGCCCAGGACCTCGAGTGCGTCGGGCAGATCCGCTACAGCGACGACGGGGCCTCGGCGGCCCGGACGCTCTCGCTGGTGCTGCCGTGCGCGGAGCTGGTCGACGACGGCCGGCAGGGCGCGGCGGTCGACCTCGCCCTGGGCAGCGAGTTCCGCGACATCACCCCGGGCGCCGGTGTCGGCGACGCCCTGAAGGCGCTGGCGCGCGGCGGCGAGTCGGGGACGCCGGTGCCCGGGACCGAGCCCGCGGAGCTGTCGACGCTGCGCGACGTCGACTGCTCCCAGTAGGTCTCCCCCTAGACGTCGGCGACCCCCGCCGATCGCAGGAGGTCGGCCAGCGGCGCGGCCAGGGCGGGACCGGCGGCGAACGTGGCCTCGCGCCCCAGGCCGTCGTCGGGAACGGTTCCCGGGCGCCGCACCACCGCGCCCGCCTCCTCGGCGATCAGCGCGCCGGCCGACCAGTCCCACGGCTGCAGGCCGTGCTCGTAGAACCCGTCGATCCACCCGGCCGCCACCGAGCACAGGTCGAGCGACGCGCAGCCCTGGCGGCGCACGTCGCCGATCGAGGAGGCGATGCGGGCCAGCAGGGCGGCCTGGCGGCCGCGGCGCGCCGGGTCGTAGGCGAGCCCCGTCCCGACGACCGCGAGCTCGGGCCGGTCGAGCGCGGAGGCCCGCAGCGGCTGCCCGTCGAGCCGGGCGCCCAGCCCGGCCGCGGCGCTCCACACCCGCCCGGAGACCGGTTCGACGACCGCCCCGGCCAGCGGGCGGCCGTCGAGCTCGACGCCGACCGAGACCGAGAACCAGGGCAGCCCGTGGGTGTAGTTGACGGTGCCGTCGATGGGGTCGACCACCCAGCGCACCTGGCCCGGGGTCGGCTCCGGGGCGGTGCCGCCCTCCTCGCCCAGCACCGCGTCGTCCGGGCGCCGCTCCGCGAGCCGCTCGCGGACGAGGGCCTCGCACTCGCGGTCCCCGGCCGTCACGACGTCGGTGGCCGAGCTCTTCGTCGCCATGTCGGCCACGGACCGGTCCCCGACCACCCGCTCGCGCACCGCGAGGGCCAGCACGGCCGCCTCCCGGGCGATCTCGACGGCCAGGGTCTCGAACGGCTTCGGATCGGGATCGTCCACGGACCTCATCCGACCACATGTGACCTAGGCTTCGTCCGCGATCGCGAGCGGACGGGGTGTGAACATGCGACGACTGGGGATCGACGTCGGTGGTACCGGCGTGAAGGGCAACGTCGTCGACACGGAGACGGGCGAGACGCTCGCCGAGCGGGTCCGGATCGAGACGCCGCACCCGGCCACGCCGGAGGCGGTCGCCGACACGGTGGCCGCGGTGGTCGAGGCGCACTCCTACGAGGGCCCGATCGGCATCACGCTGCCCTCGGTGGTGAAGGACGGGATCGCCCACACCGCCGCCAACATCGACACCACCTGGCCGGGCACCGACGCGGTCCGTCTCTTCTCCGAGCGGATGGGCCGCCAGCCGGTGTTCGTGCTCAACGACGCCGACGCCGCCGGGCTCGCGGAGATGCGCTTCGGGGCGGGAGCGGGGCGGCGCGGGGTCGTCTGCGTGCTCACCCTCGGCACCGGCATCGGCTCGGCGCTCTTCCACGACGGCGTGCTGCTGCCCTCGACCGAGTTCGGCCACCTCGAGGTCGACGGGCACGACGCCGAGAGCCGGGCCTCCTACTCCGCGAAGGAGCGCGGTGACCTCTCCTGGGAGAAGTGGGCCAAGCGCGTCTCGCGCTACCTGCAGGTCGTCGAGAACCTGGTGTGGCCCGACCTCTTCATCCTCGGGGGCGGGGTGAGCAAGCGGGCGCACAAGTGGGTGCCGCTGCTCGACGCCCGGACCGAGATCGTCACCGCCCAGCTGCTCAACCAGGCCGGGATCGTGGGCGCGGCGATGGCCGCCGCGGAGGACACGAGCCCCTGACCTGGGGTTTCACCCGTTCGAGAGATCGCCACGACAGTCGCCGCTGTGAGGTTTCGGCGACAGTCACCCGGCGTCGTTACAATGGATGACAGCCCGAGGCGGGACACCGCCGGAGCCGAGGCCCACGCCGTTCCCGACCACTCCGTGTCGTGTCCGGCCCGCCGGGGTTCCGTCGATCAGGTCCGCCCGTCGCCCCAGCAGTCGATCGTCACGAAAGGTCGTACGTGGCAGCCGCAGATTCCGCTTCCAGCCGTCGCGCCACCACCGCCACGGCGGAGCAGCCCTCCGGCCCGCTCGGGGTGGTCACGACCGACACCGACGACACCACGGCGGCCGCCGGTGCCGCGAAGACCGCCACCCGCGCGAAGCCGGGCACCCGGTCGAAGTCCGCCGCGGCGAAGACCGCCGCCCCCGCCAAGAAGGCGCCGGCGAAGAAGGCCGCCCCCGCGAAGAAGGGCGCCAAGACCGAGGGCACCACCGACGGGGAGGCCCCCGCCGAGGGCGACCTCGAGGACGCCGCTCCCGCCGAGGGCGACCTGACCGAGGAGGTCGAGGCCCTCGGGGCCGAGGTCGTCGAGGTGGTCGAGGCCACCGACGTCGAGACCGAGGAGCCCACCGAGGAGGACAAGAAGTCGGGCGACTTCGTCTGGGACGAGGAGGAGTCCGAGGCGCTGCGCCAGGCGCGCAAGGACGCCGAGCTCACCGCGTCCGCCGACTCGGTCCGCGCCTACCTCAAGCAGATCGGCAAGGTGGCGCTGCTCAACGCCGAGGAGGAGGTCGAGCTCGCCAAGCGGATCGAGGCCGGCCTCTACGCGGCGGAGCGCCTGCGCAAGGTCGCCGAGGCCCAGCAGGAGCTCGCGACGCAGATGCGCCGCGACCTGCGGTGGATCGTCCGCGACGGCGAGCGCGCCAAGTCCCACCTGCTCGAGGCGAACCTCCGCCTCGTCGTCTCGCTGGCCAAGCGCTACACCGGCCGCGGCATGGCATTCCTCGACCTGATCCAGGAGGGGAACCTCGGCCTCATCCGTGCGGTCGAGAAGTTCGACTACACCAAGGGCTACAAGTTCTCGACCTACGCGACGTGGTGGATCCGCCAGGCCATCACCCGCGCGATGGCCGACCAGGCCCGCACCATCCGCATCCCGGTGCACATGGTGGAGGTCATCAACAAGCTCGGCCGCATACAGCGTGAGCTGCTCCAGGACCTCGGGCGCGAGCCCACTCCTGAAGAGCTGGCCAAGGAGATGGACATCACGCCGGACAAGGTGCTGGAGATCCAGCAGTACGCCCGGGAGCCCATCTCGCTCGACCAGACGATCGGCGACGAGGGCGACTCGCAGCTCGGTGACTTCATCGAGGACAGCGAGGCCGTGGTGGCCGTCGACGCGGTCTCCTTCACCCTGCTGCAGGACCAGCTGCAGTCGGTGCTCGCCACGCTCTCCGAGCGCGAGGCCGGCGTGGTCCGCCTGCGCTTCGGCCTCACCGACGGCCAGCCCCGCACCCTCGACGAGATCGGCCAGGTCTACGGCGTGACGCGCGAGCGCATCCGGCAGATCGAGTCGAAGACGATGTCGAAGCTGCGCCACCCGTCGCGCTCGCAGGTCCTGCGCGACTACCTGGACTAGAGCGTCCCGACGAGGCCCCGACCCCCTCCCGCACGGAGGGGCCGGGGCCTCCGTCGTTTGCGGGGGCGAACGATCCCGCGTTGGGTGGACCCCCGTGACGTCGTCGCGGTGGACCGTCCCGCTGCTGAGCGGGCTGTTCGTGCTCCTGTGGTCCTCGGGCTTCATCGCCGCGAAGCTCTCGACGCGGACCACCGACGTCCCGACGGTGCTGTTCTGGCGGTTCGTCATCGCCGCCGCGGTCACGGGCGCGGTCGCGGCCTGGCTCCGACCGGGCCTGCCCCGGCCGCGGGCGACGGTCCACCTCGTCGTCACCGCGCTGCTGCTGCAGATCGGCGTGTTCTCGGCCGTGTTCACCGGCCTCGCGCGCGGGGTGCCCGCGGGCCTGACCAGCCTCGTCGTCGGGCTGGCGCCGCTGCTCGTCGGGCTGCTCACCCCGCTGGTGCTGCGCACCCGGATCGGCGTGGCTCCCGTGATCGGGCTGCTCCTCGGCGCCGTCGGCGTCTACGTCGTGGTGTCCGGGAACCTGACCGGCGGCGGACCGGTCCTGCTGCCGGTGCTGGGGATGGCGTTCCTGACGGCGGGCACGCTCTACCAGAAGCGGTTCAACGACGACTCGCCCGTCGCGGCGTCCGTGGTCGTCCAGATGGTCACCTCGGCGGTCGTCATGCTGGTCGCGATGCCGTTCCTCGCCCCGCAGTGGCTCCCGACCGGGGCCGGCGGCTGGTTCGCGGTGGCGTGGCTGGGCGTCGTCAACTCCGCGGGCACCTTCGCCGTCATGTTCGTGCTGCTGCGCCGCCGCTCGACGGTGCACGTGTCCGCGCTGATGAACCTCTCCCCCGCGACGACCGCGCTGCTGGCCGTCCCGCTGCTGGGCGAGGCACTCACCGGCCGGGCCCTGCTCGGCCTGGCCGTGGCGATCGTCGGGATGTTCCTGGGCCTCGGGACCTGGCCCCGGCTCCGGCGACGCCCACCGGAGGTCCCGGTGACCGGCTAGCGTGGCGGGGTGCCGATGGAGGAGCGGGTCCGGTTCGACGAACGCCGCCGCTACGTGTTCCTGCTGTGGTTCAACGGGACACTGGGCGTGCTGTGGGCGGTCCTGCTGGTGGTGACCGGGGCGGTCTGGTTCGCCGGGCTGCTCGCGGTCGCCCTGGCGCTCGGCGGCCTCTCGGCGTGGGCGTTGAGCGTGCTGAACCGCGAGGAGCCCCGGTAGCCCGGACAATGCGCGGGTGACCTCCCCGTCGCTCGCCGACCGCGCCGCCGCCGCCCTCGCCATCCCGCTGCAGGACGCGCTCGGCGCGCGCCCCGCCGACCCCGCGGCCCCCACGGCCGGACTGGTCTTCCCGGTGACCGGCCTCGCCATCAACCCCGGTGGCACCCTGCACGCCGGGGCCCTCGGCGCGATCCTCGAGCTGCAGGGCTTCCTCACGCTGCTGCCCGAGCTCGCCGACGACGAGCACGCCGTCACCCACCACATCTCCACCCAGCTGCTCAGCCCCGGGAAGCGGGACGAGGAGGTGCTGGTGACCGCGGTGCTCGAGCGCCGTACCCGCCGGCTCGGGTTCGTGAGCGCCACCGCGACGGTGGGCGACCGCCTCGTCGCGCGGAGCCAGATCACGAAGTCCGTGATCGCCCTGCGGTGACGGCGCCCGTCGCCGACACCGGCCCGCCGGGCCCTGGGATGATGGCCGCCATGAGCCAGAACCCCGAGGCCGACGACATCCCCGGCCCCGACCCGGTCGCCGTGCACGAGCGGTCGGTCGCCGTCATCCGCGCCATGGACGCGGGCGACCTCCAGGCCGTCGGTGGCCTGCTCGCCGAGCTGGGCGGCCCCGAGGAGTTCGGCGCGCAGGTCGTCAGCCTGGCGAGTCTCGCGCGCCTGCTGCTCGACCAGAACCCGCAGACCGCCCCGGAGCAGGACGAGGCCCGCGCCGCGGTCCTCGGCGAGCTGGCCCGGGTGCTCGTGGCGGCGGAGGACGAGGCGTAGCGCACACCGCCACCGCGCACCCGGCCGTCGTCGTAGGCGAAGATCGGGGGGTGAGTGCAGCAGACGTCCTGGTCCCCGGCAGCCCCGCCACCGCGGAGGACGCCGCGCTCGCCCGCGAGCTGGCCGACGCCACGGGACAGCTCCTGCTCGACCTGCGCGGGCGCACCTCCCCCGGCCGGGAGCGCGAGTACGCGGGCGACGAGCAGGCCCACGACTACGTGACCGGCGAGCTCGCCCGCCACCGTCCCGACGACGCGGTGCTCTCCGAGGAGGGGTCGCTCGACCCGACGGGCTGGCGCGGGGCGCACCGCCTGTGGATCGTCGACCCGCTCGACGGGTCGTCGGGGTTCGGGCGCGGGAACGACGAGTGGGGCGTGCACGTGGCCCTCGTCGTCGACGGGCACCTCGCCGCGGGGGCGGTCTCGGTGCCGGGCACGGGCGCGCTCGTCGACTCCGGGACGGTGGAGCGGGTCCCCGACCACGGCGTTCCCGACGACGGCTCGCTGGCGGTCACCGTCAGCAGGTCCCGTCCGCCGCGGGAGCTGCAGGCGGTCGAACGGGCCTTCCGGGTGAACCTGGTGAAGCGCTCGGCGGCCGGGGTGAAGATGCTCGCGGTGCTGGACGGGGAGGCCGACGTCTACCTGCACTCCGGCGGGCAGTACGAGTGGGACAACGCGGCGCCGATGGCGGTCGCGATGGCGGCCGGGCTGCTCGCGACCCGGATCGACGGCTCGGTCGTCCCCTACGGGCAGGACGACCCCTACTCCCCCGACCTGCTGATCGCCCGGCCGAGCGTGCACGCGGCGGTGCTCAGGGCGCTGCGGGGTCGCTGAGGGGCGCGCCGACGTCGATCGCGGGCCGGCCCTGCGTGGTGTGCCCGGTGACCAGCAACCGGCGCCACCGGACCCCGACGAGCTCCTCGAGCACCAGGACCACGTCCTCGGCGTCGACCACGCGGTAGACGCAGCCCTCCGGGTCCGCGGCGGGATCGGCGTCGGCGTCCACGAGCACGCCGAGGTCGCCGTCACCGAGCCCCGCCAGCGGGAGGGGGTCGAGGTCGACGACGAGCGCCGCGGCGCCGAGCTCGGCGTGCAGCGGCGCGACGTCCTCCGGGGCGATCATGCGCAGGCCGCCCTTGGCGCCCGAGAGGAACATCAGCTCGGCCATCTCCTCGGCCCCGCGGCGGGAGACGACGGCCACCGTGGTGCCCGGGAGCGCCTGCAGGACGTTGAGCGCCTCGGACGACTGCTGGAGCGCCCGCTCCTCGCCCAGGTGGGCCAGGGCCCCGTCGAACCCGCAGGCCACGAGGATCGTCGGGCTGTCCCCGAAGGTGGCGACGTCGGCGAGCAGGTCGTCCATCCCGAGGACGGTGCCACCGGTCCGCGGCCGGACCAAGATCCTCGTCGCGCGTGCAGGGTCTGCTCCGGGGGTACGCGGTGGCCATGACCCCTGCTCTCCCCCACGACGGTCTCTGCCTCGGCGGCAACGTCTTCGGCTGGACCGCCGACGAGGACACCTCGTTCGCGCTCCTCGACGCCTTCGTCGACTCGGGCGGCCGCATGATCGACACCGCGGACAGCTACATGGCCCGGGCGGAGGGCAACTCCGGGGGCGAGTCCGAGACGGTGATCGGACGCTGGCTGGCCCGTGGCGGTCGTCGGGACGACGTGGTCATCGCGACGAAGGTCGGCTCGTGGGAGCAGCGCAAGGGCCTGTCCCCCGACAACATCCGCGCCGCGTGCGACGACTCGCTGCGCCGCCTGCAGACCGACCACATCGACCTCTACTACGCCCACCGCGACGACCCCGACACCCCGCAGGAGGACTACGTCGCGGCGTTCGACGAGCTCGTCCGCGCCGGGAAGGTCCGTGCGGTCGGGGCGTCGAACTTCGACGCCGACCGGCTCGCGTGCGCGCTGGAGCTCGCCGACAAGCACGACCTGACCCGCTTCACCGCGGTCCAGCCGCACTACAACCTCGTCGAGCGGGACTACGAGCGGGAGCTGGCGCCGCTGGTCGAGCGCGAGGGCCTCGTCTGCTACCCCTACTTCGGCCTGGCCAAGGGGTTCCTGACGGGGAAGTACCGCCCGGGGTCGGACGACGTCGACTCCGGCGCGTCCTCGGGCGCGATGGCGAGCGCCCGGGCGGAGGGCGCCCGCGCCTATCTCGACGATCGCGGCGTCGCGCTGCTCGGTGTCCTCGACGAGATCGCCGCGGCGCACGACGTCCCGGTCGCCGCGGTCTCGCTCGCGTGGCTGGCGGCGCAGCCGACGGTGGGCGCGCCCATCGCGAGCGGCCGGACCACGCACCAGCTCTCCGAGATCCTGCCCGCCGTCGGCCTGCGCCTGACCGACGACGAGCTGGGGCGGCTCTCGCGCGCCTGAGGTCGGGGCCGCGCGGCTCAGCCGCGCGGCCGGCGCGCGATCGTGATCGTGGCCGGGGGCGCATTGCGCCAGATCGTGCGGCTGACGACGACCTCCTCGAACGCCTCGGCCAGCGCCCGCTCGGCCGCCTTCGCCCACGGCAGCACCCGGGTCCAGCTGTGCTGGACCTGGGAGAGCGCGCCGCCCGGGGAGAGCAGCCGGCCGGCGGCGACGAGGAACGAGCGGTCCTCGGCGAGGCTGATCGGCAGCGTGCTGAACACCAGGTCGACCGTGACGCCCCGGGCGGCGAGGTCCGCCATCGCGTCGACGGCCTCGTCGCACACCACCTCGACGCCGGGGTGCCGCAGGGACAGCACCGACGCCAGGCGCGGGTTCAGCTCGACGGCGATGTGGCGACCCCGTCCGGCGAGCCGGCGCTGCACGACGGCACTGGTCGCCCCGGCGCCGGCGCCGAGCTCGAGCACCACCGGGTCCCCCCGGTCCGGGAGGGGTTCGAGCGCGACCTCGCAGGCCGTGGCCGACGTGGGCAACGGCGAGGCCGTCGTCCACGGGGACCGGATGAACTCGCGGGTGAAGGTCAGGACGTCGGACACGGGCACGCTCCGGGGGACGGCGAACGAATCGTCGGAACCTCGGTCCCCGGCGTCTCGAGGTACCGGCTGCGTTGTCCCCACCCGGACGGTCGAGTCAAACCCCCACGACGGAAGACCTCGGCGGTGTCGTCACCCCGCGGCGGTGACGGCCGGTGCGGGGCGAGGAACGAGCCCGACCGGCGTCACCCCGCCGCGGCCGTTCAGTACTTCCAGCGCCAGGCCGCCAGGACCTCCTCGGTGTCCCTCTCGGCGGCCCACGCGGCGTCCGCGCGGCGCACGGCGAGGAAGGCGCCGAGGGTCTCCTCGCCGAGCGCGGCGGTGACCCGCGGGTTTCCGACGAGGGCCTCCTCCTGCTCGGCCTGGGTGCCCGGGAGCTTCGCGATGCCGGCGGCGGCGCGCTCCTTCTTCTTCCAGGTGCCCGGGTCCTGGGCGACCGGGGGCGGCGGGACGAGGTTCTCCTCCACCCCGGCGACCCCGGCGCTCAGGAGTGCCGCGAGCGCGAGGTAGGGGTTCGCGGAGGCGTCGGAGACCTTGAGCTCGAGGTTCGCGTGGTCCTCCCCGAGCAGCGCCGAGCCCGGGACGTAGCGCAGCGGGGCCTCCCGGTTCTCCACGCCCCAGAAGCCGAAGGCGCCCGCGAAGAAGCCGGGGCGCAGGCGGGCGAGCGACCCGATCGACGGGGCGGTCACCGCGGCGACCGCCGGCAGGTCGCGCAGGAGGCCGGCGACGTAGCCGGCGCCCGCGGTGCCCCGCGGGCCCTCGGGGCCGCCGGCGAGCAGGTTCTCGTCGCCGCGCCACAGCGAGGTGTGCACGTGCCAGCCGTTGCCCGCCCCGGCGAGGGTGGGCAGCGGCGCGAAGGAGACCCGCAGCCCGTGCGCCTCGGCGGCCGCGAGGATCGTCTGGCGGGCGAGGAGCTGCTGGTCGGCGGCCGTGAGCGGGTCGGTCGCGGCGAGCGACAGCTCGACCTGCGCGGGCCCGTACTCGGCGTGGACCTGGCCGAGGCGCAGCCCGTTGGCCTCGGCGTCGCGCATCACGGCCGCGACGAAGTCGTCGATCGGCAGCAGCGCGTGCGGGCTGTAGGCCGGGCCGGAGTGGGCGGCCAGCAGCGCCGTGTCCTCGGGGACCTGGGCCTGCTCGTAGACCCCGAACTCCATCTCGTAGCCGACCAGCGCGGAGTAGCCGTCGGCGTCGAGGGCCGCCACGACGCGCTCGAGCACCGAGCGCTGGTCGAACGCCCAGGGCCCGCCGTCGGCGGTGACCTGCTTCCCGGGCGCCCAGGCGAACGCGGGCTGCCCGGCGAGCCGGGTGATGCGGTCGAGCTGCGGGACGAGCCGGACGTCGCCGGAGGCGGTCCCGAGGCCCGGCGCGGCGAAGGTGATCGCGTCGTTGGTGTCGAAGACGGCGAACAGCGTCGTCACGCCCACCCCGGCCACCGCGACCTGCGGCAGCGTCGAGACCGGCACGGTCCGCGAGCGCGGGATGCCGTTGTTGTCGACCCAGGCGACGATCAGCCCGGCCACCCCGTCGGCGGCCAGCGCCGCGGCCAGCTCCCGGCCCCGCTCGCGCAACTCCTCGGTCACGGTCCTCACCCTTCGTCGACTGGACCGGTCAGGCTAGTCAGGAGGTTCCCGCACGGGGTCCCCGGGCGCGTCCTCCCGCCGCAGCGCCACCCCGACGACGACCGCCGCGATGCCGAGCGCCTCCAGCGGCGCCGGAACCTGGGCGAGCCCCACCAGCCCGACGACGGTCGCGGTCAGCGGGAGCAGGGCCAGCAGCAGGGCGAAGCGGGCCCGCCCGACGCGGCGCAGCACCACCTGGTCGAGCACGTAGGGCACCACGGAGGAGAGCACCCCGAGGGCCAGGGCCGAGCCGAGCAGCAGCGGCTCCCCGGCGATGGGCGCGGCCGTGAGCGCGAGCGGGGAGAGCACCACGGCCGCGACGACGAAGCCGATCGCGAGCCCGTCGACCCCCTCGCCCGTCGATCCCGAGCCCTGCGACACCCGCGCCCCCAGCACGATGTAGGCCGCCCACAGCAGCGCCGCCGCGAGCGCGAACGCCACCCCGGCCGGCGACCCCTCGAGGCGCACGTCGGCGATCAGGCCGACGCCGAGTACCACGAGCGCGAGCGCCGCCCAGTCGCGCCGGCTGCGCGAGCCCAGGGCCGCGACGAGCACGGGGCCGGTGAACTCGATCGCGACCGCGGTGCCGAGCGGCAGCCGCGCGATGGCCTCGTAGAAGACGATGTTCATGGCCGCGGTGACGAGGCCGAAGGCGCCGGCCAGCACCAGGCGTCGTCGGGACCAGCGCACCGGGGTCCGCGGGGCTCGCCGCGTCGCCAGGAACCGGGCCATCAGCCGCCAGACGACGAGCACGAGGGCCGCCCCGGCGAGGCGCAGCCAGGCCACCCCCGCGGGCGACATCCGGTCGAACAGCCCGACCGCGAGCGCCGCCCCCGCGTACATCGAGGCCCCGCCGAGCACGAAGAGTAGCGGCGCCGGGAGACCGTTCGTCGTCGATGATCGACTCACCATCGTGTGGTTGTCCGCCTTACCCGATAACAACGGTCGCTATCCGTCGATGAGCGGTACGTGACCGAGGACAAAGCATCGTGTGAACACGAGCGGTCGTCGCCGGGTTCTGACACAGTGGAGGAGCGACGGTCACTCGGCCGGAGCCTGCGGGACCGGTCGTTCGGCCGGTACCCGATTGGAGGGAGATGACGATGCCCGGAACCCTGACCCGGCCAGAACTCACCGCCTCGGACCGGTGCGACCGCTGCGGTGCAGCGGCGCAGGTCCGCGCCATCCTGCCCTCCGGCGGGGAGCTGCTCTTCTGTGGGCACCACGCCCGCGCCCACGAGGCGAAGCTGAAGGAGCTCTCCATCGACGTGCAGACTCCCGAGGCGGTCTGACGACGGCCTGAGCTGCGACGACGTCGATCGTCGCGAGAACGTTCGAGACCACGGCGGGCGGGGACCATGACGGTCCCCGCCCGCCGTCGTCGTGTGCGGGTCCGTCCCGGCCGGCGACCCGCCGTTGGGGGCGCCCGTCGGGCGCGACACGCGCGGGGCGACCACCGGGTCGGGCCCCGGTCGGGTGGTCCGTCCCGACGACGACCGGGGCGCCGCGGCGAGGCCTCGTCCCCACGCCGTGTGACCGGGACGTGTCGTCCGTGACGGCCACGTATCGCAGCGTGATCGACACCCGCCGTCGACCTCCCGCACGGCTGTGACGTCGCCCACACGAGTACCGGGCCTACCGGCCCGCGCTGGTCCGCCAGGTGCGCAGCGTGGTGATCCGCTCCTCGATCTGCTCGGCGGTGGCCACCGGGGTCGCCGGTCCCCCGCATGCCTTGCGCAGGTCACCGTGGATGACGCCGTGCGGCTGACCGGTGCGGTGGTGATGCGCCGCGACGAGCGTGTTGAGCTCGCGCCGCAGCTCCTTGAGCTTCTCCGCGGCACCGGGCTTCTGCCGGGTCGGCGGCGGGACGACGGGGGCGGGCTCCGCGCCGGCCCGGGTGTCGAGCTGCTCGCTCTGGCGGCGGCGCAGCAGGGCGCGCACCTGGTCGGGGTCGAGGAGCCCGGGGAGCCCGAGGTAGTCCTGCTCGTCGTCGGTCCCGGAGCCCGCGGCGGTACCGAACGAGGCCCCGTCGTAGATCAGCTGGTCGAGCTCGGCCTCGGCGGAGAGCGACTCGAACGCCTTCTCCTGCTCCCCCGGCTCGTCCTCCGTGCGGTTCGCGCGCTCGAGGAGCTCGTCGTCGAGGCCCTCCTTCGGCCGGTGCGGCTCGCCGAGCACGTGGTCGCGCTGCAGCTCGAGCTCGCTGGCGAGCCCCAGCAGCGTGGGGACGCTCGGGAGGAACACCGAGGCGGTCTCCCCCGCCCGGCGCGACCGGACGAAGCGGCCGACGGCCTGGGCGAAGAACAGCGGGGTCGAGGCGCTCGTCGCGTACACCCCGACGGCGAGGCGGGGCACGTCCACGCCCTCGCTCACCATGCGCACGGCGACGAGCCAGCGGTCGTTCGTCTGCGAGAACGCCGCGATGCGGCCCGAGGCCTTCGGGTCGTCGGAGAGGACGACCACCGGGTCCTCGCCCGAGAGGCCCGCGAGGATCTTCGCGTAGGCCTTCGCGGTGGTGTGGTCGGTGGCGATGACGAGGCCGCCCGCGTCGGGCATGCCGCCCGAGCGCAGCTGGGAGAGCCGGGTGTCGGCGGCCTGCAGCACCGCGGGCATCCAGTCGCCCTTGGGGTCGAGCGCGGTCTTCCAGGCCCGGGAGGTGTGCTCGGCGGTGAGCGGCTCGCCGAGGCGGGCCGTCATCTCCTCGCCGGCGCTGGTCCGCCACGACGCCTGCCCGGAGTAGGCGAGGAAGACCACCGGCCGGACCACCCCGTCGGCCAGCGCGTCGGCGTAGCCGTAGGAGTGGTCGGCCCTCGAGCGCAGCGCCCCCGCCGAGTCGGGCTCGTAGGTGATGAACGGGATGGGGCTGTCGTCGGACCGGAAGGGGGTCCCGGTCAGCGCGAGCCGTCGCGTGGCGCCGCCGAAGGCCTCCCGGGTGGCCTCGCCCCAGCTCTTGGCGTCGCCGGCGTGGTGGATCTCGTCGAAGATCACCAGCGTGCGGCGGCTCTCGGTGCGGTTCATGTGCAGCATCGGGTGCGCCGCGACCTGGGCGTAGGTGACCGCGACGCCGTGGAAGTCCGCGGACAACCGGCCGACCGAGTTCGAGTACTCCGGGTCGATCGCGATGCCGGCCCGGGTGGCCGCCCCCGCCCACTGGTGCTTCAGGTGCTCGGTGGGGCAGACGATCGTCACGGTGTCGACGGTGCGGTCGCCCAGGAGCTCGGCGGCGACCTTGAGTGCGAAGGTCGTCTTGCCGGCCCCGGGGGTCGCGACGGCGAGGAAGTCCTTCGGCCGGTCCGCGAGGTAGCGGGTGAGTGCCCGGCGCTGCCACTGCCGCAGCGGCGGGGCGGCGGGCACGTCGGTGTCGGGGCCGGGACGTCCGGGCGCGCGCGTGCTCATGACCCTCCGGGGCGGGTGGTGGGCAGGACGAGAACGGCTCCCCGCACGCGGGGAGCCGTCAGGGACGACCGGTCACTCGTCGCCGCCGCCGGGCGGCATCTTGTTGAAGATCTCCTTGCAGGCCGGGCAGACCGGGGAGCCCGGCTTCGGCGACCGCGTGACCGGGAACGTCTCGCCGCACAGCGCGACGACCATGTTGCCCATGACGGCGCTCTCGACCACCTTGTCCTTGCGGACGTAGTGGAAGACCTTCGGGTCGTCGTCGTTCGTGCGGTCGGTCGCCTCGGGCGTGACGTCGGGGAGCACCGCGGTCTGGCTCATGACCCCATGATGCCGGATGGCACCGACAGGTTCACGCGGCGGAGCGGCGTGGACCCGTCGACGCAGCTCAGCCGTCCGTGCCCGTCCGCGGGGGCGCGTGGTCGGGGCCGTCCTGCCGGGCCTGGCGCGGACCGTCGGTGCGCTTCGCGCGCGCGTCGAGCACCTCGGCCGCCTCGATGATGCGGGCCTCGCTGACCGAGGGCAGGGCCTGGCTGTCGGCGCGGTAGCGGTTGACCTTGCGGGCCTTGGTCGGCATGCGGTCGTTCGCGATGAGCACCGCCACCCAGGGCAGCGGCACGGACAGGACGATGAACGCGACCGCCACCAGCGGCAGGTTGAACGCGATACCGAAGACCCCGGCCAGGATGAGGCACGGGATACGGCACGCCATGATCAGGGAGTACCGCCGCTTGCGCGCGGCGAACTCCTCCTCGAACGACATCTGGGCCTCGGTGATGAGGACCGGTTCGTCGTGACGCCGGCTCACGGCATCACCTCCTGTTTCGACTGTCCCACCTCGGGTCCCCGTCGGCGACACGACCACACGTGCCGGTGGGCACCGTGCGCCCGCCGGACGTGCGACGACCCCCGTGGGAACACCCACGGGGGTCGTCCTGGCACGCGGTGGGATCGCTGGTCGGAACGATCACCGCGCGGTCGGGGGGCCGGCTCTAGACGAGCTGCGTGCCCTGCGCCGAGGAGAAGCGCTCGGCGGCGTCGGCCCAGTTGACGACGTTCCACCAGGCCTTCACGTAGTCGGGCTTCACGTTGAGGTAGTCCAGGTAGAAGGCGTGCTCCCACATGTCGAGCATGACCACCGGGACGATGCCCAGCGGCACGTTGGCCTGCTGGTCGTACAGCTGGAAGATGCGCAGCTTCTGGGCGATCGTGTCGAAGCCCAGGATCGACCAGCCCGACCCCTGGATGGTCGTGGCGACCGACGTGAAGTGCTTCTGGAACTTCTCGAACGACCCGAAGTCGCGGTCGATCGCCGACGCCAGGTCACCGGTCGGCTTGTCGCCGCCGTCGGGCGAGAGGTTCTTCCAGAACACCGTGTGGTTGATGTGCCCGCCGTAGTTGAAGGCGAGGTTCTTCTCCCACAGCAGCGCCGTGGTGCCGATCGTGTCCTGCTCGCGGGCCTCGGCCAGGGCGTCGATCGCCGCGTTCAGGCCCGTGACGTACGTGTTGTGGTGCTTGTCGTGGTGCAGTTCCATGATCTTGCCCGAGATGTGGGGCTCGAGGGCGCCGTAGTCGTACGGCAGGTCGGGCAGGGTGTACTCCGCCATCGCTCGCGCATCTCCTCGTGGTGATCGCATGTCGTGATCGACATCGCTTCGCTGTTGCGATCTTTCTGCAACGGCCAGATCGCAGCAAGTCGGGTGCTCGTGTGAGCGCCTCTCCCCGGGGGACCCGCCCAGCGCCCACGGCAAACGATCGGGAGGGTCTAGACCCCGACGGCGGTGGCCAGGCGCCGCAGCGCCGGCCGGTCCCGCACGACGAAGGAACGGCGCTGCTTGAGCAGCACCCCCTCGGCGACCAGGCGGGAGAGCTCGCGGCTCGCGGTCACGCGGGTCAGCCCGACGAGCGCTGCGAGGTCGTCGACCCCGAGCTGCAGGCGCAGCCGGACGAGGCCGTCGGGACCGGGCTCGCCGTGCGCGTCGGCGAGGTGGGAGGCGAGGAGCACCATCCGGTCGCGGGCGCACAGGGCGTCGAGCGCGAGGTGCAGGTGCAGCACGTGCTGCTTGTGCGCCACCCGCCGCGCGACCTCGAGGAGCAGCTCGGGATCGACGCGGGCCGCGGCGAGCAGGGCGTCCCGGGAGACGGCGGCGACCTCGGAGTCGAGCACGGCCACCGCGCTCGCGGCGCGCGGCCCGCGGTCGACGCAGGCCGTCTCCCCCACGCTCGAGCCCGGCTCGGCGTAGGCGAGCACTCGCTCCCCGCCGTCGGGACGCAGCAGCGAGAGCCGGAGGCGGCCGGTGGTCAGGACGTAGAGACAGCTGGAGAGCTCGCCCTGGCGCATCACCACGTCCCCGGCGCGCACGCGTCGCGGGACCCCGAGCGCGGCGAGTCGCTCGGCGACCGGCCCGGTCTCGGCGAGCAGGAACGGGGAGACGGCCAGCTCGGGGGTCGCGCGGGCCGGCCGGGACGACAACGGTCTCGACACGACGACGCCTCCGTCCCGACCCGGACGACCGGGTCGGGACGGAGGCTAACCGGACGAAAGGCCTGGATTCCAGCGTTCGGGTCAGACCGCGACGCGGGCCGGGACCCCGGCGCTGATCGACTCGTCGGCGGAGTCGGGCAGCAGCAGGGTGCAGACCAGGCTCACCACGGACAGGCCCGCGAGGAGCAGACCGATCGCCATGCTGGTCGCGTAGGTGGCCACGAGGGCCGTCGCGATCAGCGGGACCACGCCGCCGCCGAGGACGCCCGCGAGGTTGTAGGCCATCCCCGCCCCGGTGTAGCGGTAGCGGGTGGGGAAGAGCTCCGGCAGCTGGGCGCCGATCGGGCCGTAGGCGATCCCGACGACGCCGAGCACCACCGACAGCCCCAGGCCGAACGACCAGGCGGTGCCGATGTCGATGATCGGGAAGGCGACCAGGCCGCCGACGACCGAGATCGCGTTGCCGACGATCACCATCCGGCGCCGGCCCACCCGGTCGGACAGGATCGCGCCGGCGATGGTGGTCCCGGCGAACACCAGGCCCCCGACGATGCCCATGGCCAGCACCGTCGGCCGGGGCAGGCCGAGCGTCGCGGTGCCGTAGCTCGTCAGGTAGGTGACGCCGATGTAGAAGAAGGCGAACACGGCCATCGTCGACCCGGCCCCGAGCAGGACCGTGCGCGGCTGGGCGGTGAGGACGTCGGCCACCGGGATCTTGCGCTTGCCCGTCGTGGCGGTGTCGCGGCGGGCGAAGGCGGCGGTCTCGGTGATCGCGAGGCGGACGTAGAGGCCGAGGGCGACGAGCAGGACGCTGCCGACGAACGGGATGCGCCAGCCCCACGCGAGGAAGGCCTCGTTCGACATCGTCAGCGCGGTCGTCAGGAAGGTGGCGCTGGCCAGGGCGAACGCGACCGACGGGCCGAGCTGGGGGTAGAGCGCGTACTTGCCGCGGACCTTGGCCGGCGAGTTCTCGGCGGTCAGCAGCGTCGCGCCCGCCCACTCGCCGCCGACCGCGAGGCCCTGGAGGATCCGCAGCAGCACCAGCAGCGCCGGGGCGAGCCAGCCGATCGTGCCGGTACCGGGCAGCACGCCGATGGCGAGCGTCGAGAGCCCCATGAGCAGCAGGGTGGTCACGAGCGTGCGCTTGCGACCCAGCCGGTCACCGAAGTGCCCGAACAGCACCGAGCCGAAGGGGCGGGCGACGAAGGCGACGCCGAACGTCGCGAGGGCGAGCGCGGTCCCGGCCGCCGCCCCCAGCTCGGGGAAGAACACCTTGTTGAACACGAGCGCCGCGGCCGTGCCGTAGATGAAGAAGTCGTAGAACTCGATGACGGTGCCGGTCATGCTGGCGATCGCGATCCGTCGCATCGGCGGGGCGGCGGTGTGGTCCGAAGCGGTCAACGGGTCCCTCCCGGTCGGGCGTGCTGTGACAGGGAGTATCCGGTCCGGGCCGGAGGTGTTCTGTATCACGGACTACAGACGCGATGCGTTCCGCATGGTTCGTGGAGAACGTGGTTCGCGCAGCAGCCGCAGCCCGTTGAGCGCCACGAGGATCGTCGACCCCTCGTGCCCCGCGACGCCGAGCGCCAGCGGGAGGTGCCCGACGAGGTCCCACGTCACCAGCCCGACGACGATCGTCCCGGCGATCACGAGGTTCGCCACCACCGTGCGGCGGGCGCGGCGGGCGAGGTCGAGCAGCCGCGGCAGCCGGTCGAGCTCCTCGCCGAGGACCACCACGTCGGCCGCCCGCAGCGTGAGGTCGGTGCGCCCCATGGCGACGCCGACGTCCGCGGCGGCGAGGGCGGGTGCGTCGTTCACCCCGTCCCCGACGACCGCGACGGTCCGGCCGTCGCGGTGCAGGTCGGCCACCACCGCCACCTTGTCCTCGGGCAGCAGGTCGGCGCGGACGTCGGTGACCCCCAGTTCGCGGGCGATCGCCCGGGCGGCGGTGCCGCGGTCGCCGGTCGCGAGCACGGGCGGGACCACCGTGCGCGCGGCGAGCCCCGCGACGGCGGCGGGGGCGTCGGTGCGCAGGGAGTCGGCGAGGGCGATCGTGCCGAGCGTGGCGCCGGTGTCGAGGTCGGTGACGTCGACCAGCGTGGCCGGGCCCGCGTCGTCGGGGGCCTCCGCGCGGCCGACCGCGATCCGGCGTCCGTCCACGGTCCCGCGCACGCCCCGGCCGGGCTCCGCGACGAAGTCCGCCGCGGGCGCCGGCGCGAGGCCCCGCTCCCGGGCGGCCGCCACCACCGCGCGTCCCAGGGGATGCTCGCTGCCGAGCTCGACGGCCGCGGCGAGGGCGAGGACCTCGTCGTCGACTCCGCCGCAGACCCGGGGTACTCCCGCGGTCACGGTGCCGGTCTTGTCCAGGACCACGGCGTCGACGTCGGCGAGCCGCTCCATCACCTGGGCCGAGCGCACCAGCAGTCCGCGGCGCCCGGCGCTCGCCACCGCGGCCAGCAGCGGCGGCATCGTCGCGAGCACCAGCGCGCACGGCGACGCCACGATCATGAACGTCATGGCGCGGAGCAGGGCGCCGTCGAGGTCCGCCCCGAAGGCCAGGGGGATCCCGAAGATCGCCAGGGTCGCCACCACGACGCCCACCGAGTACCGCTGCTCGACCTTCTCGACGAAGAGCTGCGTCCGCGCCTTCGTCCGCGACGCCTCCTCGACCAGCGCCGCGATCCGGGCCACCACCGACTCCCCCGCGGGCCGGGCCACCCGCACCCGCAGCGTGCCCCCGCTCGCCACGGTGCCCGCGTAGACCTCGTCGCCGGCCGTGCGCGGTACCGGGAGCGGCTCGCCGGTGATGCTCGCCTGGTCGACCTCGGCCGCGCCGTCGAGCACCACGGCGTCGGCGCCGATCGCCTCGCCGGGCCGGACCACCAGCACGTCGCCGACGGCGAGGTCGGCCGCCTCGACCGACTCCTCGCCGTCCCCGGTCACGCGCGACGCCCGGGCCGGCGCGAGGGAGAGCAGGCCGCCCACCGACTGCTCGGTCCGCGCGGTCGCCCAGGCCTCGAGCGCCCCCGAGGTCGCGAAGATGACGATGAGCAGCGCCCCGTCGACGACCTGGCCGATCGAGGCCGCCCCGAGCGCCGCGACGACCATGAGCAGGTCGACGTCGAGCGTCCGCTCCCGCAGCGCCCGGACGCCCTCCACCGCGGGCTCCCAGCCGCCCGCGAGGTAGCAGACCGCGAGCACCGGGCCCCACGCCCACGCCGGGGCGCCGACCAGCACCAGCACCCCGCCGACCGCGAAGGCCAGCAGGGCGAGGCCCGCCCAGCGGGCCTCGGGCAGGCGGACGAGCAGGGACGCCGGGCGCGTCCCGGCGGACGCGGCGGGAGCGGGTCGGTCGTCGAGGAGCGTCACGGCACCGGACGGTACACATTCATGAACGCTCGTTCATACTTTCATATCTGAGCAACCGGACAGGTGAGTAGGCTCCGCGCCATGGGGCACGGGACGGACGGCGGCATCCCCACGGTCGCCGACACCCCCGCGGTCGACCTCATCGCCCGGACGATGCACGCCCTGTCCACGCCGAGCCGGCTCCACCTGCTCCTGCGGCTGCGCGCGGAGCCGCGGACGGTCGGCGAACTGGTCGGCGACGTCGGGATGGAGCAGTCGGCGGTGTCGCACCAGCTCCGGGTGCTCCGCCATCTCGGGCTCGTGGTCGGCGAGCGCGACGGCCGCCAGATCCGCTACCGCCTGCACGACGACCACGTGGCGCAGCTGCTCGACGAGGCCGTCTTCCACGTCGAGCACCTGGCCGGTCGGGGCGACGGGCCGGACTAGGCGGCGGCGAGCTCCACGGCCGCGGGGGCCGGCGACACGGCGTCGGTCAGCATCGCGACGAGCACCTCGTCGCGCTGCGCCGAGCCCGAGGGACCGGACAGGACGGCGAGCCGGTGGAAGGCCGCGGTGAGGTGCGGCAGCGCCCGGAGGCCGGCGGCCCGTCCGGCGAGGCCGTCGAGGCGGACCCGGGTCCAGCGCCGGTCGGCCCGTGCGGCCCGCGCCCGCAGGCGGGTGGCGAGGTGGTCGCCGGGAGCGAGGGCGAGCGCGTGCTCGGCGCAGACCGCGACGAGGCGCCAGGCGGCCCGCGGGTCGTCGTCCGCGGCGTCGGCGAGGGCCGGGGCGAGGGCGAGCAGCCGGTCGCGGGCCGCGTCGGAGACCCGGTCGTTCACCTGCTGGGCCAGGGCGGCGAGGGCGGGGTGGGTGCAGCTCGGCCGGTCGGAGAACGGCTCGCCCGCGATCGCCGACACCCGCTCCATGAGGCAGGCACCGGCGGTGGGATCGGCGTGCGGCCCCCGCGAGAGGTCCGTTCTCGGCATCTGGGCCACTCCGTCCGTCCGCACACGATGTTCGGGCCATGGTAGACCGGCGGTGGCACGCGGCAAACCCTTGATTTCGGCGGGCCGAAACCTGGGATCGGGTGGGCCGTCACCACGTCTCCGGTGCGCCGGGGTTGCCGGACCCCGGTGTCCCGTAATCGTGGAACCGGCGACGCGTGCGGTCAGGCCACCATCGGGGCGCACCGGCAGATCCGGCCCTGCCGGCACCCGCAGCCGCAGGTGGCCGCGCAGCCGCAGGCCGGGACGTCGCCCAGGACGATCCCGACGAGGTCGGGCGCCGCCTCGGCGGGCCGCGTCCGCGCCCGACGGGTCACGACGGCCGCCCGCTCCGCCCACCGGCGGCAGTCGGCGCAGCCGGCGAGGTGCTCCTCGAGCGCCGCCCGCTCGGCCGGGGTCGCCTCGCCGTCCAGGTCGGCGGAGACCACCTCGCGCCACGTCTCTCGGTCCACGTCGCGCAGGTCGTCGGGAACGCCTCCGTGGTTCCCGGGAACCGGACGCGATCGCGCGACGACTGTCCCCGCGTGTTCTCCCCGACGCTCTCCCTGGTCTTCACCGCGGTCTTCCTCGCCACCGCCGTGTACTCCCTGGTCCGCCTCGCCGAGCTCGGCGCCACCGGCGACCGCGACGGCAGCCGGGCGGCGGAGCTGACGCACCTCGTCATGAGCCTCGCCATGATCGCGATGGCCTGGGCGTGGACCGGCGGGCCGACCAGCCCGAGCGGGATGCTGCAGCTCGTCGTCTTCGGCGCCGCCACGCTCTGGTTCGCCACGCGGGCCCTGACCCCGGGGCACCCGCGCGCGGTGGCGGGCTACCACGTCGTCATGAACGCGGCGATGGTGTGGATGGTCGCCGCGATGCCCCAGATCATGGGGATGTCGACGTCCGGGGACTCCTCCGGCGGGCACCACCACGGCGGGTCCTCCCCCGCCGGTGCCGGAGCCGTCGCCGTGGCCACCCCGGTCTGGGTCGCCGTCGTCACCTGGCTGTTCGCCGCGCTCCTGCTCGGGACCGCCGTGCTGTGGGCGCTGCGGGTGCGCCGTCCGGCCGCGGAGCCGAGCTGCGCCGGTCGGGGTCCCGACGAGGCCGCGGGCGGGTCCGCGGGTGGGGCCGCGGTGGCCGTGCGCCCGACGACCGGGCTCGGCGCCCGCCTCGACGCGGGCTGTCACCTGCTGATGAGCCTCGGGATGGCCGGGATGCTCGTCGCGATGCTCTAGACCCCGGTCGGGCCGCCGGGGACGTCGAGCTCCACCGGCACGGTGACCAGCGAGCCGCCGCGCAGCACCTGGAGCCACAGGCGGTAGCGGCCCGGCTCGGGGAGGACCGTGGTGAAGGTGATCTCCGGGCCGTGGCCCCGGCCGGCGGCGCGGGGGGTCATGTCGTGGGCGTGGGTGAACGACGTCGCGGCGTCCGCCGGGTCGGGCGCTCCCCTGCGCCCCGGGCCGAGGACGAACAGGTGCCCGGCCATCCCCAGCCACGCCTGCAGGTCGGTGACCGGGCGGCCCCCGGCGCTGAACTCGGCGCGGATCCGCGTGGGCCCGCCGGGCGCGACGCCGTCGACCGACACCGCCACCTGCATCCCCGCGACGTCGCGGACGCCGGGGCCCGGCAGCGCGGCGGGGGCGGGCGGCGTCCCGGGGACGTCGAGCACGGTGCGGGCCAGCTGGTGGTCCGCGCCGTCGCGGGAGAACTCGGCGAACAGCCCGTACCGGCCGGCCGCGGTGGGCGTGAACCGCACCTCCCAGCGGCCCGGCGCCACGCGCACCGGGTGCAGGTGCTGCTCGGACCCGTCCTGGCCGAGGACCGCGACGTGGACGAAGGCCTCGTCGTGCACGGTCAGGTCGTCGACGTCGGCGCCGGTGGAGCCGTCGGTGAACCCGAGGGCGAGCACGGACGGGCGCAGCGACGCCGACAACGTGACCGGGCCCGCTCCCGTGGCCGGCATCGCGGCCGTGCCGCCCATGCCCGCCATGCCGTCCATGCCCGCCATCGGGGCGGCGGCCGGTCCGGTGGTGGCTCCCCCGGCCACGTAGGCCGCGGGGGCGGCCGGGGTGCCGAGCGCGATGGCGGTGACGCCCGCCGCCACCCCGGCCGCCGCGAGGGCCGCGAGGCCTCCCACCAGGCGGGGCCGCCGGCGGGCGCCGGCGGTGGTCGCGGCGATCCCGGCCAGGACGGCCACCGCGATCGCGAGGCGGGCGACCCACGTCGAGGCCGGGGTCCCGGGGTCGACCCACCGCAGCGGGATCCGGGCCACGGCGCCGCCGTCGGCGAGCACGACGTCCCAGCTCCCGGCGCGGTCGAGCGCCACGGTGGACCGGCCGGGGGCGCCCACGGGGCCCGGGACCACGGCGGTGTCGGCCGGGGTGCCGGCGGCGGCCGCCGGCTCGACGCCGACCCGGACAGGCCGGCCGCCCGCTGCGGTGGTGTCCAGCGCCTCGACCGCCACGTCCATCGACCCGGTCCCGGACGGCGGCGGGGTGAGCACGAGCGTGAGGTCGCGGTCGCCCAGCGACTGCGCCACCCGGACCACCCCGGCCGGGGCCGACTCGTGCGCCGCGACCGGTCCCGCCAGCGCGAGGGCCCCGACCGCCACCAGCAGGGCCGCGAGGGCGCAGGACCGCATCACGGCCCGGAGAATACCGACACCTGCAGAGCCGATGAGATGTTCGAGGTCCTCGTCTCCCGTCGGCAGCTCCGGGCTAGCGTGATGACCCGTGGACGACGCCGCCGTGACCCGGGCCGCCGAGCTCGCCCGGGACGGCGACCGCGCCGGGGCGGCCCGCTTCGTCGAACTGACCCAGCAGCAGGTGTGGCGGCTGCTCGTACACCTCGCCGACCGCGGGGTCGCGCAGGACCTCGCGCAGGAGACCTACGAGCGGGCCTTCCGCGCGCTGCCCGGCTACCGGGGCGAGGCCCCCGCCCGCACCTGGCTGCTCTCGATCGCCCGCCGGGTGGCGGCCGACCACCTGCGCCAGCGGCGGCGCCGCCCCGCGGTGCCGGGCGAGATCCACGACGGCGACGAGCCCGTCGGGCGCCCGCGCCTCTCCGACGTCGCCGAGAGCGTCGTCCTGCAGGCCGCGGTCGACGCCCTCGACGACGACCGGCGCGAGGCGTTCGTGCTCACCCAGGTGGTGGGCCTGGGCTACGCCGAGGCGGCCGCCGTGTGCGGGTGCCCGATCGGCACGATCCGCTCGCGGGTCGCCCGGGCGCGGGCCGACCTCGTCGAGGCCCTGGGCGCCGACGAGGACCGCCTGCGCGGGACCGGGCCGTGAGCCTCGCGACGGCCTGCGCCGACGTCCGCGAGGAGATCTCCGCCGACCTCGACGGCGAGAGCGACGCGTCCGGCCGAGCCGCGATCGAGGCCCACGTCGCCGGCTGCGCCGGGTGCCGGGACTGGCGCGAGGCCGCGGTCGTCGTCACCCGCACCGTCCGCACCGGCCCGGCCGACGCCGGCCCCGACCTCGTCGCCCTGGTGCTGCCCGCCGCGCCCCGGCCCCGGGTGGCCCCGCGGGTCGCCCGGGTGGCCCTCGCCGGGGTGGGCGCGGTGCAGACGGTGCTGGGGGTCCTCGCGCTCACCGGGACCGACGGCCACGGTGGCGGGGCCATGCTCGGCGCCGACATGGCCCACCTGGGGCACGAGACCGGCGCGTGGAACGTGGCGGTCGGCGTGGCCTTCCTCGCCGGCGCCCGCTGGACCCGCCAGCTCGCGGGGCTGCTCCCCGTCCTCGGCACGTTCGTCCTGGTGCTCGGGGTCCTGAGCGCGATCGACCTGCTCGCCGGCCGGGTCGAGCCCGGCCGGGTGCTCGCCCACGGCCTCGTCGTCGTGGGGATCGCCCTGGTCGCCTACGTGCACCGGGCCGGTCCGTCCCCGGCCCCCCGGCCTGCACCGGCGCGGACCCCGCAGCCCGCCCCGGGGACCGGGACGAGGCAGGACCGGCGCTCGGAGGCGGCGTAGGGGGAACCCGTCCGCTCACATGCGGTCGCGCACCTCGCCCATCTCCGTCCACGTGGTGTCGCCGATGTCCTGGTAGACGATGGTCGGCACCCGCGAGACGACGGCCGGGAGCCAGCCGAAGAACCACTGCGCGTGCTCGGACGCGACGTGCGCCTCGCCGGCGGCCTGGTCCGCGTAGTTCGCGACCACGACGAACTGGTCGGCGGTGTCGACGCTCTCGTAGCAGGTGAAGTGCCGGTTGCCCGGCTCCTCGCGGACCTGCGCGCTGTAGCGGCGGACGCCCGTCAGGAACTCGTCCCGCTTCTCCGGACGGATGTCGATGCTGATCACGATGAAGATCACGGCGACGGCCTCCTGATCGGGGACCGCCGACGCTAGCGGATCGCCGGGGCGCCGCGGGCATGCGAAAGGGCCTGCGCCACCAGGTCGGGGGTCCGGTGGCGCAGGCCCTCGACGACTGTGTCGCTCCGGGGGGCCGTGGCGTTACCGGTCCCCGGGAAGCGATGTTCGGGGGCGGCTTCGCTCACCCGTCGAGACGCAGGAGGTAGGTGTCCATGATCCAGCCCTTGCGCTCCCGGAGGTCGGCGCGCGTCGCCAGGATCCGCTCGCGGACGTCGCCGAGCCGGCCGCTGATCAGCTCCTCGTCGGGCGTGCCGAGGTAGGCGCCCCAGTAGACGGTCGCGTCGTCGGGGACGGCCTGCACCCCGTGCTGGTCGGCGCCGTCGAGCATCACGACGAGGTCCGCCCGCTCGGTGGGCGTCCCGGCGATCACCTGGCGGGCCGGGGTGATCACCGCGGGCCGCCCGGTGCGGGTCATCGTCACGCGGTGGGCGGCGGTCAGCGCGGCCGGCGCGCTGATCCCCGGGATCACGGTCCAGTCGATCGCGACGTTCCCGCGCTCGACGATGCGCTCGACGGTGTCGACGGTGCCGTCGTAGATCCCCGGGTCGCCCCAGGCCAGGAGCGCGACCGACCCGCCCTCGGGGACCTCGGTGGAGATCGCCTCCTCGTAGATCGCGAGCCGCTCGTCGCGCCACTGCTGCGTCGTCTGGAGGTAGTGGCCCTCCTCGGTGGTCCCGCGCTCGCGATGGGCGTCCTGACGACGCACGACCCTCGCCTGCGGAGCGAACCGTTCGGCCAGTGCGGTGCGGGAGTCGGTCAGCTCGTCGGCCGCGCCCCGCTTGTGCAGCAGGAGCACGACGTCGACCGCACCGAGCGCCTCCACGGCGTCGAGGGTGAGGTGGCCGGGCGAGCCGGCGCCGATGCCGACGACGTGGACGGTGCGCATGGATCCATCTCTAGCGCACGACGATCACGCCTTCGCCTCCCGGGCCTCCTTGGCGGCCTTCTTCTGCGCCTGCTTGAAGTCCCGGACCTCGGCCAGCGTGGTCGCGTCGACCACGTCGGCGATCGAGCGCCGCGACCCCTCGTCGCCGTAGGAGCCGGCCGCCTCGCGCCAGCCCTCGAGGTCGAGCCCGAGCTGCTTGCCGAGCAGCGCCGTGAAGATCTGGGCCTTCATCGTGCCCCAGCCCGGGAGGGCGTTGAGGCGCTTGAACACGTCGCGGCCGTCGGCGGCCTCGGTCCAGATGCGGGTGACGTCGCCGTCGTAGTCCTCGACGATCGCCCGGCACACCGCCTGCACCCGCTCGGCCATCGACCGCGGGTACCGGTGCAGGGCCGGCGGGCCGGTGAAGGCGGCCACGAGCTCGTCGTGGTCGTACTCCGCGATCTTCCCGGCGGTGATCTCGCCGATCCGGTCGGTGAGCAGGGCGGGCCCGGCGAACGCCCGTTCCATCGGGAACTGCTGGTCGAGCACCATGCCGATGAGCAGCGCGAGCGGGTTCCGGGCGAGGACCTCGTCGGCCTCCGGGTCCTGGGCCAGGGTCAGCTGGGGCGACACGGTCGTCACTGTAGGGGCTTCGTCAGCACCGCGAACCGGAAGTCGTCGCCGCGCGGGAACCCGACCCCCTCCTCCCCGTAGGGGAACGGGCGGGTCTCGCCGGTGCGCACGTAGCCGCGGCGCTCGTACCAGGCGATCAGCTCCGCCCGGCGGTCGATGACGCAGAGCTCCATCGTCGTCGCGCCCGCCTCCCGGGCGTACTGCTCCGCGGCGTTCTGCAGCAGCTTCCCGAGCCCGGTCCCCTGCGACGACGGCCGCACCGCGAACATCCCGAACGACGCCACCGGCTCCCCCGCCCGGTGGGTCACCGCGCAGCACCCGTCGTGGTCCCCGGCGACCAGGAGGTGGATCGCGGGGTCGGCGAGGTCGGCGGCGAGCAGGTCGCGGGTGGTGCGGGGGCCGTCGATCAGCTCGGCCTCGGTGGTCCAGCCCGTCTCGCCCCCCTCCCCCCGGTACGCGGCGTGGACGAGCTCGAGGAGGGCGTCGGCGTCCTCGGCGACGGCAGGTCGGATCGTGAGCGGGGCACTGGTCACGGCGTCGAGTGTGCCTCCCGGGTGCTCGCGGTTCGAGCACCGCTGCGGACGTGCGCGTCCCACACCCACTCCACCGACCCGGCACGACGACCTCCTCGGACCCTGCGCGTGCCGACCGGGCGGACCGTGTGCGGGGCACACACGGCCGGGCCGGAAGGGGCCCTCCCGCGCTGCCGTTGCGCGACGCAACGCTGGCGCCGCCCCACCTCGACCCGTCCCGCCGTGTGCGCGACGCAACGCCGGCGCCTGCGCCGCGGTTCAGGCGCCGGGACGGAGCTCGGAGGGCTCGAGCTGGCCGAGCCCGCGGTCGACGTCGACCGGCGTCCGTCCGATCACCGGCAGCCCGCGCCACCACAGCGAGATCCCCCGCCGTCGGATCGCGAGCGAGACGCGCTGGGTGACCAGCGGGTGGCGCAGCAGGGCCCGGGCGACGGCGCGCCGCGTGGCGGGTCGCCGGGTGCCCCGCATCGTCGCGACGAACGCCGTGGACAGGACCCCCGCCTCGTCGGGACGGCGCAGGACGACCGTCGCCGACAGCGTCTCCCCCGGCTCCGGGACCCGCATCCGGTACTCGCCGTCGACGGGGAAGAACGGCGAGACGTAGAAGGTCTTGTCGACGCGGGCGCGGCCGGCGTCGTCAACGTCGAGCAGGTAGTGGTGCCGCCCGCGGTAGGTGTTGTGGACCTCGGCGACGACGGCGGTGAGCCGGCCGGACGCCGCGTGGCACCAGTAGAGGGTGATCGGGTTGAAGGCGTGCCCGAGCGTGCGGGGGTGGGCGAGCATCAGCACGCGGGCGGGCCGGTCGCGGCCCTCGGCGGCGAGGAACGCGTCGAGGTTGTCGCGGATCGAGCGCTCGGGGTGCCCCAGGTGGTCGGCGGCGCGGAACGCGATCCCGGGGAGACGGGGCAGGTCGTCGAGGTCGACCAACCAGAGGTACATGCGGTGGGTGAACGCGTCGTCGAGGGTCTGCGAGCGCCGGTGCTCGACGAGCACGTCGTAGAGCGCGGGAATCACCAGGAGACCCCGAGCGAGGCGGCCGCCCGGACACCCGACGCGCAGCCGTCCTCGTGGAAGCCCCACCCGTGGTAGGCGCCCGCGAAGGCGATGCGTCCGTCGTTGAGCCCGGGGAGCCGCTGCTGCGCCGCCACGGAGGCCGGGGTGTAGGCAGGGTGCTCGTAGTCCATCTTCGCGATCACGGTGGCCGGGTCGACGCGGTCGGTCGCGTTGAGGGTGACCACGTAGGTCTCCTCGCCGGGCAGCCGCATGAGGCGGGACATGTCGTAGCTGACGAGCACCCGGTCGTCGCCGGGGACCCGCAGGAGGTTCCACGAGGCGCGGGCCGCGGGCGCGGTCGGCAGCACGGAGGTGTCGGTGTGCAGCCAGGTCTCGTTGGCCGAGTACTCGAAGGCGCCGAGCACCTCGCGCTCGTCGGTGGTGGGCGAGGCCAGCAGTTGCAGCGCGGTGGGCGCGTGGGTCGCGACCACCACGCGGTCGAAGGCGTGGGCGACGTCGGCGTCGTCGCGGACCTCGAGGCCGTCGCCGGAGCGCGATACGGCCCGCACGGGCGTCGACACCTCCACGGCCGACAGCCCCTTGGCGGCTCGCTCGACGTACCGCGCGGACCCGCCGGTCACGGTCTTCCACTGGTGCGAGCCGCCGACGGAGAGCAGCCCGTGGTTCTGCAGGAAGGCGAACAGGTAGCGGGCGGGGTACTGCATCGAGAGCTCCGCGCCCGAGGACCACACGGCGGAGACCACCGGCACGGCGAAGGTGTCGACGAAGTAGCGGGAGAAGCGGTGCGTCCGCAGGAACTCGCCGAAGGTGACCTCGTCGTCGAGCTCCGTGTGCCCGGCGAGGACGCGCTTCGCGGCCCGGTGGAACCGCAGGACCTCGGCGAGCATCCCGAGGTGGCGCGGGTTCGCGAGGTTGCGGCGCTGGGCGAAGAGCCCGGCGGCACCGCGGGCCCCGGCGTACTCCAGCCCGGTGGCATCGTCGCGCACGCTCATCGACATCTCGGAGTCCTGCGTGGTGACCCCGAGCTCGCGGAACAGCCGCAGCAGGTACGGGTAGGTCGCCTCGTTGTGCACGATGAACCCGGAGTCGACGCTCACGGGCCCCAGGTCGTGGGTGTGCGCGTGCCCGCCGAGGCGGGGCTCGGCCTCGAAGAGCGTCACGTCGTGCTCGCGCTGCAGCACGTAGGCGGCCGTCAGGCCGGACACGCCGGCCCCGATCACGGCGACACGGTCTCGGGACACGGGCTGACTCCTCGGGCACGGCCGAGCGTGGGGTCAGCTCAGCGGGACGGACAGCCCCCTCGGGGAGCCGGCCGCCATCGCGTTCGCCACCGCGGGTTCGAACGGTTCGAGGCCCAGTGCGGCCAGGGAGAACCGGGTGGTCACGCGGTGCCAGTCGCGGGCCCGGCGCAGCATCGCGTGGCCGTCGCCGTGCACGTCGAAGCGCGCCACCCGGTCGCTGATCGAGGACACCTGGCGGGCGAAGGCCAGCGAGGCGCGCGGGTCGGTCATCCGCTCGCGGTCCCCGTGGGCGATGAGGAGGGTCTGCCCCGCGAGGTGGCGCCAAGGTTCGTCGGGACCGAGCCACGGCGCCAGCGCCGCCACGCCGACCACGTTCTCGTCCCCGCCCACCCGCAGCGCCGCCCGGGCGCCCATCGAGTGCCCGACCAGCACGATCCGCACGTCGTCGCCGTGCCGACGCCGGACGTCGTCGAGGGCCCAGCGGGCGTCGACGACCGGGTCGAGGTCGGGGGCGTTCCAGCCGCGGACCCGGTAGCGCAGCAGCGCCGTCTCCACGCCGCGGCGGGCGCCGGCCCGGGCGATCGCCTGGCCGAACGGCACCATCCGCACGTGGGAGAGGAGGAACCCGCCGGCGGCGTCGTGCCCGTCGGGCCGTCCGCCGTGCAGGACGAGGACGACGCCGGCGTGCCCGTCGCCGTGCGGGGTGGAGGGTTCCAGACGAGGCAGCGTCACCCCGTCCATGTTCCCGTCCCGACGATGCCGTGACCGGCTCGTGCGCTGAGGTCCCGCTCACCTCCGTCCGGGAGCTCCCCGGTCGTCCGCCCGGGTCGTCGCGTGCCGCGCGATCGTCGCCGCGAGGTGCGCGAGGTCGTTCCCGTCGAGGCCCGGCCAGCCGTGGATCGCGTCGCGCCAGACCGCGCGCAGCGACACCCCGCCGTACCGCGCGCCGAGCAGCGCCCCGGCGATCGCGGCGACCGTGTCGGTGTCCCCGCCGCCCCGCACGGCCGCGATCAGGCCCTCCTCGGCCGACGCCGTGCCACTCACCGCCGCCCACGCGCCCTGCAGCGCGGCGACCACCCAGCCGTTGCTCGACGCGTAGGCCCCCGGCCCGAGCCGGGCCGCCTCCTCGAGGCGGGGGATCCAGCGGCGGGAGGAGTCGTCGCGCAGGTGGTGCATCCGGGCGGTGACGTCGCCCTCCCCCGTCACGACCGCCGCCTCGACGGCCAGGCACCAGATCGCGCAGGCCTCGCCCGCCTCCGGGTCCCAGTGGGTCAGCGCGCTCACCGCCTCGGCGGCCTCGGCGACGGCCGCGGGGTCCCCGAGGTGGGCGAGGGCGACGGGCCCCGTCCGCATCAGCGACCCGTTGCCCCCGCTGCGCCCGGTCCGCCGGTGCACCTCGAGGGCGCGCCGGCGGAGCCGGTCGGCCGATCCCGGCCCCGGCTGCTGTCCGCTCAGTACCGACGCGGTCTGAGTCCCCACGTCCGCGGGCCCCTGCTGATACCACCCGACGAACCCGTCGGCGACGGCGTCCAGGGCCTCGTCGCTGCGGAGGTCCGCCCCCGTCGCGGCCACCTGGGCGATGACCGACGCCATCTCGGTGTCGTCGCTCCACTGGCCGGGCGCGTAGTCGCCCAGCCCGCCACCGACCATCTCCGGCTCGCCGTCCAGGGTGCGGACGCCGAACTCGTAGGGCACGCCGAGCGCGTCCCCCACCGCCCCGCCCTGCAGCGTCCCGACGACCCGGTCCGTCCATCCCTCGAGCGACACGTCGCCTCCTGTTAGCTCAGATGTGCGCCAACCAATAAGAGCACGACTGCGCTAACGTGTCGAGCGTGTGGCGCGACGAGACCGGCCGGAGCCTCGCGGACTACCCGCACCCCTCCGTGGCGGTCGACGTCGCCCTGCTGACGGTCGTCGACGGGACGCTCCACGTCGCCCTGCACCGCCGCGAGGGCCACGCCACCGGCGAGCTCGCCCTGCCCGGCACGTTCGTGCGGATCGACGAGCGCCTGGCCGACGCCGCCCTGCGCGCCCTGCGCGACCACCTCGAGGTGACCGGCCGCTCCCCCGAGCAGCTGCGCGTGTTCGACGACCCCCACCGCGACGACCGCGGCCGGGTGCTCGCGATCGCCCACGTCGACCTCGTCGACCGGGGCGTCCTACCGACGGGGACCGAGACCGCCGCCGTCGACACCTGCCCGACGCTCGCCTTCGACCACGGCGCGATGGTCGCCGCCGCGGCCGAGCACGTCCGGGCCCGTCACCGGGGGTCGCCCGACCCCGCCGGGCTGCTGGGCGCCGAGTTCACCCTGGCCGAGCTGCAGGGACTGCACGAGGCCGTGGCCGGCGGCCCCCTGCCCAAGGACACCTTCCGCCGACACGTGCTCGGCGACCTGGAGCCGACCGGCGGACTGCGCACGGGCGTCGTCGGGAAGCCCGCCCGCCTGTTCCGCCGGGCCGGCGAACCCGGTCAGCCGCCGGTGTAGAAGGCGATCGTCCGCTCGGCGCGGGCCGCGGCGTCGTCGGGCTCCATCCCGGCGGCCACGCTCGCCGCGGCCCAGCCGTGCCCGGTCGCCGCGATGAACGCCTTGCCCTCCGGCGAGACCGACCAAGCCTCCGCCTCCGCCGGGGAGACCCCGACGCCGCTGCCGAGGTGCGCGGCGAGGCCGAGCAGGCCGAGGTCCCAGCCGATGCCGACCGCGCCGGGCCCGTAGGTCTCCCAGAACTCCGGGTCGACCCCCGCGGTGTGGGTGAGCTCGAACCGGGCGTGCTCGCCGTCGGGGGTGAACCGGACCGCGATCCAGCTGACCTGCCCGCCGAACTCCCACGTGGCGTCGAAGGCGTGGGGCGGCTCGCAGGCCGTGATGGTCCCGCCGGCGTTCCCCTCGATCTGGTACTGCCCGCCGAGGCGCAGCTCGCCCGTCACCGGGGCGAACCAGCGGGCGATCCGGTCGGCGTCGGTGCAGGCCTCGAAGAGGTCCTTGACGTCGGTGGGGTAGGTCCGCGCGATCCGGGCGACGACGCGCTGCTCGCCCTCCGGGCCGTCGAGCCGCATCTCGACCTCACGCCGGGTCGCGTCGACC
This sequence comes from Actinomycetospora atypica, assembly GCF_042653685.1. Taxonomy (NCBI): domain Bacteria; kingdom Bacillati; phylum Actinomycetota; class Actinomycetes; order Pseudonocardiales; family Pseudonocardiaceae; genus Actinomycetospora; species Actinomycetospora atypica. The sequence goes on along the minus strand of NZ_JBHSIV010000010.1, from coordinate 51,694 downwards.
TCGCGCTGCACGTCCATCAGGGGTCCTCCTCGGTTCGGCGGGACTTCTTCCCGCGGGCGATCTCGGTGGCCAGGGCGTCGAGGCGCGGGGTCCAGAACCGCCGAAACCGCCCGAGCCAGTCGTCGAGCTCCGCGAACGGCTCCGCGCGCACGGCGTAGAGCCGGCGCGCACCCTGCGGGCGGACGTCGACGAAGCCGTGCTCGCGCAGGACCTTCAGGTGCTGGCTCACGGCGGGCTGGGAGATCCCGAACTCCGCCGACACCACCTCGCCGACGCCGCCGGCCGTGCGCTCTCCGTCGGCGAGCAGCTCGAGGACGCGGCGTCGGACCGGGTCGCCGAGGACGTCGAAGGCGTGCACGGCGACGAGTATCACCACTGACTAATATCAGCGCAAGCTTAACCCCGGGCCTCGTCGAACCGGGGCCGACCGCTGCCCGAACGCGCGTCGATCAGCCCCGACACCGAAGGGACCTCGCACATGAAGGCCGGAGACACCGCGCCCGACTTCTCGCTCGCCGACGACTCCGGGACCACCCGGACGCTCTCGGAGCTCCTCACCCACGGGCCGGTGGTGCTGTTCTTCTACCCGTTGGCGTCGTCGGGCGGGTGCACGCAGGAGAGCTGCCACTTCCGCGACCTGGCGAAGGAGTTCGACGAGGTCGGCGCGCAGCGCGTGGGCATCAGCGCCGACTCGGTGGAGAAGCAGCACACCTTCTCGCAGAACAACTCCTTCGACTACCCGCTGCTCTCGGACCCGAAGGGCGTCGTCGCGAAGCAGTTCGACGCGAAGCGCTCGTGGCTCCCGGCCCTGCCGATCAAGCGCAAGACGTTCGTCATCGACACCGACCGCACGGTCCTCGAGGTGATCTCGAGCGAGATGAAGTTCGACGAGCACGCCGACTCGGCGCTCGCGGTGCTACGCAAGAGGTGACCTACGGTCTCGTGAGCAGTCATCCGTGCCCGGACACGGATCACTGCTCACGAGCCCCACGGCACATGGTTGATCGAGTCGGCGGCGATGCGGAAGATGCGCCGCGTCTCGGGGCGGCCGGAGAAGTTCGGGTAGGGTCGGCCGAGGTACTTCTGCGCCAGCTCCTCGATGTGCTCGGCGCCGCCCTCGGTCGTCGACTCCACGACGCGCCCGCGCACCCCGTAGTAGCGCGACGGGTCGTCGGGGTCGGCGATGTTCACCGCCACCCTCGGGTCGCGCGCGATGTTGCGCGACTTCTGCATTCCGTCGATGACGTTCACGACGATGCGCTCGCCGTCCGTGTCCACCCAGGTCTCGGTCATCTGGGGCGAGCCGTCGGGCATGAGGGTCGCGATGAAGCAGGGCGCGGGGCGGCGCAGCAGCTCGACGAGGCCGTCGGGGAGCGGTACGGACACGGGGGTCTCCTCTAGGTGGCGCGGGCGGGCGCGGAGCCGGGCGGCAGGGGGAGGAAACCGGAGGTCCGCCGGACGTACTCGGCGTAGCCGGGCCGCCCGGACATCGACTTCTCGGTCAGCTCCTTGCCGGTGACGTTGACGAGCAGGTAGCTCATCAGCACCGGCCCGACGACCGTGACCAGCCCGGCCGGGTGCCCCGCCGCGACCAGGAAGATGCCCCACCACACGCAGGCGTCGCCGAAGTAGTTCGGGTGCCGGGTGTAGCGCCAGAGCCCGGTGTCGAGGACCTTGCCCTTGTTCTCCGGCCTCGCCTTGAACCGCGCGAGCTGCGCGTCGCCGACCGACTCGAACACGAACCCGACGAGCCACACCACGGCGCCGATCACGACGACCGCGGTGACCGTCGAGGCCCGGACCATCGCCGCGAGCACCGGCAGCACGACGACGATCATGACGACCGTCTGCGGCAGGTAGACCTTGCGCAGCACGTGGGCGGTGATCGCACCGGGCGGGTGGTCGTCCCCCAGCATCGCGGCGTAGCGCGGGTCCTCCCCCGCCCCGTGGTTGCGCCGGCCGATGTGGATCGCGAGCCGGAGCCCCCAGACCACCGGCAGCACCAGGGCGACGAGCCGCACGACGTCGTTCCCGACGCCCAGCAGCCCGGAGGTCACGTAGGCCGCCACCGCGACGAGCACGAACCCGAGGCCCCACGTCACGTCGACGACGCTGTGCTTCCCCGCCGCCCGCGCGACGACCAGTGTGACCGCGAACGTCCCGACGATCACCACGACGGCGACCGCCAGCAGGATGCCGGCGGCCGCCCAGTCGAACCCGACGCCGGCGGAGCTCATGCGCCCGCGGCCTCGGACACGGCGGCGGGCTCGAACGAGGCCCGCGTCGCCGGCATCCCGGAGCGCCCCGTCGCCGTGGGCCGGGTGAGCAGGATCTGGTCGACGCCCATCCGGTTCTCCTCGAACGCGAGGGCCGCGCCGACGAGGTAGAGCCGCCACATCCGGGCGCCCCGCTCCCCCGCCAGCGCCACCGCGCGGTCCCAGTTCGCCTCGAGGGTCGCGATCCACGCGCGGCAGGTGGGCACGTAGTGCTCCCGCATCACGTGGACGTCGCGGACCTCGAGGCCAGCCTGCTGGAGCAGGGTGAGGGTGTCGCCGACCGGACGCATGACCATGTCGGGGGTCACGTAGGTCTCGATGAACGCGCCGCCGCCGGGATGGTCGCCGGGGCGCCGCGACATCTGCTGCACGAGCGCCCGCCCGCCGGGGTGCAGGGCGCCGAACAGGATCGAGGCGAACGTCGGGTAGTTCCCGTCGCCGACGTGCTCGCCCATCTCGATGCTCGACACCGCGTCGAAGGAGCCGTACTCCTCGATCTGCGTGGGGATGTCCCGGTAGTCCACGAGGTCGACCTGCACCTTGCCGGCCAGGCCCTCGGCGCGGATCCGCTGGTTGATGTGGTCGCGCTGCTCGGTCGCGATAGTCACGCCGCGCACCTGCGCCCCGAAGTGCTTCGCGGCGTGGATCGGCAGCGAGCCCCAGCCGCAGCCGACGTCGAGCAGCGTCGAGTCGGGCCCGAGGCCGAGCTTGCGGCAGATCATGTCGAGCTTGGCGTCCTGGGCGGCGACGAGGTTCGCCTCGGTCACCGGCGCAGCGAGGTCGGTCCAGTAGCCCGACGAGTACGCCATGTTCTCGTCGAGGATCAGCTCGTAGAAGTCGTTGCCGGCGTCGTAGTGGTGCGCGATGACGGCGCGGTCGCGCAGCTTGGAGTGCAGGCGCGCGAAGCGCGGGAGGCGGATCGCCTCGGGCGGCGCCGCCGGCCTCGGTCCGACGAGGCCGAGACGCACGGCCGTCCCGACGAGGCCCGGCAGTTCCCCGGCCCGGGGGCGGCGGGGGCGGATCGCCCCGTCCCGGACGAGACCCCACATCGCGGTGAGTCCTTCGCCGAGGTCGCCGTCGACGTCGAGGTCGCCCGAGACGTAGGCGTGCGCGAGCCCCATCTCGCCGGGCTGCCAGAGCAGGCGCCGCAGGGCCCGCCGGTGGTTCAGCACGACGACGGGGGCACCCGACCCGGCGGGTGCCCCGGCCTCGCTGCCGTCCCAGGCCCGGATGCGCACGGGCAGCGTCCCGTCCACGAACGCGCCCGCCGCGCCGACCACCCGCTGTGCCGCCCCTGCCATGTGTCCTCCACGGTCCCGCGCCGCTCCGGGAGGGCGCTCTCGTCCCGGATGATCGCGGCGCGGCGCCCGTCGGTTCGGCGCCCGGGAGTGGTCCCGGGCACGACGGCCGTCGGACCCTGCGCACCGCGCCCCGACCCGAGGGAGTCGCCACGCCCGCGGGAGGGGCTCGACCAGGTGCGTGGGGACTCCCTCGACCGGTCCGACGTCGGCGAGGGAGTGGCCACACATCTGGGCCCGGCTCGACCGTGTGCGGGACGCACACGGCTGGACCGGACGCGCCCTGTCCGCAATCCCGTTGCGGGGCGCAACGCCGGCGGCATCCCACCTCGACCCGCCCCTCCGTGTGCGCGGCGCAACGCCGACGGCCCTCGCGGGCGGGAACGCACCCGGGGGAACTACTCGTGCGGGGGCGGAGGACGAGGGTCCATGATCCGGGGCATGTCCTCCGCGCACGGCTCCCCCCGCGACGACGCCGCGGTGCCCGACGACGGCCCGTCCCCCCTCGCCGCCCCGCCGCCCGCCCCGAGGGAGGCCCCGAGGCAGGCCCCCGAGGCGGGCTCCGGCGGGCGGGCGGCTGAGACCGCCGCGAAGGCCTCCGACCACCCCGCGCCCCGCGCCCACCCGACGGTGCGGCGCCTCGCGCAGGGCCACGACGCGCGTCCGCCGGGCCGGGCAATGCGGCTCTGGCGCAAGCTGCTGATCTGGCTGCTGATCCCCCGCACCGACCGGGGCTTCGGGTACGGCTTCGCGATCGAGCTGCTGTGGCCCGTGCTCATGGCCGTGGCGCGCTGGGACTTCCGCGGCGGGCGGCACGTGCCGAAGGAGGGCGGGGTGCTGCTGGCGGTGAACCACCTCTCGCACGTCGACCCGATCGTCCTGGTCTCCTACTGCATGGCCCAGGGACGCGTGCCGCGGTTCCTCGCGATGTCCGAGCTGTGGGACATGAAGATCATCGGGTCGCCGTTGCGGGGCGGCCGGCACATCCCGGTCGACCGCAAGGCCTCGGGCATCGAGGCCTACCGCGCGGCGGTGGAGGGCGTGAAGCGCGGCGAGTGCATCGTCGTGTACCCGGAGGGCGGGTTCCCCGCGCACTCCGACGGCTGGCCGCAGAAGGCCCACACCGGCGTCGCGCGGATGGCGCTGGCCACCGGCGCGCCCCTGATCCCGGTGGGCCAGTGGGGGTCGAACCACCTGCTCCCGCCGGCCGCGAAGGTGGGCCGGCTGGTCCCGCGGGCGACCCTGCGGGTGCTGGCGGGCGAGGCGGTCGACCTGTCGGACCTCGTCGGGAAGCAGGGGCAGCGCAAGGCCCTGCAGGAGGCGACCGACCGGATCATGCGCCGGGTGACCGAGGAGCTCGCGATCCTGCGCGGCGAGGCTCCCCCGGCCCTCCCGGAGTAGGACGACGGACGCTCCGGTGGCTACCGACGAGGTGACCACCGGAGCGCGGCGAGAACGCTGTGGCAGCGCGAGGAACGAGCGCTGCCACAGCGTCTCTCTTGCCGCGATCAGCCGTCGATCTGCTTCTTCATCTCGTCGACCACGGACGGGTCGACCAGCGTGGAGGTGTCGCCGAGCTCCTCGCCCTCGGCGAGGTTCTTCAGCAGACGGCGCATGATCTTGCCCGACCGCGTCTTGGGCAGGTCGGGGGCGAAGATCACGGTCGCCGGGCGGGCCAGCTTCCCGATCGACTGCGCCACCTGCTCGCGCAGCGCCTGCTCCAGCTCCTCGGTGCCCTGCTTGTCGCCCTTGAGCGACACGAAGGCGACGATCGCCTGGCCGGTGTCGGGGTCCTTGCGCGCGGCGACGGCGGCCTCGGCCACGTCGTCGTGCTCCACCAGGGCGCTCTCCACCTCGAAGGTCGAGAGCCGGTGGCCCGACACGTTGACGACGTCGTCGAGCCGGCCCATCAGCATGATGTCGCCGTCGGCGTCGTACTTGGCCCCGTCGCCCGCGAAGTAGGCGTCGGAGTACTTCGACCAGTAGGTCTCGCGGAAGCGCTCGTCGTCCTTGTAGAGCCCGCGCATCATGCCGGGCCACGGAGCGGTGAGGACGAGGTTGCCGGTCTGCTCGACGTCGAGCTTGTTGCCCTCGTCGTCGCGGATCTCCGGCAGCACGCCCGGGAAGGGCTGCTGGGCGGAGCCCGGCTTCATCGTCGTGATGCCCGGCAGCGGGGTGATCAGGATGTGCCCGGTCTCGGTCTGCCACCAGGTGTCCATGATCGGCGCCTTGCCGCCGCCGACGTACTCCCGGTACCACTCCCAGACCTCGGGGTTGATCGGCTCACCGACACTGCCCAGGATCTTGATGGACGAGAGGTCGTGCGCCTGCGCGTGCTCCTCGCCCCACTTCATGTGCGAGCGGATCGCGGTGGGCGAGGTGTAGAGGATCGAGACCTTGTACTTCTCGACGATCTTCCACCACACCTCCTTGTCCGGGTAGCCGGGCACGCCCTCGTAGAGCACCGAGGTGCAGCCGTTCACCAGCGGACCGTAGGTGATGTAGCTGTGCCCGGTGATCCAGCCGATGTCGGCGGCGCACCAGTAGACCGAGTCGTCCTTGACGTCGAAGACCAGGTTGTGGGTGGTCGCGACGCCGACGAGGTAGCCGCCGGTGGTGTGGACGACGCCCTTGGGCTTGCCGGTGGAGCCGGAGGTGTAGAGGAGGAACAGCAGGTCCTCGGACTCCATGGGCTCGCACGGGCAGCTCTCGGCGTCGCCGGACTCGCCGTCGACGAGGTCGTCGAGGTAGACGTCCCGGTCGCTCATCGGGATGTCGGCGCCGGTGCGCTTGACGACGACGACCTTCTCGACCGTCGTGGGGCCCGCGTCCAGGCCCTCGTCGGCGTTGGTCTTCTGGTCGGCGGACTTGCCGCCGCGCAGCGCCTGGTCCTGGGTGATGAGGACCTTGCACTCGAGGTCGTTGCACCGCTCGGCCACGGCCTTGCCGCTGAACCCGCCGAAGACGACGGTGTGCGGGGCGCCGAGCCGGGCGCAGGCCAGCATCGCGACGACGGCCTGCGGGATCATCTGCATGTAGATGCCGACCGGGACGCCCTTGCCCACCCCGAGCTTCTTGAGCCCGTTGGCGAACGTGACGACCTGCTCCTGGAGCTGCGCGAACGTGATGTCGTGCGCCTGGTCGGAGTCGGGGCCGTCGTCCGGGACGACGTGCAGCGCGACCTTGTCGCCCTGGCCGTTCTCCACGTGGCGGTCGACGGCGTTGTAGCAGGCGTTGAGCTTCCCGCCGACGAACCACTTCGCGTACGGCAGGTTCCACTCGAGTACCTGGTCGTAGTCCTCGAACCAGCTGATCTTGTCCTTGGCCTGGTTGTCCCAGAACTCCTCGAGTCCCTGGTCCTTCATCTCGGGGCGGACATTGGCGGTCTTCGCCAGCTCGGGGTCCGGGGGGTACTGGTTGCCCTGGCTCGAGCCTTGGTCCGACATCCGTGGCCTCCGGTTCCTCGACGTTCGTGGTCCTGCGGGGCCGCCGCGCTCACCACGTCGATGTGCCTCGCGTCACCGACGACCCCGGAGGAGCAACCCTGTCACGATCGGCGCGTCAGGGTCCCCTCTCTCCGGACGGGCGAGTTCCCGATCGCGCCCGAGTGCAACCCGTCACAGTGACGGTGTCCGGCTTGGATCGATCCCGACGGGAGGATGGGCGCGTGATCCCGCCCGCCGGCCGCGTGCCCGACGATCTTCCCGACGACCGCCTGCCCGCTCTCGCCGCCCGGCTCGCCGAGCCCCTGCGGCGCGCGGGCTTCACCGTGGACGGCGTCGCGGAGGCCTTCGGCGCGGAGGCCGGGGCCGCCCTCGACCGCGGGGAGACCGAGCCCGTGCGGCGCCTCCTCGGCCCGGACGCCTTCGGGGTCCTGGTGCGGGTGTTCCTGCTCGACGACGAGGCCGCCGACGACGAGCTCGCGGCCGCGCTCGCGCCCCTGACGACCGACGAGCTGGTGGACGCCGGCCTGCTCCGCCGGTCCCCCGGCGGGTTCGCGGCCGCGCTCGACCTACGGCCCCACGCCGACGAGCACGGCTCCTGGTGGGTGTTCTCCGACCTCGACGCGGGCCCGGCCAAGACCCACGACCACGTGCTCGGCACCGGGGCGGCCTCGATGTCGCTGGCCCGGGCGGTGGTGCGCCGCCCCGTGGCCACGCTGCTCGACCTGGGGGCGGGCTGCGGGGTGCAGACGCTGCACGCGTCGGGCCACGCGGCGACGCTCACGGCCACCGACGTCTCCGAGCGGGCGAACACGCTGGCCCGGGCGACGTTCGCGGTCTCCGGTGTCGACGTCGAGGTGCGCACCGGCCCGTGGTGGGAGCCGGTCGCGGGGCGCCGGTTCGACCAGATCGTCTGCAACCCGCCGTTCGTCCCCGGGCCGCCGGAGGTCGAGCACGTCTACCGCGACGGCGGGCTCGGCGGCGACGGCGCGTCGGCCCTGCTGGTGGCCGAGCTCCCGGGGTTCCTGACGACCGGCGGGGTCGGCCAGCTGCTCGCGTCCTGGTTGATCACCGGGGCCGACCTGGAGGCGGACCTCGGCTGGGCGGCCCGCCCGCGGCGCTGGCTCGCCGACGCGGTGCGCGCCGCCGGGCCCGGCGGGCTCGACGCGTGGGTGGTGCAGCGCGACGTGGCCGACCCGGCCCTGCACGTGGGCACCTGGCTGCGCGACGCCGGCGTCGACCCGGCCTCCCCCGCGGGCCGGGCGCGCTCGAGGGCCTGGCTCGACTACTTCGCCGAGCACGACGTCGTCGGGATCGGCTTCGGGTTCGTGACGCTGCGCCGGACCGCCGAGGGCGAGCCGGGCGTCGTCGTGTGCGAGGACATGCGTCAGGCGCTCGGCGACCCCCTGGGCCCGGAGATCGAGGCGTGGCTCGACCGCGTGGCGTGGCTGCGCACGCACGACCTGCTCGACGAGCCGCTGGTGCTGCCGCCGACCACGGCCCTGGAGCGCGGGTTCACGCCCGCCCCGCCGGAGGACTCCGACGACGGCTGGCAGCGGATCGGGGGCACGCTGGTGCGCCTGGACGGCCCGCAGTGGCGCCACGACCTCGACGAGGCCGGTGAGGCCCTGATGGCCGGCTGCCGCGGGCACCTGCCGCTGCGCGACCTGCTGGAGCTGCTCGCCGTCGGGCACAACCGCGACGTCGACGAGCTCACCGCCGCGGCCCTGCCGGTGGTGCGGGAGCTCTACCTGCACGGGCTCGTGGTCCCCCGGCCCACGGTCGCTCTGTGAGGGCGGTCGTCGCGCGGGTCCGCTCGGCGCGGGTGGTGGTGGCGGACGAGACGGTCGGCGCCCTCGACGCCCCGGGGCTGCTCGTCCTGCTCGGGGTGCACCGCGACGATCCCGCCCGCGGCGGCGACGCGGTGGCGACGATGGCCCGCAAGCTGTACGAGCTGAGGATCCTCCGCGAGGAGCAGTCCTGCGCCGACACCGGCGCGGGCCTGCTCGTCGTCAGCCAGTTCACGCTCCACGGCGACACCCGCAAGGGGCGACGGCCCTCGTGGTCGGCCGCCGCCCCCGGCCCGGAGGCCGAGCGGGTGGTCGACGCGGTGGTCGACGCCCTGCGCGAGCGTGGGGCCACGGTGGCGACCGGGGCGTTCGGGGCGGACATGGCCGTCGAGTCGGTCAACGACGGTCCGTTCACGGTGATCGTCGAGGTCTGACCGGTGGACACGGGCCACACCGGTGGCCCGGACCACGGGTCAGCACCGTCACAAGCGGTTATCCGGGGGTCAGCGCCTCCGCGGGAACGATCGCGGCATCCAGCGCGTTCGACCATGTGACGCGGCGCGCCAGACAAGCGCTGCGCAGGGAGGAATCATGACGGCGACACTCGTTCCGCAGCAGTCTCGCGACGCCGAGGCCGTCCTGCCCGAGTCGAACCCTGACGTCCCCTCCGAGACCGCGCTGCAGACCGAGGCCGAGATCCAGAGCGATCTCGATGCCCAGAGCCCCGCTGCCGACCTCGTTCGTGTGTACCTCAACGGTATCGGAAAGACCGCGCTCCTGACGGCCGCCGACGAGGTGGAGCTCGCGAAGCGCATCGAGGCCGGTGTCTACGCGGCGCACATCCTGGAGACCGACGACACCCTCGACGCCGGACGGGCGACGAGCCTGCGCATGGTGCAGCGCGACGGCCGCCGGGCCCGCGCCCACCTGCTCGAGGCGAACCTGCGCCTGGTCGTCTCGCTGGCCAAGCGCTACACCGGCCGCGGGATGCCGCTGCTTGACCTGATCCAGGAGGGCAACCTCGGCCTCATCCGGGCCGTGGAGAAGTTCGACTACGCCAAGGGCTTCAAGTTCTCGACCTATGCCACGTGGTGGATCCGTCAGGCGATCACCCGTGGCATGGCCGACCAGGCCCGCACCATCCGCCTGCCCGTCCACCTGGTCGAGCAGGTCAACAAGCTGGCGCGCATCAAGCGCGACCTGCACCAGACCCTCGGTCGTGAGGCCACGAACGAGGAGCTGGCCGAGGAGTCGGGCCTGACGCCGGAGAAGGTGTCCGACCTGCTCGACCACAGCCGCGACCCGGTGAGCCTGGACATGCCGGTCGGGTCCGAGGAGGAGGCCCCGCTCGGGGACTTCATCGAGGACGCCGAGGCCACCGACGCCGAGTCGACGGTCATCTCCGGCCTGCTGCACGACGACATGCGCCGGGTCATCGCGACGCTCGACGAGCGCGAGCAGAACGTGATCCGCCTGCGGTACGGCCTCGACGACGGCCAGCCGCGCACGCTCGACCAGATCGGCAAGCGCTTCGGGCTCTCCCGCGAGCGCGTCCGCCAGATCGAGCGCGAGGTCATGTCGAAGCTCCGCGAGGGCGACCGCGCCCGCCGGCTCAAGGCGTACGCCGCGAGCTAGGGCTGCCGCGAGCTAGGGCTGCCCGAGCCAGGGCTGTCGCGAGCTGATCCACCCGCCGCCGTCGGTCGACCGTCGAGAGGTCGACCGACGTGGCGGTGCGTGACGGTCGCTCGGCACCCGCCCGTTCGGCCCGCCCGACCGGCCGCTTGACCCCCCCGTTCGTAGGGGGGCATGCTCGTTGTGACGCGGGGCACGCCGGAACGGCGGTACCGCGGACATCAAACTCGGCGACCAGGACGGTCGTCTGCCCCGAGAGACCGGGACGGCCACAGGCCGACCCGGTCTCTCGACTTTTCTCGGCCCCTCCTAGCGCTGCTCCCCGGTGAGCACCACGCGCCGCTGCCCCAGGTCGGCCGCGAGCGGCACCTCGAGCACCGGGTAGCGGAGCTCCCGGGTGCACGGCCCCGGCGAGGTGGTGGTCTGCGTGACCCGCACCGTCACCTCCTCGGCCGTCTCCCCCACCAGGGCCGCCGACGCCTCGGTGCAACCCCCCGCGCGCCCGTAGACCCCCAGGGTCCGGGCCCCGCGCGTCCACACCAGCGTCGGGAAGCCGGCCGGGAGACCGGCCGTGGTGACGCGGGCGGGGTCGAGGGCGGTGGTCCCGGGCGGCGGGTCGGCCACGAGCGGGTCGACCGGCACCGGCGGGGTCGACGTCCCGCCGGGTGGTGCCCCGGTCGGCACGGTCGGGGGCGTGGCCGCCGACGGGGACGGTGGCGTGGGGGACGGCGGGGTGGGTCCGCTGCCGGAGCCGCAGCCCGCGGCGAGCAGCACGACGAGGGACAGCAGGGCGATCGTTCCGGCGGCGCGCATCGTCGGGCATTGTGCGCCCGGGGGCGGTCTCTCCCCCGTCACCTCACACGGACGGTTACGCCCCGAGTCGCCGGGGCCCGGTGTCGCGCGGCCCGGGCGGCGGCCCGAGCACCGCGCGGACGGCGGTGGGGTGCACGCCGCGCTCGGCGACGAGGATCGGGTCGAGCGTGAGCGAGCGCAGCTCCGGCACCCGGTCGGCGAGCTGGCCGACCCGCAGCAGCAGGTCCTCCAGCGCGCCGAGGTCCATCGGCCGGGTCCCCCGGTACCCGTCGAGCAGGGGCGCCGCGCGCGGGGCCCGGACCAGCGTGTACGCGTCCATCGTCGAGAGCGGGGTGGCCCGGTAGGCCCGGTCGCCGAGCAGCTCGGTCACCACGCCGGCGAGCCCGAAGGACACCAGCGACCCGAACGACGGGTCGTCGCGCACCTCCACCACCACGGGCGACCCGGGCGGCACCTGGGCCTGCACGTCGACCTCCGGCCAGCCGGAGAGCTGGGTCAGCTGCTGGTAGGCCGACGACACCGCCTCGTCGTCGGACAGACCCGTGCGCACCCCGGCGAGGTCGCTGCGGTGCCGCCAGGTGCGGTTCACGGTCTTCATCACGACCGGCGCGCCCGCGTCGCCCCCGTCGCCCGTGCGCAGCTCCCTCGCGGCCGCGACCGCCTCGTCGGCCGAACCCGCCCGCCGGAACGGCGCGACGTGGATGCCGACGCGGCGCAGGAGCTCCGCGCCCTGGACCTCGTCGAGGACCAGCGCGGTGTCGAGGTGCCCGAAGGAGTCGACGTACTCCCGGGCGGCCTGCAGATCGCAGCCGGGCGGGACGACGAAGTCGCCCACCGGGCGCGACAGCCACTGGGTGTAGCGCACCACCCGCGCCAGCGCCCCCACCGCCCGCTCGGGTGACGGGTAGGAGGGCACGCTGCCCCGGGCGGGCACGTCCGGCCCGCCGTGCTCAGAGGGCACCACGAGGTGCTCGGGCACGCCGGACGAGGCCAGGAAGGTCGTCACCACGGGCTTGTCGGCGCTGGTGACCACCTCGGCGAGCGCGTCGGCGTGGGCGGCGCCGTCGGTGGCCACGGGCGGGGAGAAGACGATGACGAGCGCGTCGCAGCCGTCGTCCTCGAGGGCGCGCAGGGCGGCGTCGGCGAACTCGGCGGGATCGGCCATGGCGCCGACGTCGACCGGCGGGAACGCCAGGTGCATCCCGTGCGCGAGGGCGACGTCCGCGGCCAGCACGCCCAGGGCGGAGGAGTTCCCGACGACGCCGATCCGCGGCCCGCCGGGCAGCGGCTGGTTCGCGAGCAGGAGCGCGACGTCGAAGAGCTCGTCGACCGAGTTCACCCGGATCACGCCGGACTGGTCGAACACGGCCGCGACCGAGGCGTCCTCCAGCGGGGAGGTGCTGGCGGCGAGGCCCGCGCTGGCGTGCCGGCCGCTGGCCACCGCCACCACCGGCTTGCGGCGGGCGAGGCGCCGGGCGACCCGGGCGAACTTGCGGGGGTTGCCGAAGCTCTCGAGGTAGAGCAGCACGACGTCGGTGGAGGCGTCGGTGTCCCAGTACTGCATGAGGTCGTTGCCGGAGAGGTCGGCGCGGTTGCCGGCGGAGACGAACGTCGAGAGCCCGAGGCGGCGCTGCGCGGCGGTCGCGAGGATCTGGATGCCCAGGGCCCCCGACTGGCAGAAGAATCCGACCCGCCCCGGCGGGGGCAGCTCCGGGGCCAGGGAGGCGTTCAGGCGCACCGCCGGGTCGAGGTTGACCACGCCCAGGGCGCTCGGCCCGACGACGCGCATGCCCCGGGCCCGCGCGGAGGTCACCAGCTCGCGCTGGCGGGTGAGGCCGGCCTCGCCGGTCTCACCGAACCCGGAGGTCACCACGACGAGGGCCTTCACGCCCTTGGCGAGGCAGCCGTCGACGACGCCGCCCACCTCCTCGGGCGGGACGGCGAGGACGGCGAGGTCGACGTCGTCGGGGATGTCGAGCACCGTCGGGTAGGCCCGCACCCCGCGCACCGACCGGGCCTCGGGGTTCACGGGGTAGACCGGGCCGGTGAAGCCGCTGCCCAGCAGGTTGCGCAGCACCACGTGGCCGAGCTTCATCGGGTCGGCCGACGCGCCCACCACCGCGACCGAGCGCGGACGCAGCACGTTGGCGACGCTGCGCGCCTCGGCGGCCTGCTCGCGGGAGCGCCGGACCTCGGTGGAGCGGTCGGTCGCCGCGACGTCGAACTCGAGGTGCAGGGTCGAGCCGTCGAGCGCGCGGGTCACGTCGTACCCGGCCTGGCGGAACGTGTGCACCATCGCCCGGTTCTCGGCGAGGACCTCCGCCACGAACCGGCTGATCCCGACCTCCTCGGCGGCCGCCGCCAGGTGCTCGAGCAGGATCGAGCCCAGCCCGCGGCCCTGGTGGTCGTCGCGGACGACGAACGCGACCTCCGCCGACGGATCGTCCGCCCCCAGCCGCACGTAGCGGCCGATCGCGATGATCTCGGTCCCGAGCCAGAGGACCAGCGCCACGGAGTCGTGCTGGTCGACCTCGGTGAACCGCTTGAGGTCGCGCGGCGGGATCGTCGGGTAGGGGCTGAAGTACCGGAAGTAGCGGGTCCGGTCGGACAGGCGCGCGTGGAAGGCGACGACGTCGTCGGCGTCGTCGGGCGTGATGGGCCGCAGGTGCGCCGTGACGCCGTCGGCCGCGACGACGTCGGCCTCCCAGTGGCGCGGGTACGGCGCGTCGGGGACCGCGAGGACCGGCGTGGTCGCCGCCTCGAGGCTCGTGGCCTCCTGGTCGGGCGGGGCGCTCATACGTCAGTCCAGCACGTTCTGCGGCTCGAGGCCGTGCAGCGGGAAGACGGAACGGCGCGTGTCCAGGATGAATCGGTCCACATCGATCTCGGTGTACCCGCCCCACGGGGAGAAATCGGTGGGTGCGTCCTCCGTCATGCTCGTGGGGAGCGGCCGGTTGGTCAGCCCGACCGCGTGCGAGGTCCACTCCGCGGGGATCGTGCGGTCGGGGTCGACGTCGCGGTCGAGCACGGTGGCGAGCAGGTGGGTCCAGCTGCGCGGCACCCCCCGGAACAGGTTGTAGCCGCCCCCGCCGAGCGCGAGCCACTTGCCGCCGGCGTACTGCTCGGCGAGGTCGCGACAGGCCCGGTAGATGGCGCGGTGCCCGTCGACGGTGAGGGAGAGCTCGGCGAGCGGGTCCTCGTGGTGGGTGTCGGCGCCGTTCTGCGTGACGAGGATCTGCGGTTCGAAGGCGTTCAGCAGGCTCGGGACCACGGCGTGGAAGGCGCGCAGCCACGCCGGGTCGCGGGTGCCGGGCGGCAGCGGCAGGTTGATCGAGGTGCCCGCGGCGGCGCCCTCGCCGAGCTCGGAGGCGAACCCGGTGCCGGGCCAGAGCGTCCGCGGGTGCTGGTGCATCGAGATCGTCATCACGCGCGGGTCGTCGAGGAAGGCGGCCTGCACGCCGTCGCCGTGGTGGACGTCGGTGTCGAGGTAGGCGATCCGGGTGTAGCCGTGGTCGAGCAGCCAGCTGATCGCGATGGCGCAGTCGTTGTAGACGCAGAAGCCCCACGCGTGGTCGCGCATCGCGTGGTGCAGCCCGCCGGAGAGGTTGACCGCGCGGTCGGTGCGGCCCTCGGCGATCTCCCGGGCGGCCGCGATCGAGCCGCCCGCCACGAGCGCCGACGCGTCGTGCATCCCCTCGAAGATCGGGTTGTCGGCGGTGCCGAGCTGGTGGGCGGGGTCGTCGCCGTCGTGCGGGGCCCGGCGGACCGCCGCCAGGTAGGACGCGACGTGCACCCGTTCGAGCTCCGCGTCGGGCGCGGGCTCGGGGATCAGCGGCTCGACCCCCTCGAGCACGCCGAGGCTGCGGGCCAGGCGCATCGTCAGGTCGAGGCGCACCGGGTGCAGCGGATGGTCCTCCGAGAGCTTGTAGGCGAGCAGGGCCTCGTCCCAGACCACCGTGGCGCGCATGGCGCCGACGCTACCCATGCCCCCTGCCGGGGGTCAGCCCGTCGGGGGTCGGCCCGTCTCGACCGGGCGCTTGGAGGCGACCCAGTTCGACCAGGAGCCCACGTAGAGCCCCACCGGGTCCTCCGGCGGCCGGACGCCGGCGATCTCGGCCGCGAGCACGAGCATCGTCGCGCTGACCCCGGACCCGCAGTAGGCACCGACCGGGCCGGCCTCGCCGATCACGCCGCGCAGCGCCTCGGCCAGCTCGTCGGCCGGGCGCCAGCGGCCGTCGGGGCCGAGCAGCGAGCCGGCGGGGAGGTTGGTCGCGCCCGGGACGTGGCCCGCGACCGGGTCGATGGGCTCGGTCTCCCCGCGGAAGCGCTCGGGCGCCCGGGCGTCGACCAGCGAGCCGTCGCGGGCGGTGGAGGCCGCCGACTCGGCGGTGAGCACGGGCATCGCGCCCCCGGCGACGTCGACGTCGCCCTGGCGGCGGGCGCCGCCGGAGACCGTCGAGGACTCCCCGCCCGCGGCGGTCCAGGCCTCCCACCCGCCGTCGAGCACCCTCACTTGCGCCGGGGCGAGGCCCGCCCAGCGCAGCACCCACCAGGCCCGGGCCGCGGCCATGCCGTCGCCCGCCCCGGCGCCGTCGTAGACGACGACCGTGCTCGACGGCGTGATCCCGGCGCGGCGCATCGTGGTCTGCAGGTCGTCGGGGTCGGGCAGCGGGTGCCGGCCGGCCGGGCCGGGCGGGCCCGCGAGCTCGGAGTCGACGTCGACGAAGACCGACCCGGGGACGTGGCCCGCGTCGAAGTCGGGCTCGCCGACCGGGTCGGGACGCCGCCGGGACCGCTTCTTCGCCGGTGGGGTCAGCCGCCAGCGCACGTCGAGAACCACCGGCCGTCCCTCGGTGCCGGCGGGGCCGTGGGAGAGCTCGGCGAGCAGGTCGGCGGCGGCGAGGAGCGGACCATCGGGACTCGGCACGTCGCCCATCGTGCCCTCCGGGCGGTGCGGACCGCGGCCGGACCCGGTCAGCTCGGTAGGATCGGTACCGGGATGGAAGGGGTGGGGATGAACGACCTCATCGACACCACGGAGATGTACCTGCGCACGATCTACGAGCTCGAGGAGGAGGGCGTCGTCCCGCTGCGCGCGCGGATCGCCGAACGCCTCGAGCAGAGCGGCCCGACGGTGAGCCAGACGGTGGCGCGCATGGAGCGCGACGGCCTGGTGCACGTCGCCGGCGACCGCCACCTCGAGCTGACCCCCGAGGGCCGCGGCAAGGCGGTCTCGGTCATGCGCAAGCACCGGCTGGCCGAGCTCCTGCTGGTCAACGTGATCGGGCTGGAGTGGGAGCACGTCCACACCGAGGCCTGCCGGTGGGAGCACGTGATGAGCGACGCCGTGGAGCGCAAGGTGTTCGCCCTGCTGGGCGAGCCCGCCGTGTCGCCCTACGGCAACCCCATCCCGGGCCTCGACGAGCTGCGCGGCCAGGGCGACGGCGAGCTGCCCACCCGCACGCCGACCCCCGACGAGGCCGGGCTGGTGCGGCTCGACGAGTTCGCCCGGGCGGGCGGCGGCAAGGTCGTGATCCGGCGGATCGCCGAGCACGTGCAGCTCAACGAGCCCCTGATGGCGGGCCTCAAGGCCGCCGGGGTGCTCCCGGGCAGCGACGTCGAGGTCGTGGCCATCCCCCGGTTCGGGGACGCGGTCAACATCGGGACCGGCGGGCGGAGCTCCGAGGTCGACCCGCTGGTGGCGCACGCGGTGCTCGTCCGCGCGGTCTGAGCACGCCGCGCGGGGGCACCCTGCGCGGTCCGCTGGTCCCGGGCCCGGGCGGGTGGGCCAGACTCGGGACCATGAAGCTGCTCGTCACCGGCGGCGCCGGCTACGTGGGGAGCGTCTGCACCGCGCACCTGCTGGCCGCGGGCCACGACGTCACCGTCCTCGACGACCTCTCCACCGGCCACCGCGACGCCGTCCCCCCGGGCGCCGTCCTCGTCGAGGGGGACGTGGCGACGGCCGCGTCCGGCGTGCTCGCGGAAGGCGGGTTCGACGGGGTGCTGCACTTCGCGGCCCGCTCCCTGGTCGGCGAGTCGGTGACCGACCCGGCGAAGTACTGGCACGGCAACGTCGTCACCTCGATCGCCCTGCTCGACGCGATCCGCGCGCACCGGGTGCCGCGGCTGGTGTTCTCCTCCACCGCCGCCACCTACGGCGAGCCGGAGACGAGCCCGATCACCGAGGACTCCCCCACCCGCCCCACCAACCCCTACGGCGCGACGAAGCTCGCGATCGACCACGCCATCTCCTCCTACGCCACGGCGTCGGACGGGGAGCTGGGAGCGGTCTCGCTGCGCTACTTCAACGTGGCCGGCGCCCACCACGGTGACGGGGGAACGGCCTTCGGGGAGCGGCACACCACCGAGACCCACCTCATCCCCCTCGTGCTGCAGGTGGCGGCGGGCACCCGGGAGCAGGTCGCGATGTACGGCGACGACTGGCCCACCCCCGACGGCACCTGCGTGCGCGACTACATCCACGTCGACGACCTCGCCGACGCCCACCTGCGCGCCCTCGAGGCGGCCGGGAGCGGGCCGGGCGAGCACCTGGTCTGCAACCTCGGCAACGGCACCGGCTTCTCGGTCCGCGAGGTGGTCGAGGCGTGCCGCCGCGTCACCGGGCACCCGATCCCCGCGGTCGTCGCGCCGCGGCGGGCGGGCGACCCGGCCGTCCTCGTCGCGTCGGCCCGCCGCGCGCACGACCGGCTCGGCTGGACGCCCACCCGCGGCGACCTCGACGGCATCGTCGCGGACGCGTGGGCCTTCGCGCGGGCGCGCGTCGGGGCCGACGCGTGAGCCTGGTCCTGTTCGACCTCGACGGCACCCTCGTCGACTCGGGGCCCGGCATCCGGGCCTCGGTGCGGCACGCGGCGGCGAGCGTCGGGATCGCGGAGCCGACCGACGAGCAGCTCCGCGCCCTGATCGGCCCGCCCTTCCCCGAGGCGTTCCTCGACGTCCTCGGGGTGGACCCGGCGACCGCCGACGCGATGATGGCCGACTACCGCGACACCTACGGCGCCGGCGGGATGTTCGACGCGTCGGTCTACGCCGGCGTCCCGGAGCTGCTCGCCGAGCTGACCGACCGCGGGGACGTCCTCGCGGTCGCCACGAGCAAGCCGGGCGAGTACGCCCGCGAGATCGTCGCGTACCTGGGCCTCGCCGAGCACGTCGCCGGCGGCGTGCACGGCACCACGTTCGACGGCCGGGTGCAGGGCAAGGCGGCCGTCGTCGGGCTGGCCCTCGCCGCGAACGCCCCGGTGCTCGCGCACGGACCGGCGCTGTCCCACGGACCGGGACTGTCCCACGGACCGGGACTGGCCCTCGTCGGCGACCGCCACCACGACGTCGAGGGCGCCCGGGTCCACGGCCTGCCCTGCGTGGGGGTGGACTGGGGCTTCGGGGGCCGCGACGAGCTCGAGGCCGCCGGCGCCGCCGTGGTGGTGGACAAGCCCGGCGAGGTGCCCGCCGCGCTCGACGCCCTGCGATCCGCCGCCCCGCGGTAGCCGGTCACGCCGCGAGCTTCGCGGTGGTCTCCGTGTACGCCGCGCTGACCAGCTCCCGCACCGTCTCCGGCGGGAACCCGGCGGTGATGAGGGTGCCGAGCATCCGGCTGAGCTGGTGGTGCGGGTCGGCGTCGCACGCCCGCTGCAGCGCGGTGGTCAGGACGGCCCCGCCGCCTTGGTCGACCGTCGCGAACGCCAGCAGGGTGGCGGGCTGCGCGACCTCGGGGGCCGGCACGGCCCGGGTGAGCAGCGTCCAGAGCCGTTCGGCGTGCACGGGATCGACGCGGTCGTCGTGGCCCGCGGCCCAACCGAGGCAGGTGTCGCGCACCGCCGGGTCGCACAGGGCCACCGCGAGGCGGGCGATGTCGGACTCGGAGAGCGGCGTCCCGGCCCCGACGTCGCCCACCACGCCGCGCACGAACTCCAGGTTGCGGCGCGACGAGGCCCGGCGGTCGTCGAGCCACTCGTCCACGGCGACCTGGTGCCAGTCGTCGATCAGTCGGCGTCGACGCTCGCCGCCGGCCTCGGGATCGGGCGCGAGGGAGGCCTCCACCTCCTCGCGGGAGCCGCGGGTGACCCGCCCGGTGACGGCGGCGTGGGCGGCCGCGGCGACGGTCCCGCCGGGGTCGGGCAGCGTGCCCGAGCAGGCGCAGGGGTGGTAGCAGCGCCACGGCGCGCCGATCGCGATCCGCTCGGCCCACACCGCCTCCATCACCGGGATGTCGATGGCCTCGAAGGTGGCGGTGATCGCGTCGACCAGCTCGAGGTGGGGCGGGGCCGCGGCCGTCCCGGCGACGCCGGAGACGACCACGACGACGACCTTCGCGGGCGCCGAGCGCTCCAGCCGCTCCCGGGCCGCCTCGGCGAGCACGCCATCGGTCTCCGCGTCGGGCGACTCCGCGAGGTCGATCCGGACCATCCCGCCGAGCCGGCCGCGGCCGTCGCGCTCGTGGATCCCGATCACCACCACGGACTCCTCGGGGTGGAACCCGAGCATGGGTGGCAGGGCCGCGACGAGGTCGGCGGACCGGCCCACCCGGACGACCACGGGCTCGTCGGGACGGGAACGGGACTTCGGCGGCGGGACGGGACGGCGGGCCTTCTTCCTGGTGCTCATGTCCGTTCCGACGAGGGCCGCCCCGCCCCGGATCCACGCACCACCCGATCGGACGCACCGGGCACGGCGCCTTCATCAGCCCGTCACGCGCACGCGCTTGCCGTGGTCCCCGCGGCGCGGGGAGAGTCTGCGACCGTGGAGAACCACGACTACGACCTGCTCGTCATCGGCTCCGGCCCCGGCGGGCAGAAGGCCGCGATCGCGGCGGCGAAGCTCGGGAAGCGGGTCGCCGTGGTGGAGCGCCGCGGCATGGTCGGCGGGGTCTGCACCCAGACCGGCACCATCCCGTCGAAGACGCTGCGCGAGGCCGTCCTCTACCTCACGGGCTACGCGATGCGCGGGCTCTACGGGGAGAGCTACCGGGTCAAGCAGGACATCACGGTGCAGGACCTGCTGGCGCGCACCCACTTCGTCATCGGGCGCGAGGTGGAGGTGATCCGGGCGCAGCTGCAGCGCAACCGGGTCGACCTGCTCTCCGGCGCTGCCCGCTTCCTTGACGACCACGCCGTGGAGGTGATCGGTGACCGCCGCGGCGAGCACCAGACCGTCACCGCCGACACGATCGTCGTCGCGACCGGCACCCGGCCCGCCCGGCCGGACACGGTCGAGTTCGACGACCGCCGCGTCGTCGACTCCGACGGCATCCTCGCCATGGAGAACATCCCGGCCTCCATGGTGGTGGTCGGCGCCGGCGTGATCGGCATCGAGTACGCCTCGATGTTCGCCGCGCTCGGCACCCGGGTGACCGTGGTGGAGCGCCGCGCGCAGATGCTGGAGTTCTGCGACTCCGAGGTGGTCGAGTCGCTCAAGTTCCACCTGCGCGACCTCGCAGTCACCTTCCGCTTCGGCGAGGAGGTCTCCGGCGTGAGCGTGTCCGACCGGGGCACCGTCACCACCCTCGCCTCGGGCAAGCGGATCGCCGCCGAGACCGTCATGTACTCCGCGGGCCGCCAGGGCGTCACCGAGGAGCTCGCCGTGGAGAAGGCCGGGCTGGAGGTCGACGCCCGGGGCCGGCTCTCGGTCGACGAGCACTACCGCACGGCCGTGCCGCACATCTACGCCGTCGGCGACGTCATCGGCTTCCCGGCGCTCGCGGCCACGTCGATGGAGCAGGGCCGCCACGCGGCGTACCACGCGTTCGGCGAGCCGGTCGGCAACGCCAACGCCGCCCTCGCCCCGTACGGCATCTACACGATCCCGGAGATGTCCTACTGCGGCGCCACCGAGGCCGAGCTGACCGAGAAGGCGGTGCCCTACGAGGTCGGCATAGCCCGCTACCGGGAGCTGGCGCGCGGGCAGATCGTCGGGGACGACTACGGGATGCTCAAGCTGCTCGTGTCGCCCGACGACCACGCCCTGCTCGGCGTGCACGTGTTCGGCACCTCGGCCACCGAGCTCGTGCACGTCGGCCAGGCGATCATGGGTTGCGGCGGGACGGTCGACTACCTCGTCGACGCGGTGCTCAACTACCCCACCCTGTCGGAGGCCTACAAGGTCGCCGCGCTCGACGCCACCAACAAGATCCGCGCGCTGCAGGCCTTCGGCTGACGGCTACGCCGGCAGGTTCAGCTGCTGACCCGGGAAAATCATGTTCGGGTCGGTGGCGACGTCGCGGTTGGCCGACGCGAGGGCCTGCCAGCCGCCGCGGACCTGGTGGGCGTCCGCGATCGAGCCGAGGGTGTCGCCCGCGGCCACGGTGTAGCCCCCGGATGCCTTCTCGGGGGCCCGGTGCCGCCCGGAGTCCGCGGAGTCCGACTTCTTCGACGAGGCCTTCGACGCCTTGGGGGCCTTGGGCGCCTTCGAGGAGGACGCCTCCGACGAGCCCGACGACGACGCCGCGTTCGAGGACCCGCCCCCGCCGAGGCCCTTCTTCCCGCACACCGGCCAGGCGCCGATGCCCTGCCCGTCGAGGACCCGCTCCGCGACGGCGATCTGCTGCTCGCGCGAGGCGTCCTTCGCGTCGCCGGACCCGCCGAACGCCTTCCAGGTCGAGCGGGTGAACTGCAGCCCGCCGGAGAAGCCGTTGCCGGTGTTCGCCGACCAGTCGCCCGAGGACTCGCACTGGGCGACCGCGTCCCAGTTCACCGAGCCGGACGGGGCGGCCTGCGCGGCGGGGGCGGCGAGCGTCCCCAGGGCGGCGAGGGCGAGCGGACCGGTCGTCGTCGCGACGAGGGTCGAGCGGAGCCGGGAGGCGGCGGGCGCGCGGTGCTTGGGCATGCGGGGACCTCACGGGGAGCGAGCGGCGAGCGGGGAGCGGCCGAGGTCACGACCAGGGCACGGCGCCGACCCTAAGGATCTCCGCCGGGGAGACGTCCCTGGCTGAGAACGCTCTCCCCCCGGGTGCGCCCACGGGCCGTTCCCACGCGCCCGGCGCCCCGTCCTGACGCCGTCCTGCTCAACGGCTTGCGCCGTCCGCCGCGTCCGCTCCTCAGCCCCGTGAGGAGACGGCGCCCGGACGACGACGAGGGGCCGCCCGCCCCGTGGGACGGACGACCCCTCGTCGTCGTGTGCGGACGGTCAGACGGTGACCGGGAAGCGCAGCAGCGCGCCGACGCCGTCGACGAGCTCCGCCCCGGCGCCGAGCACCGCGACGTCGCCGCCCATCGCCCCGGCGGCGCGCAGGAGCACCTGCTCGGCCGGACGCTGGATCGGCGTCGCGTCGGAGATCGTGGCGGCCTTGTCCTTCTCGGTGGAGATGGCCTCGGGGGTGTCGCCGACCCACAGCTCGCCGTCGACGTGCTGGCCGTCGACGAGGAGCAGCGTGGCGATGGCGCCGGTGCGGGCGGCCTCGAGCACCATCTCGAGCCCCTCGACGGCGTTGGCGTGCGCCTTGGCCTCGTGGAACTGCTGGCGGATCGCGGTCTCGCGCTCGGTGGCGGCCTTGCCGGCCTCGGTGAGCAGGGCGTCCTCGAGGGCGTCCTCGCTCGACCCGGCCGCCCGGCTGCCCGCCTCGATCTCGCGGGTGATCTCCGCGAGGCCCTTGGGCATCTCGTGGCGGACGACCTCGCGGCCGGTGACCTCGCCGGCCAGCACGATGATCTCGGGCCGGAACGACGACGCGGCCGACTGGATGCCCTTCACCACGTCGGCAGCGTTCTGGTAGCTCGCCTCGGCGTGCCGGCGCTGGCGCTGCTTGTGGGCGTTGCCGCCCCCGCGCGCCTTGTGCACCGACTCGACGGCCGAGCCCTCGATCGACTGCTCGTCGACCTCGCGGGCGCCCTCCACGTTCGAGGCCACCACCTGGTAGACGTCGCCGCCGGTCTGGTCGGCCACCACGAGCAGCGCCCGGACACTGCCGGACTGCGAGCGGAAGTACGCCCCGAGCTCGGGCAGCGGCGACCAGGTCGCGACGTCGCCGGCGGCGTCGACACCCTCGACGGCGTCGTCGAAGACCACGCCGTCGGCGGAGGCGACCACCACGCGCCCGTAGGCGTTCAGGTCGCCGCCGCTGGTGTCGCCGAACAGCTCGTCGAGCGCCGCGATCGTCTTGTCGTCGGCGCCCTGCTCACGCAGCGAGTCGGAGAGTCCGCGCCAGCGCAGGTCGGCCTGCCTGGCGGCGTTCTCACCGGGGTTCGTCGCCTCCAGGTAGACCGTCGCGAACGGCCCGCGCCGCTCGAAGAGTTCCCGCGTGTGCGACAGGTCCATGCCGGTGTTCCTCCTCCTGGCCGCGGTTTCGGGGACCGCGGCACGTACGTACGTCTCGGAGGAGCCCGTACCCGGTGCGCGGGGGTGGTCTAACGTTCCCGGCCACCTACCACCCGCGCAGATCGACCGTCCAGCTCTCGAGGACCTCGGCGTCGTCGGGAACGGACCCCCGCACCACGTGCATCCGCTCGTGCAGGGCGACCGTCGGGTCGATGTGGGCGGGCACGACGAGCACCCGGTCCCCCACCCGCACGGGCGCCTCCGGCGCGAACGTCACGTGCTCGTCGGAGCAGAACCACACCTGCGCGTCCGGGATCGTCGGGTTGCCGTGGTCCATGCCCAGCGCCTTGAGCCCGACGTCGGCCACCGCGTAGGCCGGCATGTCGGGCCGCGCCGCCGAGACGTGCACGACGGTGCCGAGCACGTGCAGCGCCTGCCCGTAGCCCACGCCCGCCGCGGTGTAGGCGGAGTCCATCAGCGCGTAGGAGCCGGCCTGCATCTCGGTGACCCACGGGTTGCACGCCGAGGTCCCGGTGCCGCCGCCGGAGACCACGTCGCCGCCCACGTCGGCGTGCGCCGCGAGCAGCGTCGCCATGGCCTCCTCGGTGAGCTTCGCGCGCTCGTCCGCGTCGGGCCACGCCTGCAGGTGCCCCTCGTAGCCCATCACCCCGCGCACCGCGAGCCCCGCCGCCCGGGCGCGCCCGGCCAGCGCGCCCGCGTCCTCCGGGCGGCACCCGCAGCGCGGCAGGCCGACGTTCACGTCGACGAGCACCTCGCGCACCCCGCCGGCGGCCGCGGCGGCCACGGTCTCCGGGGAGTCGACCGCGAGGGTCACGCGCGCCCCCTGCGCGACGAGCGCGCCGAGGCGGCGGGTGTCGAGGACCTCGTTGGCCAGCAGCAGGTCCTGCCCCAGACCCGCGGCGACCATGCCCTCGACCTCGCGGATCGTCGCGCAGGTGAAGCCCTCGGCGCCGTGCGCGGCCTGCCGGTGGGCCAGCGCCGTCGTCTTGTGCGCCTTCACGTGCGGGCGCAGCGTCGCCCCAGGCCAGCGCGCGGCCATGGCGGCGAGGTTGGCCTCGAGCAGGTCGGCGTCGACCACCAGCGCCGGGGTCTGCAGGTCAGCGAGGTGCACCGAGAATCCTCTCGAGGTGGGCGTTGTGGAACAGCCCCGTCGGGTCGAGGCGGTCGCGCAGGGCGACGAAGGCGCCGAACTCCGGGTACGACGACGCCAGCTGGGCCGCCGTCCGCGTGTGCAGCTTCCCCCAGTGCGGGCGCCCGTCGAGCGCGGTCATCACCGCCTCGACCGCGCCGAAGTAGGCCTCGTGCGGCCTCGTGTGGTGCACGTGGACCGCGAGGTAGGCGCTGTCGCGGCCCGAGGCCGTCGAGAGCGGGACGTCGTCGGCCGCCGCGACCCGCACCTCCACCGGGAACGTCACGTCCGGCGCGTGCCGGGCGGCCGCCGCCCGCAGCCCGGCGAACGCCTCCCCCAGCGCCGCCCGGGGCACGGCGTACTCCATCTCCAGGAACCGCACCCGTCGCGGGCTGGTGAACACCCGGTAGGAGCGGTCGACGTACTCGGCGTTCGCCATCTGCCCGGCGAGCACCCGGTTCAGCGTCGGGACCACCCGCGGCGCGAGCGCGCCCGCCCGGCACACGAGCTCGAAGGCGCCGTTGCCGAGCAGTTCGTCGCCGACCCACTCCGCCACCCGCCCCCGGACCGGGCCCTCGGCCGTCGTCCGGTCGTTGATCTTGGTCGCGGCCACGTCGGTGTGCGGGAACCAGTAGAACTCGACGTGGTCGTGCGCCGCGGCCAGCTCGTCGAGGCCCTCGAGCACCTCGGCCAGCGGCAGCGCCGTCTCCCGCGCCCGCATCCGGAACGCCGGCACGCACTCCAGGGTCAGAGCCGTGACCACCCCGAGCGCGCCCAGCCCGACGCGCGCGTGGTGGAACACCTCGGGGTTCTCGGAGGCCGAGCAGGCGAGCACCGTGCCGTCGGCGAGGACCAGCTCCAGGCCCCGGATGCGCGCGGCGATGCCCGTGTGCCGCGCCCCGGTGCCGTGCGTCCCGGTGGCGACCGCGCCGGCGATCGTCTGCGCGTCGATGTCGCCGAGGTTGGGCAGGGCGAGGCCCCGGTCCCACAGCGCGGCGTTCAGCGCGCGGATCGTCGTGCCGGCCGGGACGGTCGCGAGCATCCCGTCGACCCGGATCCCGCCCTCCGCCGGCGCCGCCAGCGCGATCCCGTCGGGCACCCCGATCCCGGTGAACGAGTGGCCCGAGCCGGTCGCCTTCACCCGCAGCCCGTCGCGGGCGGCCGCCTTGACGGTGTCGACCACGTCCTCGGTGGACCGCGCCACCACCGAGCCCGCGGGCGACGTCCGCTGGTTCCCCGCCCAGTTCCGCCACAGGGTCATGCCGTCTCCATCTCCTGCTCGGGCCGTCCCGACGACCGCGCGGGCAGTCCCGCGGTTCCGTCGCGCAACCGGCGTCGCAGCACCGCGACGTACCAGAGCCCCGTCAGCGCGAGGCCGCCGAGCACCACGTAGTCGGCCGCCCGGAACGCCTCGGGCAACGTCAGGGCCGCCACGACCGCCACCAGCCACACCATCGCGAGCCCCGCGACCGGGAGCGCCGCCCGGCCCAGCGAGAACGACCCCGCGCCCAGGGCGCGCAGCCGGCGTCGGCGGGCCAGGTAGCCGCCGAGGGTGAGCAGGTAGATCAGGTAGGGCACGAGCGCGGTGGCGCCGACGAGGATCGTGAACGCGGCGCCGTCGAGCGTCCCGTAGGCGAGCAGCACGAGGCAGACGACGAGGCTCGTCACCAGGGCGACCACGGGTGTCGCGGTCCGCCCGTTCACGCGCCGCAGCGCGCCCGAGCCGGGCAGCAGCCCGTCGCGGGCCATCGCGAAGAGCAGCCGGGAGTTCGACGCGGCGGCCACCACGAGCAGCGCGAACATCGAGAACACGACGATGATGAGGAAGACGGCCGTGAGCGCCGGGCCCAGCCAGAACTCGGCGATCGCCGCGAGGGGCACCGGGGAGGCCTCGACGGCGCCCAGGTCGGGGATCGCGACGGTGAACCCGATCAGCGCGACCATCCCGAGCACCCCGGAGATCACGGCCGCGGCGATCATGGCTCGCGGCACCGTGCGGCGGGCGTCGACGGCCTCCTCGGCCATGTCGGCGGCCGCCTCGAACCCGACGAGCGTGAAGATGCCGATCAGTGCGCCCCCGACGATGCCGTCGGCGAGCGGGGTGCCGGGGTTGGCGGTCGTCAGGAAGGCGAGGCCGTGCCCGCCGTCGGGGGTGGAGCCGCGGTGGGTGGCCCACAGCGCGAGCAGCAGCACCGAGAGCACCACCGTCCCGACGATCTCCGCGAACACCGCCAGGTTGTTCACCCGCGCCGCCCACTGCACCCGGACGATGTTCACGACGAACGCCACGACGAGGGCCAGCACGGCGATGACCAGCAGCGTCAGCGGGTCGGCCGCGTCGAGCCCGACCACGGTGGCGGCCAGTGGGGCGAGTCCGACGAGCGCGATGCCCGGCAGCCCGACGGCGCCGTAGAGCAGGCCGAGCGCGCCGACGGTGTAGCCGAAGCCGGTGTTCACCAGCCGGGCGCTCCACTGGTAGTTCGCCCCCGCGAGCGGCATGTGCCCCGCGAGCTCGGCCAGCACCAGCACGACGAGCACCTGGCCGACCGCCGCCACCGGCCAGAGCCACACCGCGGCGGGCCCGAGCGTGGTGAGGCCGTAGGCGTAGTTGACGAAGATGCCGGTGGTGATCGAGACGACGGAGAAGGCGATCGCGAAGAGCGCGAAGCGGCGCAGGACGCGCGGGAAGGCGGTGGCGTAGCCGGCCTCGTCGGGTGCGCTCACGGCGGGCCTCCCTCGTCCTGGAGGGCTCAGCGTGTGACGCCGGGCATACTGTGTCAAGCGTCTGGGACGGTTGTCCGAGTTCGTGGGGTTCGGGGGTGCGGGGTGGCACGGGTCAGCGCGACCGACCGTCGGCGACAGCTCGTCGAGGCCGCGTTCCGGGTGATCGGGCGCGAGGGGTTCGCCGCCGCGACGACGCGGGCGGTCTGCGCCGAGGCCGGGGCGCCGGTCGCGACGTTCCACTACTGCTTCGCCTCGAAGGAGGAGCTCTTCGTCGAGCTCACCGAGGTCACCGTGGCGGCCCTCCGCGACGCCCAGGCCGACGGCGTCCACGTCGTCGGGGGCCTCGGGGAGTCGCTGCGCGAGACGTTGCGGCAGTGGTGGGCGACTGTCGAGGCGGCCCCGGAGCGGGAGGTGGTGCTGACCGGGCTGACCCACCACGCGCTGCACGAGCCGTCGCTGGCCGGGGTCGCGCAGCGGCAGTACGAGGCCTACCACCGCACCGCCGCGGCGACCCTCTCCTCGCTTGCCCGCGCCTGCGGGGTGGGCTGGTCGGTGCCGGTGGAGCAGCTGGCCCGGATGCTCGTGGTGGTCACCGACGGCGTGACGATCGCGTGGCTGGTCGATCGCGACTCGGCGGCGGCGCTGTCCTCGTTGGACGCCTTCGCCGACGTCCTGGCCGGACTCGCGACGTGAGGGCCGGTGCGGTTGGGTGCTTGTGTGAGCGAGGTGCGGACCGTGGACGTCGCCGAGGTCGAGGCGGTCGTCCGGAAGCTCTGCGTCGAGGCGAACCACGAGCTGCGCGACGACCACGTCGCCGCGCTGCAGCGGGGTCGCGACGCCGAGGAGTCGCCGATCGGGCGCGAGGTGTTCGACCGGCTGCTGGAGAACGCGCGGGTCTCGGCCGCCGAGCGGATCGCCTTCTGCCAGGACACCGGCTACGCGGTGGTGTTCCTGACCGTCGGGCAGGACGTGCACTTCACCGGTGGCTCGCTCGCGGCGGCGATCGACCGCGGGGTGGCCGGGGGCTACTCCGACGGCTACCTGCGCGCCTCGCTGGTCCGCTCCCCCGTCGATCGCGTGAACACCGGCGACAACACGCCGGCGATGGTGCACTACGAGCTCGTCCCCGGCCGGGAGATCGAGCTGACGCTGCTGGTCAAGGGCGCGGGCTGCGACAACATGAGCGCCCTGCGGATGCTCACCCCGGCGGCCGGGGTCGAGGGGATGAAGCGGTTCGTCGTGGAGACGATCGAGAAGGCGGGGCCGAGCGCGAGCCCGCCGGTGACCGTGGGGATCGGGATGGGGGGCACGTTCGACCGGGCCGCGGTCCTCGCGAAGCGGGCGCTGACGCGGAACCCCACGGGGTCGCCGTCGCCCGACCCGGCGCTCGCCGACCTGGAGCAGGAGCTCGTCGAGGCGATCAACGCGACCGGCATCGGGCCGGCCGGGTTCGGCGGGACGGTCACGACGGTCGCCGTGCACGTCGAGGCCTACCCCACCCACATCGCCGCGTTCCCGGTCGCGATCAACCTCGACTGCCACTCCCACCGGGTCCGGGCGGTGACCCTGTGAACCTGACCCTCCCGCTGGACGACCCGGCGTCCCTCCACGCGGGCGACTCCGTGCTGCTCAGCGGGACCGTCTACACCGCCCGCGACGCCGCCCACGCCCGCTTCGCCGAGTCGATCTCGGCAGGCGAGGAGCTCCCGTTCGACGTCGACGGCGCGACGATCTACTTCGTCGGACCCACCCCCGCCCGCCCCGGCCACGTCATCGGCTCCGCCGGGCCCACCACCGCGAGCCGCTGCGACGCCTACTCGCCCATGCTCGTCGAGCGCGGGCTGCGGGCCATGATCGGGAAGGGCCGCCGGAACGCCGAGGTCAAGGAGTCGATGCTCGCGCACGGCTGCGTCTACTTCGGGGCGATCGAGGGCACGGCGGCGCTGCTGTCGCAGTGCATCACGTCGGCCGAGGTCGTGGCCTACGAGGACCTGGGCGCCGAGGCGGTGCGGAGGCTGACGATCGCCGATTTCCCAGCCCTCGTCGTGAACGACCTGCACGGCGGCGACCTGTACGACGACGGCCCGGCCCGCTACCGGCGATAGCGGGACATTCCCGACCACCGCCGTGCCCGCGAGGAGTCGGGGTGGTCTGATCCCGTCCATGCGCTACGACGCGATCCTCTCCGAGACCACCGGCATCGTCGGGCACGGCGGCGACGAGATCGAGGCCTACACGGCACGGCCGATGGATCCCGGCCCGCACCCCGGCATGATCGTCATCCACCACATGCCCGGCTACGACCGGGAGACCAAGGAGATCACCCGCCGCTTCGCGACGATGGGCTACTCCGCGATCTGCCCGAACCTCTACACGCGCGAGGCCCCGGGCGCCGAGCCCGACGACGCCGCGGCCACCGCCCGCGCGAACGGCGGCGTTCCCGACGAGCGCTTCGTCGGCGATGCCGCTGGGGCGGCCGCGTGGCTGCGCCGCCTGCCGACCGCGTCCGGGACGGTGGGCGCCATCGGCTTCTGCTCGGGCGGGCGCCAGGCGGTGCTCACGGGCATCGAGGTCGACGTGCAGGCGACGGTGGACTGCTACGGGGCGTTCGTCGTCGGGACCCCGCCCGAGGGCTTCCCGCTGCAGGTCAGCCCCCTGGCCGACCGGATCGGCGAGCTCGGCGCGCCGCTGCTCGGGCTGTTCGGCAACGACGACTCCTACCCCTCGCCCGACCAGGTCGACGAGCTGGAGAAGCTCCTCCAGCAGCACGGGAAGACCTACGAGTTCCACCGCTACGACGGCGCCGGCCACGCGTTCTTCTCCGTCGACCGGCCCTCCTACCGGCCCGAGGCGGCCGTCGACGGCTGGCAGAAGATCACCGCGTTCCTCGGGACCCACCTCGGAGGCTGAGCACATGTGCACCTACTCCACCGAGAAGGTGGCCCTCGCGCGGTCGTCGGGGAAGACCCGCGACGGCTGGGCGCCGATGACCGAGGCGACCGTCTACTACGACCACCCCGTGCACGCCCCCGACGCGCACACGGTCAACATCGACTTCCTCGCCCCGGAGCGCGGGCCGTCGGCCCGCGTCGCGGTCGAGCTCTCCCTCGAGTCGGCGCGCGAACTGCTGAAGGCCCTCGAGGTCACCGTGGAGCGGGCTGCAGAGCACTGACCGGACGACCGCCCCGTCGTCGGCGGCGACGCACCGCTGACGTCGGGGCGGCGGGGCAGGTGATCACCTCGGGTGGAGCGGACCGATCGGTCCCCGCCCCGTTCCGCTCCGTAGAGAACGATCTTCCCCGCCCGAGCGAAGAAGGCGTTGCACTCTCGACAGTCGCGATATATCGTTGAGCCATCGCCGACAGTCGGCGAGCACCAACGAGAGGATCGAGCGACATGTTCGACATCAACGAGCGCCCCGAGCGGGCGCACCGAGGCGGCCCGCAGGGGCCGCACGCACATCGCGGCGAGCCCGGCGGATTCCGTCGCGGCGCGCGCCGTCGGGGAGGCCCCGGCGGCATGGACTTCGGCCCGCCCTTCGGCCGCTTCGGCGGCCGGGGCCGCGGACGGGGCCCGGAGGGTGAGGGACCCGGCGACGGGCCCTTCCCCGGCCCGTGGACCGACGACGACCCGCGCGGCCACGGCCGCCACGGTCACGGACCCGGACGCGGCCGTGGCTTCGGTCCGGGCGGCCCGGGTGGCCGCGGACGGGGCCGGCGCTCGCGCGGCGACGTCCGGCTCGCGATCCTCGCCCTGCTCCGCGAGGAGTCCAAGCACGGCTACCAGATCATCCAGGAGATCGCCGAGCGTTCGGGCGGCTCGTGGAAGCCCAGCCCCGGGTCGGTCTACCCGACCGTCGCGCAGCTGGCCGACGAGGGCCTCGTCCACTCCGAGAAGGAGTCGGGCCGCGCGGTCGTCCACCTCACCGAGGAGGGCACCCGCTACGTCACCGAGCACGCCGAGGAGCTCGACGCGGTCTGGTCGCAGGTCGCGGCCGGCGCCGACGACGGGTTCCACGACCTCCGCACCGCCGGCCGCGGGCTGGCCGGGGCGGTCGCCCAGGTGGCCCAGGTCGGCTCGTCGGCCCAGGTGAGCGAGGCGACGAAGGTCCTCGACGAGGCCCGGCGCCGGCTCTACCTGCTGCTCGCGGAGGTGGACGGCCCGTCCGACGAGGACGAGGACCCGTCCGACGGGACGACGTGACCGCTGATCGCGCCGCCACGGCAGCGCAACACACCCGTCACCGGGCGTCACACGGCACTCCTACTCTCGGGCCGAGTCGATCTCGACCAGAGGAGTAGTCCAGTGTTCGGGTCACGCCCGGGACGGGGCGCGCCGCCCTCCCCGGGGCCGGTCGCGCGACGCGTCGAGGGTGAGCGCTGGACCCTGCAGTACCGCACGGTCCACGGCTACCGACGCGCCTTCCGCCGGGCGGGCTCCGGCCCGGTCCTGCTCCTGATCCACGGCATCGGGGACGACTCCTCGACGTGGGGCCCGGTCCTCGACGACCTCGCCCGCGACCACACCGTGATCGCCCCCGACCTCCTCGGCCACGGCGGCTCCGACAAGCCCCGCGGCGACTACTCGATCGGCGCCTACGCCAACGGGATGCGCGACCTGCTCTCCGTGCTCGACGTCGACCGCGCCACACTCGTCGGCCACTCGCTCGGCGGCGGGGTCGCGATGCAGTTCGCCTACCAGTACCCCGAGCGCACCGAACGGCTCGTGCTCGTCGGCGCCGGAGGCGTGGCCCAGTCGGTCACCCCCGCGCTGCGCGCCGCGTCGCTGCCGCTGGCCGAGATGCTGCTGCCGGTGCTGTCCTGGCCGAGCGTGCGCGCCCCGACCGAGCTGGTCCTGCGGGTCGCCCAGCAGCTCGACACCGGGCTCGGGCGCGACGCCGAGGACCTCGTCCGGCTCGTCGACGCCCTGCCCGACGCCACCAGCCGCGCGGCCTTCCTGCGCACGCTGCGGGCGGTCGTCGACTGGCGCGGGCAGGTCGTCACGATGCTCGACCGCTGCTACCTCACCGCCGGCATGCCCACGCTGCTCGTCTGGGGCGCCGACGACATGGTGGTCCCCGTCGAGCACGGCCGCACCGCCCACGCGGCGATGCCGGAGAGCCGGCTCGAGGTCTTCGACCGGGCCGGCCACTTCCCGTTCCACTCCCACCCGCAGCGCTTCCTGTCCGTGCTCCGCGAGTTCCTCGCCGGCACCGAGCCCGCGCACTGGAGCGCGGCGGAGTGGCGGGAGCTGTTGCGCACCGGGCGCCGTCCCGACGACGAGGCGGTCGCCCCGCCGTCGGTGCCTGCGGCCCGGCAGGTCCCGATGATCCACCCCGCCCACTGATCGACCCGCCAGCGGCTGCTCCTACGCTGCGCGCCATGACGACCCCGTCGGTTCGCGAGGTCCTGGAGCAGGTGCGCGCCGAGTTCGGCCCACGCTTCGTCCCTGCCCGTGTGGAGGCCGAGGACGAGGCCCGGCGTCTACTCGACGACCGCGTCGGACGAATGACCCACGATGATTTCCTCGAACTCGGATCGGTGTTCAACCGACACGAAGTCCAGGGGGTCGTGAAGCGAAATCGGTTCGCCCCGGCCTTCACGGGCTACTCGATCCTGCAGGCCACCGAGCGGATCGACGAGCTCAACGAGGCCATGCGCGTTCTGTGGGGTCCTTCCGAGGACGACGCGTTGACGCTTGTCGGCGACGTCCTGCGCACTCGGAACCGGCTGCCCGGCGCGGGCTCGTCCCTACTGACGATGATGATGTATCTCCGCGACCCGGATCGCTTCGGCATCCAGATAGACGCCACGATGGGCGGCCTCCGCGTAGCCACCGGCGTCACTCAGCAGTACCGGGCTTTCAGCGGTGAGGGCTACGCCCGCTTCTGCGACGATCTTCTCGCTTGGCGACGCGAGTGGGACGTCGCACCTCAGGAACACGACGCCGTCCTCACCGCTCTCCTCCGTGCCGCCCGACAGAACACGGTCGGTCCCGAACCGAAGCCACCAGTCAAGGGCGGCGGCGCGACCGGGTCCCACTCGACGTCGACGACCACCGCAGAAGTCGCCTTTGCCTGCCACCTCCCCGTCGAGACCGTCGACAGCTGGGTTGCAGCGCTGACCGCTGGCCGGCTTCGGCAGGCCTTCTTCCATGGCCCACCCGGCACAGGTAAGACGTGGGTCGCCCGGCACCTTGCCGCCCACCTCGCCACCTCCCCCGAGCACGTCCGGCTCGTCCAGTTCCACCCCGCCTTCTCCTACGAGGACTTCGTGGAGGGTCTGCGTCCTGAGGTCAACGCGGATTCCGGGGGTCTGAACTACACGGTGCGCCCGGGTCTGTTCCGTGCTTTGTGCGTTGAGGCCGCCGCCGTTCCCGACGAGCGCTTCGTACTCGTCGTCGACGAGATGAACCGGGCCGACCTCGCGGCCGTGTTCGGTGAGCTCCTCCTGCTGCTGGAGTACCGGCGACAGACCGTCCATCTCCCGTATTCACACCAGCCTTTCGGGGTGCCCGACAACTTGCTCCTGCTCGGCACTATGAACACGGCCGACCGCAGCCTCGCGCTCGTCGACTTCGCCCTGCGCCGTCGATTCCATGCCTTCGGACTCCGACCGGACCGCGAGGTCCTGCGCCGTTGGTACGAGGCCCACGACGACCCGTCCGACCTGCCCTTGCGCGTGTTTGACCTGATCGCGGACCGGGTCGGCGAGGACCCCGCCGCACCCGGGCACTCCTACTGGATGGACAGCAACGACGGGGCGACGCTCGAGCGCACCTGGACCTTCCAGGTGCAGCCCTACCTGGCGGAGCTCTGGTTCGACCGGCCCGAACGCCTGGAGGAACTCGACCGGGAGGTCCGCCTCCTGCTCGGCGAGGGCAGCTGAGGTGCTCCGCCTGCGGGAGTACGCACCGCAGGAGGTGGAGCTATCGCCCGAGGACCTCCGCGCGGTCGTCGCACTGACCCGGGGCGGCAGCGACGCCGCGGTGCTGATGGCGGTCACGCCGACGGGGACTGGACGTCACGTGATCGTGCCGGGCCCGTTCGTCGGGCGGCTCCGCCTGCCCAGCGGCCTCGTTCTCGATATCCGGAGCCGCTTCGACCTCGCCGACCTCTCGACCCTGCTGGCGAACTACGTCGGCGCGCCCAGGCTCCTGCGCGACGATCTCGTCCCGGCCGGCGAGGGCACGACACTCGTCGACCTGATCGCTGCGGCGTTCGTCGATGCGCTCGACCAGGTCGTCGGTCGCGGACTGCCGAAGGGCTACGTCGAGCGCACCTTCACCCGGCCGCCGTTCGCCGGCCGCCCCGACGTTGCGACCCACTTACGTCGGCACGCCGGACGTGCGGACCGCCTCGTCACCCGCGCGCACCGCATCACCCAGGACATCCCCGTGAACCAGGTGCTGGCCCGGGCCCACGCGCTCCTGACAAGCGCACCGCTGCGGCATGCTCGTACGCGGAGTCGACTCACAGCGCTGACGCCAGTCCTCGCGGCCATCCATCAACCCCTCGACGTCGAGCGAGCGATCCGCCTCGCGCGTCCCCGGCTGCCCGTTCGGTGCCGGGACGCGTTCGACCTGGCCGTGCTCGTAGTCCGCGGGACGAGCCTCCTCCCCGAGGGGGTCGAGCGAAACGGTGCCGCCGTGCTGTTCCCCATGCCGAAGGTGTGGGAGGCCTTCGTCGAGAATTCCGTCGCCGCGCAGGCGCCGAGCGGTCATCACGTCCGCCGTCAGGTGCCGGTGCCGATCACCGAGTCTCCGGACAGCACGACCGGCTATGCCGATGTCGTGGAGTACGACAGCGAGGGCCGGCCGGTCGCGGTGTACGACGCCAAGTACAAACACCTCGGTCGCCCGAGCACCGACGACCTCTTCCAGGTGTTCACCTACTGCCGGCGCCTGCGCTGCGCTCGCGCTGTCCTGGTTCTTCCGGGTCGTGGCGAGACCTCGACCGTGTCGATGGGCGAGGTGACGGTCGAGTCCCGCGGCCTACGTGTGCTCGCCGACCGTCCGGCGCAGCTCACGGTCATCGACGTGGGTTCGGCGACCGCCCTTCACCTTCCAGAGGTGAGCTGACTCGCGCGCTGGAACGACACCCCGAGAAGCTTGCCGATGTCCCGGAGCGAGAGGCCCGCCCGCTTCAGCTCGGTGGCGGCCGCTCGTGCCTCGCTGGCGGCTTCACGACGCGCCTCGGCTTCCTGCTCACGCAGACTCTCGACGCGCGCCAATCGTTCGCGAGCGGTTCCCGGCAACTGGATGTCGATCTCGAGGTCGACGGTGCTCGGCTCGACGTCGAGAAGAGTCGCGATCAGGTCCCGCGCCATCGTCTCGATCTCGGGGACGTTCCGTGCCTGCGTGTAGTGACCGAGCTCGAGGACGTGGACCAACCAGTACCGGTCGTTGTCGCGCGTTGCACGTGCCGTGTAGGTCGTCACGGACGCCACCAGCCCTTCCCGAGCTTCACTTCGCACTGCTTGTAGATCTCCCGCGTCAGGCCTTCACCGAGCTCCGCGTGACGCGGGATCGGGATCATGACGCCGTCGAGGTCGTACACGACATGGTTCGCGCCCTGACGGGCCAAGCTCCAGGACACGCCCTGTCGCCGAGCCTCCTGCCGGATGCGCTTCTCCAGGGCCCTCGCCTTGGTCACAAGGTAATTCTACCCAGGGCTAGACGCAACGTTCTATGTACACCTAGAACCTCGAGGGCACCGATGGGCAGGCCGGGTGCGCGGCAGAGCCTCCCGGCAATCGGCAGACTGGACGGGTGACCTCCGCACCCCCCTCCTCGACCGACGCCGTGACCGACGACCCGTACCTCTGGCTCGAGGACGTCACCGGCGAGGAGGCGCTCTCCTGGGTCCGGCAGCGCAACGCCGAGACGATCGGCGCGCTGACGAACACCGAGCGGTTCACCGCACTGCGCGACCAGCTGCGGGCCGTCCTCGACTCGGACGACCGCATCCCCTACACCCGCCGCCGCGGCGAGCGGCTCTACAACTTCTGGCAGGACGCCGAGCACCCGCGCGGCCTGTGGCGGCGCACCACCCTCGACGAGTACCGGTCCGGCGAGCCGAACTGGGAGCTGCTGCTCGACGTCGACGCCCTCGCCACCGCCGAGGACGAGAACTGGGTGTGGGCGGGGGCGGCGGCCCGCTGGCCCGACTACACGCGCGCCCTCGTGCAGCTGTCCCGCGGCGGGGCCGACGCCACGGTGGTGCGCGAGTTCGACCTCGAGGCCAAGCGGTTCGTGCCCGAGGACGAGGGCGGGTTCGCGCTCCCCGAGGCGAAGAGCCGCATCTCGTGGGCGGGCGACGACACGGTGTTCGTCGGGACCGACCTCGGGCCGGGCTCGATGACGACGTCGGGCTACCCGCGCGTGATGCGCCGCTGGACCCGGGGCACGGCCGTCGCCGACGCCCCCGTGGTCTTCGAGGCCGAGGAGACCGACGTCGCGGCGTTCGCGGGCGCCGACCGCACCGTCGGCTTCGAGCGCGAGTTCGTCGGGCGCAGCCCCGACTTCCACACCTCGCAGGAGTTCGTCCTCGGCGCCGACGGCTCCCCGGTGCTGCTCGACG
Source organism: Actinomycetospora atypica (assembly GCF_042653685.1). NCBI lineage: Bacteria > Bacillati > Actinomycetota > Actinomycetes > Pseudonocardiales > Pseudonocardiaceae > Actinomycetospora > Actinomycetospora atypica. The sequence continues at coordinate 14,718 of NZ_JBHSIV010000010.1, read as the reverse complement.
TGCCGCCGGACGCCGACACCGACGTCGACCGGGCGTGGCTGCTGGTGCGGACGCGGTCGTCGTGGACCGTCGACGGCAGCGAGTACCCCGCCGGCACGCTGCTGGCCTTCGCGATGGACGCCTACCTCGAGGGGTCGCGCGAGCACACCGTGCTGTTCTCGCCCACCCCGTCGCGGTCGCTCTCGGGCTGGTCGTGGACGAGGTCGTACCTGATCCTCACGGTCCTCGAGGACGTCGCGACGAAGCTCGAGGTGCTCACCCCGCCGCAGGGCCCGGAGACCTGGGCGCCGGGCGAGTGGGCGCGCCGAGAGCTGCCGACGGGCGACGACTTCTCGGTGGTCGGGGTGATGGGCGTCGACCCCGACGTCTCCGACGAGATCTTCCTCGACACCGACGGCTTCACCCGGCCCTCGACGTTCGTGCGCGGCGAGCTCGGGGGCAGCGAGGCCGAGGACGCGCCCCTGGAGACGCTGCGCTCGGCCCCGGCCTTCTTCGACGCCGGGGGCGTCACGACGAGGCAGTTCTTCGCGACCTCCGACGACGGCACGAAGGTGCCCTACTTCGTCGTCGGGAAGGAGCGCGACGAACCGGCGCCGGTGCTGATGACCGGCTACGGCGGCTTCGAGATCTCCCGGACGCCGTCGTACTCCGGGATCATGGGGCTCGGCTGGATCCAGCCCGGCGGGGTGTACGTCGTGGCCAACATCCGCGGCGGCGGCGAGTACGGGCCGGAGTGGCACACCTCGGCGCTGCGCGAGCACCGGCACCGCGCCTTCGAGGACTTCGCGGCCGTCGCGCGCGACCTCGTCGCGCGGGGCATCACCACCGCACCGCAGCTCGCGATCCACGGCGGCTCCAACGGCGGGCTCCTCATGGGCGTGATGATCACGCGCTACCCGGAGCTGTTCGGGGCCGTGGTGGTGATGGTGCCGCTGCTCGACATGCGGCGCTTCCACCTGTTGCTCGCGGGCGCCTCGTGGATGGCCGAGTACGGCGATCCCGACGACGAGGCCGACTGGGCGTTCATCTCGCAGTACTCGCCCTACCAGCAGCTCTCGACGGACGAGAAGTACCCGTCGCTGCTGGTCACGACGTCCACCCGCGACGACCGCGTGCACCCGGGCCACGCGCGCAAGTTCGTCGCGCGGCTGCGCGAGTACGGGCACCAGGTGGAGTACTACGAGAACGTCGAGGGCGGCCACAGCGGCGCGGCCGACAACGCGCAGCGGGCGTTCCAGTGGGCCCTGGTGCTGGAGTTCTGCCGGCGGGAGGTCGGCCTGGCCGGCTAGACGAGGCGGGAGAGCAGGCGGTCGGCCTCGGCATCGGGGTCGGCCGTCAGCCCGGTGTGCACCGGTCCGGCCTGCACCACCGTCGAGCGCGGCGCCGTGAGCCACCGGAAGCGCTCCCCGGGCGAGAGCACCCCGGCCGGCCCCTCCCCCGCCACCGTGCGCGGCCAGGCGTGGACGGCGAGGGCGACCTCGTCGAGGTCGAGGTCGGGGGCCAGCGCACGCAGGCGGTCGAGGTCGAGCGCCAGGCGCATCGTCAGGTGGACCGCGAAGCGGCAGTAGAGCAGCACCCCGACGTTCACGCACTCACCGCGGTCGACGCGCGGGACCACCCGCAGGGCCGCGTACTCGTATTCGTTCACGGTGCCCACGTCCGGTCGGCCACCCGCGCCGACAGGTGCTCGACGTACGCCGCGCGGGCCTCGTCGGGCGAACCGAAGGAGGGATCGTCGAGCCACTCCACGGGCACCTCGGCGACCACCTCCTCGAGCAGCTCGCGGGTCACCCGCGGGGCCAGCTCCGCGTCGGCGGCGGTGCGCGCCGCGGTGGTCGTCGAGGGGCGGAGCACGTGGTCGGACGCGTCGTAGGCGCGGCCGACCACGGCCGCGGCCCGGGCCCAGGAGTGGTGGAAGTACAGGCAGGCGCCGTGGTCGATGCACCACAGCTCGCGGTGCCAGCGCAGCAGGTTCGGGTTCCGCCACGTGCGGTCGACGTTCTCGACGAACGCGTCGAACCAGACGATGCGCGCCGCCTCGTCCGGGTCGACGGTGTGCGCGACCGGGTCGAAGCCCAGCGAGCCGGGCAGGAAGTCCATGCCGAGGTTCGGCCCGCCGGAGCGGGCGAGCAGCTCCTGGACCTCCCAGTCGGGCTCCGAGCGGGCGACGACGGGGTCGAGGTCGACGACCACGAGCTCGGGCACCCGCAGCCCCAGCGCGCGCCCGATGCCGCCGGCGACCACCTCCGCGACGAGCGCCTTCACGCCCTGCCCGGCGCCGGAGAACTTGACGACGTAGGTGCCGAGGTCGTCGGCCTCGACCAGCCCGGGCAGCGACCCGCCCTCGCGCAGCGGCGTGACGTACCGGGTCGCCGTCACCCGCCTCACCGCAGGTCCAGCGCGTACCAGACCTGCGCGTACGGGTTGTCGTTGTAGGGCTCGACCTCGACGAACCCGGCGCGCTCGTAGAGCGTGCGCGCCTCCACGAGGTCGGCCCGGGTGTCGAGGACGAGCCGGGTGCGCCCGGCATCGCGGGCCCGGCGGAGCACCTCGGCGAGCAGCGACTTCCCGACGCCGAGCCCGCGCGTCTCCGGCGCCGTCCACATCCGCTTGACCTCGGCGGCGTCGTCGGGGACCCCCGCCCCGTGAAGGCGCAGGCCGACGCAGCCGAGCACGGCATCGTCGGGACCCGTGGCGAGGACGAACGCGTCGAGGCCCTCGCTGGGGCTCTCGGCCATGAACTCCTCGACCTCGTCGTCGGAGACCGGGCGGCCGTGCATGCGCCCGAGGACGTCGCGGACGTAGCCGCGCAGCGCCGAGAGGCCGGGCTCGGCGTCGGGGCGGGCGTCGTGCAGCGCGATCGTGGGACTCACGGCGCCCATTCTGCCCAGTACCCCCGACGGTCCGGCCGGGCGGCTCAGACGGTGTGGCCCGGGCTCGAGAGCATCTCGACCATCACCTCGCCGATCCGCTGCCCGTCCTCGGGGCGCAGCGCGAACATGCCGAAGTGGCCGGCCGGTGTGTCGATCACCCGCAGCTCGCCGTGGGGCAGGTGACCGGCCTCGGCCTCGCAGTCCTCGACGGGGAAGAAGCTGTCGCCGCCGAAGGGCACGACGAAGAAGTGTGCGGTGATCCTCCCGAGCGCCGTGGGCAGCGAGCCGTCGCCGTGCGGGGAGATGTCGCCCGCCCACCACTTGGCCGCCTGGGTGAGGAGGTTGTTCGGGTCCATCGGGGCGAAGTAGCCGCGGATGAAGTGCTGGCGGAAGTCGTTCGCGGTGGCGTAGCCCAGCCCGCGCCAGTGCTCGCCCCGGTACCACTCGTGGGTGAAGCCCTCGAGCGAGAACGCGAGCGCGTGGCGGGTCAGGCCGAGGCGCACGTCGGCGGCGTCGGAGTAGAAGCCGTCGGCGAAGGCGGGGTCGGAGCGCAGCAGCTCGGTGTGCAGGTCGATGAACACCTGGTTGTGCGCCGGGGTCTTCGCGGTCCCGGCGAACGCGGCCGCGCGGGGCACCATGTCGGGGAAGCGGACCGCCCACTCGTAGGTCTGCTGCGCGCCCATCGACCAGCCCAGCACGGCGTGCAGCTGCTCGACGCCGAAGTGCTCGGAGACCAGCCGGTACTGGGCGAGGACGTCGTCGGCGATCGCGACGGCCGGGAACTGCCCGCGGTCGAACGGCGCCGGGGTGTTCGACGGCGAGCTCGACATGCCGCCCCCGAGCTGCCCCGGGCACACGACGAAGTACTTCTCGGTGTCGAGCGGCTTCCCCGGCCCGATGTAGTCGTCGAGCGAGGACGGGGTGCCCGAGTACATGTGCGGGAACAGGACGAGGTTGTCCTTCACCTCGTTCAGCGTCCCGTGGGTGCGGTAGGCCAGCGTCGCCGCCGGCAGCGTGTAGCCCGACTGCAGGACGAACGACCCCAGGTCGAAGTACTCGTGCTCCCCCTGCTGGGCGTGGGAGTAGTAGCCCTGCCGGTCGGTCCCCGTCATCGCGGCCTCCACGTCGGTCGATCCCGTCGCGCGGAGGCTAGGGCCCGGACCGGGCGGCGGGCCACCGTGCGGTCAGCCGGGCCCCGCCGTCCGGGGAGGTCCCCGCCCGCACCGTCCCGCCGCGCCCCTCGACGAGGCGGGCCACCAGCGCCAGGCCCAGCCCCGAGCCCGTGGTCCCGGCGGTCGCCTCGACGCGGGTGAAGCGGTCGAAGACCCGCGTCCGCTCCTCGTCGGGAATGCCCGGACCGTCGTCGTCGACCAGCAGCCGCACCCACGCCCCGGCGGGGACCACCGACACGTGGACCACCGAGCGGGCGTGCCGGCGGGCGTTTCCGACGAGGTTGTCGAGCACCAGACCGACCTCCGCGGGGGTCGCGGAGGCGTACGCCCCGACGGGCGCCCACACGGTGACCACGGGGCCGGCATCGTCGGGAAGCCGTCCCACCGCCTCGGCCACCGCGCCCCCCAGCTCCACCGCCTGCGCCCGGCCCCGCTCCCCGCCGTCGGCGCGGGCGAGCGCGAGCAGGTCCGTGACCAGCACCGACAGGCGTTCGGCGTCGCGCGCCACCGTGCGCCAGGCCTCCCGGTCCTCCTCCGTGCTCCCCGGCGCCGGGTACGCCACCGCGACGTCCGCGGTCGCGCGCAGCGAGGCGATCGGCGAGCGCAGCTCGTGGGCGGCGTCGTCGGAGAAGCGCCGCAGCCGGTCCGCCGCGTCGTCGCGCCGTTCCAGCAGCAGGTTGATCTCGCGGGCGAGCGCGGCCAGCTCGTCGCGTGAGGGCGGCACCGGGAGGCGTTCGGACTCCCCCACCGCCGCCGCGGCCGCCCGCAGCCGCCCGACCGGGCGCAGCGCCGCCCCCGCCGCGAGCCACGCCCCGCCCGCGAGCACCGCGGCCGCGAGGAGCACCCCGGGCAGGAACCAGCCCGCCGCACCGCCGAGCAGGGACGTCGACCCGACGAGGTCGCGCGAGGCCAGGACCAGGCGCGAGGACCCGTCGGGCAGCGTCACGGGCACCGCGACCCAGCGCCGCGGCTCGCCCGGCCCGGTCACCGTCACCGGCTCCCCCGAGCCCAGCGCCCGCACCGCCGGCGCGGCGAGCGGGACCGGTCCGCGGCCGTCGACGGGCGTCCCGGCCACGTCGGTCAGCCGCAGCCCACCCGGCAGCGGCGTCCCGACGAGCGCCGCCTCCCGGGCCGCGGTGGCGCGGTCGCGCAGCTCGCCGTCCCCGGCCTCGACGACGGCGTCGAGCAGCAGCCCGGCGCCGAGCCGCGACAGGGCGAGCAGCACGACGAGCGACACGAGCCCGACCACCACCGCGATCCGGGTCCGCAGGCCGCGCCGCGCCCACCAGCCGGGCCTCACGTGGGTAGATCGACCCGGTACCCGCGCCCCCGCTCGGTCACGACGAGGCCGTCGGCCCCCACCGCCGCGAGCTTGCGCCGCAGGTAGCCGACGTAGACCTCGACGACGTTGCGGGCCGCGGCCCCGTCGCCCCACACGGTGGTGAGCAGGTCGTCCTTCGTGACGACGGCCCCGGGCCGCACCGCAAGCGCGTGCAGCACCGCGAGCTCGCGCGGGGCGAGCCCGAGGTCGCGGCCGTCCCAGGTGGCGGTGTCGCCGTCGAGCTGCAGCGGCCCCCGGACGAGCGTGACCGCGGCGGGGACGCGCCGGCGCAGCAGGGCGCGGAGCTGGGCGACGAGCACGACGAAGGAGAAGGGCTTCACGAGGTAGCCGTCGGCGCCGAGGTCGAGCCCGTCGGCCTGGTCGACCTCGCCGTCCTTGGCCGAGAGCAGCAGCACCGGGGTCTCGATCCCCTGCGCGCGCAGCCGCTCGAGCACCCGGTAGCCCGACAGCCCCGGCATGACGATGTCGAGCACCACCGCGTCGAAGGTTCCCGACGAGGCCTCGGCCAGCCCGGTCGGGCCGTCGCCGACCGCGACCACGTCCATGCCCTCGGCGCCGAGCCCGCGGACGAGCGCGGCCCGCAGCCCGGGCTCGTCGTCGACCACCAGCACTCGCGGCACGCGTCCGACCGTAGTCCCGCCGGCGCTGTGAGGGTCTCAGCCGATCGGGACGACGATGGTGTCCATGAGCAGCAGGCGCAGGTGGTACGGGACAGCAGCAGGGGCGGTGCTCGCCGGGGCGGTGGCGGTCGGGGTGGTGCTGGCGCCGGGTGCGTCCGCCGCGCCCGAGCTGCCGCCGGTGAGCCCGGAGGACCTGGTCGCGTCGGTGATCACCGCGCAGCCCGGGCCCTTCGACGGGTCGATCACGGTCGACAACGAGCTCGGCCTCCCGGCGCTGCCGCAGGCCCCGCAGCTCGGCAACGGCTCGTCCACGGCTCGCGTCTGGTCGGGCGGCGACGGCAAGGGCCGCGTCGCGCTGCCGTCGTCCGAGGGCGAGAAGACGCTCGTCTCCGACGGCACCACGCGCTGGGCCTACGACTCCACCGACCGCACCGCCACCCGCTCCACCGGCGAGGCCGGGCAGCGCCCCGAGGGCGCCGGGCCCGCCGGTGTGGACCCGCAGACCGACCCGGCCGGCGCGGCCACGTCGATGATCGCGGAGCTCCGGAAGACGAGCAACGTCGCCGTCGACGGCACCGCCGAGGTCGCCGGCCGGCCCGCCTACCAGCTCGTCCTCACCCCGCAGCCGAACGAGCGCACGCTGCTCCGCGAGGTCCGCGTGGCCGTCGACGCCGAGAAGCGCATCCCGCTGCAGCTGACGGTGCTGGCCACCGGCTCGCCCGACCCGGCACTGACCCTCGGCTTCGACAGCATCGCCTTCGAGCCCCAGGACCCGGCGCTGTTCGCCTTCACCCCGCCGCCCGGCACCACGGTGAAGGACGCCCCGCAGGGTGACCGGCCGGATCGTCCGGAGGGCGCCACCGCCCCGAGGACCGTCGGCGAGGGCTGGGACCGCGTCGTCGTGCTCCAGCGCCCGGCCCAGGCCGGTCAGCCCCAGCCGGGTCAGCCCCAGCCGGGTCAGCCCGAGGGAGCACCCGAGGGTGCTCCCGACCTGTCCGCCCTCGGCTCGCCCGTCAGCGGCCCCTGGGGCACCGGGCGCCTGATCTCCACCGCCGTCGCCACGGCGATCGTCACCGACGACGGCCGCGTGGCCGCCGGCGCCGTCCCCGAGCAGGTCCTCACCGAGGCCCTGGCGCGATGACGGCGACCCAGCACGAGGCTCTCGTCGGGAAGGACCTTCCCGACGAGGCCCCGGTGCCGGCCGCGAGGGTGCGCGGCGTCCGCAAGACGTTCGGGAAGGTCGTCGCGGTCGACGGCATCGACCTCGAGATCCCGGCGGGCGCGGTGCTCGGCATGCTCGGCCCGAACGGGTCGGGGAAGACGACGCTGATCCGGATGCTGCTCGGGCTGACCCGCCCGAGCGCCGGGCACGTCGAGCTCCTCGGCCGCTCGGGCGACGAGCTGCCGGCGTCCCTGCCGGACGTCGGCGCCCTCGTCGAGGGGCCCGGCTTCCACCCGTTCCTCTCCGGGCGCGACAACCTGCTGCGCGTCGCCGCCTGCGAGCCCCGCCTCGACGGCGACCTGCGCGGCCCCGTCGACGCGGCGCTCGAGCGGGTGGGTCTCGCCGACGCCGCCCGCCGCCGGTTCCGGGGCTACTCGCTGGGCATGAAGCAGCGCCTCGGGCTGGCGGGGGCGCTGCTCGTCCCGCGGAAGCTGGTGGTGCTCGACGAGCCCACCAACGGCCTCGACCCGGCCGGCACCCGCGACGTCCGCCGCGTGGTCGCCGAGCTGCACGACGCCGGCACCACGGTGGTGCTCTCGTCCCACCTGCTCGCCGAGGTGGAGGCCGTCTGCACCCACGTCGCGGTGCTGCAGCGCGGCTCGCTGCTCGTCTCGGGCGAGCTGGCCACGCTGCTCGACCACGACGCCGAGCTGGTCGTCACCACCGACGACCCCGCCGGGGCCGTCACCGCCCTGCGCGCGACCGGCGCCGGTGCCTACCTGCGCGAGACCGCGGTCGTCGTGCCGGGCGGGCCGCTGGAGCCGCCCGACGTGGTGGCCACGCTGGTCCGGGCCGGCATCGGCGTGTGGGAGGTCCAGCGGCGACGCGCGCACCTCGAGGAGCTCTTCGCCCGACTCACCGAGGAGGACTCGTGACCGCCGTGCTGTCGGAACGCTCGAGGACGCGCGCCACCGCTCCCCTGGGGCGCCTGGTCGCGGCCGAGCTGCGCTGGGTGCTGCGCCGGCCCCGCACGCTCGTCGTGCTCGGTCTGCTCGCGCTCATCCCGGTCGCCGTGGCCATCGGGATCGCGCTCGCGGGATCGCCGTCGTCGGGGCGGGGCCCGGGGCTCGTCGCGCAGGTCGCCGGCAACGGCTTCGTCCTGCCGGTCGTCGCCCTCGGGCTCGCCCTGACGCTGCTGCTCCCGCTCGCCGTCGCCAGCTCGGCGGCCGACGCCATCGCGGGCGAGGCCTCCACCGGCACGCTGCGCGGGCTGCTGCTCGCCCCGGTCGGCCGGATGCGCCTCGTCGTCATGAAGTCCGCCGGCGTGATCACGGTGGCGGTGCTCGCGGTCGTGATCGTGGCGGTCGTCGGGATGGTGGCCGGCGCGGTCGTGGTCGGCGGGCCGGGCTCGCTGATCACCCTGTCGGGCACGACGCTCGGCTTCGGCGAGGCACTCGGGCGGATCGCGCTCGTCGCGGCGTGGACGATCGGCCAGCTGCTCGCCGTCGGCGCGGTGGCGCTGGCGATCTCGACCTTCACCGAGCACCCGCTCGTGGTCCTGGCGTCCGTGCTGGGCGGGATGATCGTGTTCGGGGTGCTCGGCGCGATCCCGTCCCTGTCGTGGCTGCAGCCCCTGCTGCTGACCTCCGGGTTCACCGCCGGCACGGACGTCCTGCGCGACCCGCTGCCGCTCGACGGCATCGCGTCGTCGTCGCTGCGGGCCCTGGTCTACGTGGTCGTCGGGATGACGATCACCGTGGTCCGGATGCGTCGCCGGGACGCCTAACCCAGGGCGGCGAACAGCGGGGCGAGCTGGGCGGTGTCCACGTACTCCTCGAGGCGGGTGACGAGCCCGTCCTCGAGGTGGATCACCATCGCCGCCGGTGCGTGGAGCCGGGACCCGTCGGGGAGGGTCCCGGTCAGCACGTAGCGGGCCAGGCCGGTCTGCTCGTCGTCGCCGGTGGTGCGGACGTCGGCCATCGTGAAGTCGGGGATCACGGCCCGGATCGCGCGCAGCGTCGCGAGGGTGTGGACCAGCGTCGGCTCCTCGACCTCGTCGAACGAGTGCCAGGTGACGGCGCCCTCGGCGAACAGGTCGGACGGCGGCTCGGGGGTGTCGGTCGCCGCGAGGGCGTCGAGGACTCGCTGTGCCGCGGTGCTCGGGGTCATGGTCTCGATCGTGCCGGTCGCGGACATGATCGAGTTGCTCCGAACGGGCGCTGGCACCGTTCGAACATGTGTTCGATACTGGGATCATGGCCGCGCCGGTGGAACCCGCTCCCGATCCCGCAGGGGACCTCGGGGCCGACGGGCTGCCCGTGTGGTTCCCCGACGACGATCCCTGGCAGGAGTTCGACGAGCGCCTCACCGACGAGGAGTTCGCGGCGCTGTGCGTCGAGGAGGAGCAGCTCGTCACGCTGTGCTCCTCGGAGCCCGATCCCGGGCCCTCCGCCGCGGGCTGTGACGGCTCGGCTCCCGACTGGTCCATCCCCGGGCTCGAGCCGGAGAGCGACCGGGACGGGTTGTCCGTGGCGTCGTCGACGGCGCTCGCCGAGACCGCGGCCGCCGTCCAGGCGCTCCGCCTCGCGCACGCCCGCGCCTATCGCGCACTGCAGGGGCTCCAGGCCTCCGACGCGGTCACCGAGACCGGCTACCGGTCGGTGACCCGCCTGCTCGAGGACCACGTCCGCATCGACCCGTCCGAGGCGCTGCGCCTCACCCGTCACGCCGCCTCCCTGGCCACCACGGTGTCCCCCACCGGGAGCCCGGAGCCCGCCGACCTCCCCGCGACCGCCGCGCTGGTCGAGGCCGGGACGATCGGACCGGGGCACGTCGAGGTCATCCGGAAGACGCTGCACCGCCTGGACGCCGTGGTGCCGGCGCTCGCCGACGAGGTCCTGGCGACCACCGAGACGCAGTTGGCCGAGCTCGCCACCACCCACGCGCCCGCCGCGCTGGCCAAGGCCGCCGGCGCCATCCTCGCGCTGCTCGACCCCGACGGCACCGCCCCCGACGACGACCCGCCGCCGGAGAACGAACTGCACTACCTGCGACGCAAGGACGGCACCCTCGCCGGGCGCTTCGCGTACCGCGACCCCGCCGCCGCGGAGTTCCTCGCCACGGCCCTGGCCCACGCCACCCCACCGCCCGAGGGCGCCGCTCTCGAGGACCAGCCCGAGCGTGGTCGGACCGACGGCCCCGAACGGGGCGAGTCCCCCGACAGCCAGGCGCTGCGCACGCTCCCCGAACGGCGCGCGCAGGCCCTGCTCGACCTCGCCGGCGAGGCCTACCAGCGCGGCGTCGACACCACCTCGCCCGAGGCCACCCCGTCGGCCGGCGACCCGGCCGGCGCCGAGGAGACGACCGGGTGGGGCCTGTTCGACCCCGACACCGATCCCGACGCCGATGCCCCGAAGCCCGAGCCGGGGACACCGGCCGGCGCCCCACCGGCCTGGAGCCGCGCCGACTCCGAGGGTGGGGAACGCGTCGCGCTGACCCTCACCGTCGACCTCGAGACGCTCCGGCGACAACTCCGCGAGGCCACCCCACCGCCCGACGGCACCCTGAAGCTCGGGCTGCTCGGGGAGAACACCTACATCCGTCCCGAGACCGCGCGGCGCCTCGCCTGCGACGCCGACCTCGTCCCCGCCGTCATGGGCGGGGAGGGCCAGCCGCTCGATCTCGGCCGCAAGGTCCGGATCGTGCCCCCGCACGTCCGCCGCGCGCTCTACCTCCGCGACCGGCACTGCGCCCACCCCGGGTGCCGCCGGCGGGCCCGCAAGACCCACGCGCACCACATCCTGCACTGGGTCGACGGCGGCGAGACCTGCCCGGAGAACTGCGTCCTGTTGTGCGCATACCACCACTCGCTGGTCCACCACAGCGGGTGGGAGATCGTGATGATCGACGGGATGCCCTGGTTCCGACCACCCCGGTGGCTCGACCCGGCCCAGCGGCTCCGACACAACCGCCCCTGGCAGACCGTCCGCGCCTGATCGACGTACCTGACCGACGCACGCACGCACGCACGCCGACGACGGCGGGTGGTGACACCCGCCGTCGTCGGCACAGTGCTGCTCGATCCGGTGGACTGCTCGCTCCCGTGGGCTCTCAGCCCACCGGCACGGGGTCCCGTCGCGGTGCCGTCGAGGGAGTCCGCGCCGCCCGGATCGCGAGCACCCCGAGCCCGACGGTGCCGATCGCCTCGAAGAGCTCCACCTGCAGACCGGTCAGCACCGGGGCCTCGGGCAGCGGGATCAGCACCCCGATCGCCGAGGCGACGAAGGCCGCGCCCACCCACCAGGGGATGCCGGCACCGCGGCGCAGCAGGGCGATCCCGGTGAGGAGCACCCCGGCGACGAACACCAGCCCGCCGATCACCTGCAGCAGCGCGAACGACGGCGCCGCCACGATCGAACCCCTATCGGCGTGCAGTACTGGATCCGGAACCACACCGGGGATGCCGGCGAGCTCGCGGGCGACGAACCCCTCCACCACGAGGTGCGACTGCGCGGACAGCGCGTTGCCCACGAAGTAGAGCGTGAGGCCGACGAGGCCGAGCACCCCGACGCGGTCGGCGAGCCAGGCGGTCACCGCGGGCAGGCCGAGCATCAGCAGGATCGCGCCGCCGTAGAGCAGGGCGTACGCCGGTGGACCGCCACCCGCCGCGAGCGACGCCGCGGAGTGCGACTGCCCGTCCACCACGGGGTGCAGCATCCCGCCGGCGAGCCCGGTGATGCCGGAGGCGGCGAGCGCGGCGCCCCCGAGGGCGAGCAGGCGACGGTGCGTGGTGGTCATGGCGGGACTCCCGGTTCCCGGGCGCCCGCGGTGGCGCCCGTCGGGTGCGACGGTGCGCTCCACCACTTGCAGCCGACTTGTGATCGACCGCCCTCACCCCAGCAGCGCGTCCGCCTCGGCCGTCCAGTGCGGGGCGTCGAGCCGGCGGGCCAGGGCGACGGCACTCTCGGCGTGCGGGCGGGGGTCCTCGCCGAGGGCGACGGCGGCCCGGGCCAGCACCAGGTCGACCGGGCCGAGGACGAGCTGGCCGTTGACGGTGCGCACGAGCTGCCCGGCCCACGGCCGCAGGTCGTCGGCGGTCCGGCGGACGACGGCGGTGTCGCCGAGCCGGCACGCCGCGAGGCACTGGAGGGCGGTCTCCAGCAGCCAGGTCGACTCGCGGGGGTAGACCGGCAGCGGCCAGAGGGCCCGGGCCTCGTCGACCCGGCCGGCGTCGAGGTGGCTCAGCACCCGCAGCACGGCCACCCCCGACGCGCCGCCCGCGGCCACGACGGACTCGACCTCGACGGCGGCCGAGCCGTCCCCGGCCGCCGCGGCGACCGTGGCCAGCACCCAGGCGCGGATCAACGCGCCGTTGGGGTCGCCGGAGGCGGTGATGCGGGCGGTGAGCTCGTCGAAGGCGTCGCGGGCGGCGTCGACGCGGCCGTGGACGAGGTCGAGGGTCGCCGCGAACACCGCGACGGAGAGGGCGAGGACCGGGAGCTGGCCCGCCCCGGCGGTCGCGGTCGCCCCGTCGAGGTGGTGGCGCGCGGCGTCGAGGTCGCCCCGGCCCACCGCGGCGGCGGACAGGATCAGGTGCGCCAGGGCCCGGTGGTCGCCCAGGTCGGCGCGGGTCGCGACGGCGAGCATCTCCTCGCCGACCCGGCGCTGGTGGTCGGGGTCGAGCACGCCGAAGGTGTGGAAGTGCGCGACGTTGAGCGCGCGGCAGACCAGCCGCGGGTCGTCGAGCTCCCGGGCCAGGGCCAGCGCCTCCTCCCCCGCCGGCCGGCCGACGTCGACCAGCCACGGCTCGGCCTCGTGCGCCAGGGCCAGGAGCAGCTCGGCGCGCAGCCGGCGGTCGGTGGTCCCGACGACCGCGAGCAGCTCCTGCACCCGGGCCACCGCCGCGGACTGCTCGGCGAGCAGCGGGCGGGTCGACCACAGCGCGACCACGTCCCAGCTCCAGGCCCACGCCTCGTCGAGCACGTCGCCGGTCGCCGACGCGAGCTCGATGCAGCGGGCCCGCTCGGCCCGGGCGGCGGTCAGGTCGCCGGCGGCGGCCAGCGAGCGGACCAGGTCGCGGTGGGTGCGCAGGCGGCTCGTCGCGTCGCCCGCGCCGAGGTCGTGGGCCCGCAGGCCCGCCCGCCACCAGCGGACCGCGTCGTCGACCGCGCCCGTCCCGTGAGCACTCGCGGCGCCGGCGAGCAGGTGGGGCAGCGCGCGGGGCGCGGTGGCGGTGTCGAGGGCGAGCTCGGCGTGGTGGGCGAGGGCGTGCACGCGGTCGGGGTGCCGGGCCTCGAGGGCGTCCAGCAGCGCGCGGTGCAGCCGGGCCCGGCGCAGCGGCGGGATGCGGGCGACGATCGTGTCGCGCACCAGGGCGTGGGCGAAGCGCAGGCCGCCGCGGGCATCGTCGGGAACGGGTTCGAGCAGGCCCGCGACGAGGCCGGTGTCGAGGTCGTCGAGCAGCTCGTCCTCGGTCAGCGGGCCCCGCAGCGCGTCGACCTCGAGCACGAGGTCGACGTCGACGTCCCGCCCGAGCACCGCGGCCCGCGTGAGCGTCGCGACGGCGCGGGCGGGCAGGCGCGCGATCCGCCGGCCGAGCACGTCGCCCACCCCGGCCGGCAGCTCGCGGGTCGCGACCTCGTCGCCCTCGGTCCGCACCAGCCCGCCGAGCTCGCGCAGGAACAGGGCGTTGCCGGCCGCCCGCTCCAGCAGGGCGCGCCACGTGCGGTCGGCGAGGGCGCGCCCGGCGGTGCGCCGCAGGAGCCGGCGCCCGGAGTCGGGGTCGAGCCCGCCCAACCGGAGACGGTCGAGGGTCTGGGCCGCGAGCAGCGCGAGGGTGGCCCGCAGGTCGTCCGACACCTCGTCGTCGCGGTAGGTCGCGACGACGAGCAGCGGGACGTCGCCGCTCGCGACGAGGTGGCGCAGGACCTGCAGCGTCTCGCCGTCCCCGCGGTGGACGTCCTCACAGACGATGGTCGTCGGGCCGTTCCCGACGAGGCCCGCGACCGCAGCGGTCAGCGTGAACGGGTCGGTGGCCGCGGGCGGGGCGCCGCCGGTCCGCTCGACCAGGTCGCGCCACGCCCACCCCGGAGGGGCGCCGTCGACCTCGGAGCAGCGGGCCCGCAGGACGCGCGCGCCCTCGGCGGCCGACTCGCGGGCGAAGCGTTCGACGAGGGCCGACTTGCCCGTCCCCGCCTCCGCGGCCACCCACACGACGGCGGCCCGCGGCCCGGTGGCGCTCCGGGCGCGGTGCAGCCGGTGCAGCTCGTCGGTCCGGCCGAGGAAGCCGTCGTCGGGCTGCGCCTCGGCCGGCCGCCGTGGCGCCGGCGGCGGGGATGGTGGTGGTGGGGGTGGTGGCGGCGGCGTCGGCTGCGGTCGGGCGGCCGGGTGGAGCACCGTCGCCTCGGCCTCGCGGAGCACGGGACCGGGGTCGAGGCCGGGCTCGTCGGAGAGCCGCTCGCGGGCGTCGCGCAGCCCGACGAGGGCGGCGCCGGTGCGCTGCCCCCCGACGAGGACGCGGGCCATCAGCGCCACCCCGCTCTCGCGCAGG